>NZ_JBIAGA010000002.1:76279-565756 GCF_042869555.1 Nocardiopsis sp. NPDC006938 | reverse complement strand
GGCCTCCACCTTCCTGGCCATGCTCGGCATCGCCTGCATCCTCATCTGCTACAAGCACCTGGCCAAGCATGCCGATGGCTTTTGAGATGAGCTCTAAGGGCGTCGGTATTTCATCGCGCTTCGGGCCCGTACACCCCTGCCGGGGGTACGGGCCCCCTCCCGGAACGGACCTCACGCGGTGACGGCCACGCACCCGGCCCCGCCCGGCCCCCACGGCGGACGCGGCACCTCCAACGTGGCGGACTTCGCACTCGACCCTCTCGCCTTCCTCACCCGGGCGGCCCGCGAGTACGGCGACGTCGTCTCCCTCACCCCGACCAACGTGCTCCTGGCCCACCCCGACGACGTCCACCGGGTTCTGACGGACCGGGGCGGGAACGTCGTCAAGGTCAGCGAGGCGGTACGGCGCGGGCCCACCGGATTCCCTCTCGCCATGATGAACAGCGAGGGCGCGGACTGGGAACGCAAGCGCGCCCGACTCCGGCCGGCCTTCCGCAGCGACCGTCTGGGACACCTGGAACGCGCGGCCCGGGAGGGGGTCGCCCGTACCGTGGACGCCTGGACCGACGGGCAGGTCGTCGACGTGCACCGGGAGATGTCGCTGCTGGCCATGCGGATCGGTGCCGAGCACATCGCCGGACGCGAACTCGGTGAACGGGGGGAGGACCTGGCCGCCGCCGTGGCCGCGATCATGCGGCTGACCTCCCAGCCGCGCCTGCCGGCCTGGGTACCGACGCGCGTGAACCGGAAGCTCCGCCGGTCCCTGCGGACGCTCGACACGGCGCTGGCGGCGCTGATCCGCGAGCACCGGCCCAAGGGCGGGGATACGGCGCTTGACCGGTTGCTGTCCGACGACCCCCCGTTCGAAGAGGTCAGAGACGAGCTCGCCACCCTGCTGATGTCGGGCTACGAGACCACGGCCGATGCCCTCACTTGGCTCTTCTTCGCCTTGGGCGAACACGGCTCGGCCGACGGGCGGATGGCGGACGACGGCTACGCCCTCGCGGCGGCCAAGGAGTCCCTGCGCCTGTACCCGCCTGCCTGGGTCATCAGCCGCGAGACCGTGCGCCCCTTCGAGGCGGGCGGGTACGTACTTCCACCCAGGACGGTCCTGGGGCTCAGCCAGTGGGTCACCCACCGCGACGTGCGATGGTTCCCGGACCCGGAGGAGTTCCGTCCCGAACGTTGGTTCGGTCGTGGTCCGGCCCACCGCAACGCCTACTTCCCGTTCGGGGCGGGGCCGAGGGGGTGTGTGGGGGCGTCGATGGCCCTGCGCGAGACGGAGGTCATCGCCAGGGAGCTGCGTGCGCGCGTACGGCTGGAGCTCGTCGATCCGCGGGCCGTCCGGCCGCACCCGGCGCTGGCCCTCCAGCCCCGGGGTGTGCGAGCGATCGTGCGCAGGGAACGCCAGGTATGAGCCTCCCGGTGGAGCGTGCGTACGTCCGGGGACGGGGCCCGGTTCAGGGCCGGACGGCGCTGACCACGATGAAGGGGACAGCGGCGAAGAGTCTCCCCGTCCTGGCCCGTTCGCGCTGGTCCCCGACCCACGACGCGGCCTGCCGGTCGGTGATCGCGCCTGCCTGCTCCGCCGCCTCGGCCATGGCCGTGAGCATCGGCAGGACCTCCGCGTCCGTGAACGCGAGCACGCTCCCCTCCACCGCGACGCGGGTGAACCCCGCGTCGAGCAGTAGCGCCCGCTGCCGTCGGGGCGCGCGGGGGTCGGGCATCCGGTCCGCGTAGGACCGGAGAACGGCTCGGGTGACCTCCGGTTCGTCCGCGTCCACCATGTAGGCGTCCCAGTCCTGGCCGGTGAGGACGACGCGGCCGCCGGGCGCCAGGACCCGGCGCGCCTCCACCAGCGCGCGGGCGGGGTCGTGCAGTGAGTGGTAGACCTTCTCCGCCCGATAGCCCTGGGCACTGGCGTCCGCGAGAGGAAGGGCGTAGGCGTCGCCCGATCGGTAGTCCGCCCCGGGGTGGCGTGCCCGCGCGACGTCGAGCATCCGCTGGTCGAGGTCGACGCCCACGGCGCGCACGCCCTCAGCGGCGAGCTCGGCCACGGCCAGGCCACCGCCACAGCCGACGTCGACGACCGTGTCGCCGGGGTCGCAGCGCAACAGGGCTCGCACCCGCGCGCGGAGTCCGCGAGCGAAGGGGCCGCGGTCGAAGTGGTCCAGCCGTGCGAGGAGGTGGTCCGTGTCAGTGGTCCGGGGGGTCTGCATAGGGGATTCCTGCCCTCCGCGCCGGGGGTTCAACACCGGTCGTCTTCGGCCCGGTCCCCGCTTTCGTGCACGGGCCTGGCGCGAGGCGCTTTCGCTCCGTCCCGACGGGCGCGCGGGAGACGGCTCCGGGGCCACATGCGGCCAGATCTCCGGGAGGCGGATGCGCTCCGTGGGCGCTAGGCTTCGCCAAGGAGATCCGGCCCCGTGGAGACCACCGCTCCGGGGCCCGGCGCACGCCCGTGGCGAGACTCCTCGCCGAGCGGTCTCCCGCACCCCTTCCCCCTTCGCAGAGGCAAAGATGCACCCTCCCTTCTCCCCGCCGGGTCCGATCACCGACCTGGGGCGGCCGCCCGGACCGGTGCGCGGACTGGCCGTGACCCTCTGGATCGCCGTCGGTCTCTCCTCGCTCCTGGTCGCCTTCTCCATGTTCGTGGCGGCGATGGTCGGGGGCTCCCCCGCCTACGCGTTCGGCTACACCCTCCCCCGCGCTCTCCCCGGCCTGCTCCTGGCCGTGGCCGCCACCCCCATGACACGCGGGCGCCCGTGGGCGCGCATGATGGTCAAGGTGCTGCTCATCGTCCAGATCGTCTTCCAGTCGTTGATGTTCCTGGGCGGGAACAGTCTCATGGCGCTGCTCCTCATCCCGCTGGCGATCACCGGCTTGGTCCTCCTGCACCGGCCGATGTCCGTCTGGTTCTTCACGGTCCACAGGCAGATCGCCAGAGGGGAGTACGCGGGGCAGCCGTACGCAGCCCACCACCCCCAGACGGGCTACGGACACCAGGATTACCAGGGACATTACGGACATCAGGGATACCACCCTCACCAGCAGTCTCCGCAGCATCCGCCGCAGTCCCACGGGCAACAGCAGCAGGACGGTTCCTGGGGCCAGGGGCCGCACCCTCGGTAGTCGCCCGCCGCGCTCCGCGTGGTGACGCCACCCCGGGCGGAGGTCCGCCCGGGGTGCTGTGCGAGTCTGGTGCGCCGACGCGGACGAACGGGAGTGGACCATGGGTGACCTGATGAGAGCCGGTGTGTGGGGCGTGCTGGCCACGCCGTTCCGGGGCGGGGCCCTGGAGGTCGACACGGCGGGCATCAGGCGGTTGGTCGAGCACGCCGAGGGTGCCGGGGTCACCGGGTTCACCGTGCTGGGGGTGTTCGGCGAGGCCGCGCAGCTCAGCCGGCAGGAGCGCCGACTGGTCCTGGAGACCGTCCTGGCCGCCACCGACCTGCCGTTGGTCGTGGGCTGCACGGGGCTGGGCACCGCACCGACCATCGAGGAGGCGGCGCTGGCCGTCGAACTGGTCGGCGACCGGCTCGCGGGCGCCATGGTCCAGGTCAACAGCGCCGACCCGGAGGTGCTCGGAGCCCACCTGAACGCCGTGCACGAGGCCACCGGCGCCGATCTGGTGGTCCAGGACTACCCCGTCGTGAGCGGTGTCCGGATCTCCTCCGCGGTGCTCGGCGACCTCGTGGCGCGGACGCCCTTCGTCAGCGCGGTCAAGGCCGAGGCGCCGCCGACCCCCGCCGCCGTCGCGGAGCTGACGGCCCGGTGCGACGTGCCCGTCTTCGGCGGGCTCGGCGGGATCAACCTCCTCGACGAACTCGCCTGCGGGGCGGCGGGCGCGATGACGGGTTTCTCCTACCCCGAGGCCCTGGTGGCGTGTGTCGGGGCCTGGGACCCCGCCGACCCGGGCCGCAGTCGCGCCGCTCTGCTGGAGTACCTGCCTCTCATCACCTTCGAACAGCAGGTGGGGATCGCCCTGGCCATCCGTAAGGAGTGCCTGCGCCAGCGCGGCCTGATCGACGAGTCGGGCGTGCGCGCCCCGGCCCGGAGCCTGCCCGAGTCGCTGCGTCCGCTGTTGACCAGCCACATCGCCCGCGCCCAGGCGCTCTAGTCACACGCCCAGGGTGCCGTTCGCCCGCTTCACCGAGGCGTACCGCAGGGCCTCCTCCAGCTCGGCGACGGCCAGCCGGGTCCGCTCCACCACGGACGGATCGGCGTAGCGTCCCGTCGCGTCCACCCGGGACCCGGCGCGGGAGACCACGACGCAGTCCACGAGCACCGCGCCCAGCAACGTGAGCGTGGGCATCAACGGTGTGTGGGCGCGCATCCCGCCCGCCTGCCCGGGGGAGGCGCTCATCAGTAGTGTCGGCCTCCCGACGAGCCCTCCGGAGCCCACCAGCCAGTCGATGGCGTTCTTGGTGACCCCGGCGGGCCCGTGGGCGTACTCCGGGGTCGCGATCACCACTCCCTCGGCCCGCTCAGCCAGGGCCCGGAACTCCCGCACCGGCTCCGGCCAGGCGTCCTCGTCGTTCTCCAGGTCGGGGTTGAACAGAGGGAGCCGCCCCGCCAGCTCCGCGCCGACCACGGTGGTCCGCTCCCCCACCCTTTCGACCAGCTCCAGCAGGGCCGCGTTGAACGAGCCCCTCCGCAGGCTGCCGCAGATACCCAGTACGACGTGGTCTGCCACGTGTCCGCCCTCCGGGACGCTCCCTCGGGGCACGTCCGGCCGGTCGTGCCCTCGGAAGGCGAGTCTGCCAGCCCCGCCGGGGCATCGGCGGGGCTACCGGTTCTGGGTCAGGTTCCGGACCGGCCCGGCGAGCTCGGACTCGAAGAACGCGAAGAAGCCCTCCGGGTCGGGTCCCGCGTTGATCAGCGCCAGGTGGTCGAAGCCCGCCTCGGCGAACCGCCGCACGACGTCGAGGTGGCGCTCGGGGTCGGGTCCGTAACCGAAGACGTCCGCCATGTCGTCCGTTCTGACCAGGGCGGTGGCGGCCTCGAAGTTGACGGGGTTGGGCAGCTCGGACTGGACCTTCCAGCCGGTGAGCCCGAACCGGAAGAGTTCCCGCGCGGACTCCAGCGCCGTGCGGTCGTCGGCGGCCCAGGCCAGGGGGACCTCCCCGTAGCAGGGGCCGTTCCCACCGCGCTCCCGGTAGGTGCCGGTGAGCGAGGGGTCCGGGTCGGTGGCGAAGAGCCCGTCACCGATCTCCGAGGCCAGTTCGGCGGCCCGCGCACCGCCCGCGGCCACCACCACCGGCGGCGGACGCTCGGGCAGGTCGAAGACGCGCGCGTCCTCCAGAACCAGGTGCTCTCCCCGGTAGGAGTGGTAGCCGCCCGACCACAGCAGCCGCATGATCTCCACGGCTTCGACCAGCATCTCGTGGCGCACCGCCACGTCGGGCCATCCCCGGCCGACCACGTGTTCGTTGAGGCGCTCCCCCGCGCCGACGCCCAGCGTGAACCGGCCGTCAGAGAGCAGGGCGGTGGTCGCGGCGGCCTGGGCGACGATGGCCGGGTGGACGCGCAGGAACGGGCAGGTCACCCCGGTGGCGATCTCGATGCGCCCGGTGCGTTCGGCGATCGCCGCCAGCATCGACCACACGAACCCCGAGTGGCCGTGGCCGAACAGCCACGGGTGGAAGTGGTCGCTGATCTCCACGAAGTCGAACCCGGCCCGTTCGGCGCGTACCGCCTGCTCCACGATCTCGCGGGGCCCGTAGCCCTCCGCGAAGAGCTTGTAGCCGATCCGCATGCGCGCCTCCCCGCTGTCGTGACCGGGTCGTACCGACCCTGGTCTCCACTCGTGGCCCTCACCTGTCCGGCCTCCACGGAAACCCCGCCGACCGGAAATTCGCCGTGCACTGAACGGATGCCCGGGCAAAGGATGGCGCTCGGCGACGCCGGGCACGTGTGCGCGACCGGCCCGCTGGGCAGGGCGGACGGAGAACGTCCACGGAAGGGGAGGACCCGTGAACGAGAGAACGCCGCCCGCGCAGAGTCAGCCGCACCCGGGCCGTACCGAGCCGATGGAGCCCCGGCCCAGGGACGAGATGCGCGACTACGAGGGAAGGGGCTTGCTCAGGGGACGCCGGGCCCTGGTCACCGGGGGCGACTCCGGGATCGGCCGGGCCGTGACGGTGGCCTTCGCCAAGGAGGGCGCCGACGTCGTCTTCGGTTACCTGAGCGAGGACGCCGAGGCGCAGCACACCGCCGACCTGGTCCAGGCACAGGGGCGCCGTGCGGTGGGTGTGCGGGGCGACCTCGCCGACGAGGCGCAATGCCAACACCTGGTGCGGCGGGCCGTGGAGGAGCTCGGCGGCATCGACGTCCTCGTGGAACACGCCGCCACCCAGACACCGGTGGACAACTTCACCGACCTGACCACCGAGCAGCTGCGCCGCACCTTCGACGTGAACGTGATGGGGGTGTTCTGGACCCTGCGTGAGGCGCTTCCGCACATGTCCGACGGCGGGTCCGTCATCGTCACGGGGTCGATCAACGGGCTGCGGGGCAACACCTCGCTGATCGACTACGCGTCGAGCAAGTCGGCGGTCATGAACCTGTCGCTGTCGCTGTCGCAGGCGCTCATGGACCGCGGCATCAGAGTGAACTGCGTGGCACCGGGGCCGGTCTGGACTCCGCTGATCCCGGCCACCCTCGGGGAGAGGGGCAGTGAGGGCTTCGGCCAGCAGGCCCCGATGGGGCGGGCCGCCGACCCCGACGAGATCGCGCCCTCCTACGTGTTCTTCGCCAGTGAGCGGCTCTCGTCCTACTACACCGGCGAGACCCTCACCCCGACCGGAGGAGAGATCCAGGGCAGCTGACGTTGGTCGAGGAACGGGCCCGGGGCGGCGCCCCGGGCCCGAGGGGGGTCGCATGAGCGTGTGGAGATGGCTGCGGTCGTGGCCGGTGCTGAGACAGGCCACCGGAGAGGACCGGTGGGGGCTGGGCTCGGCCGCGAGGTCCGAGCGCACGGAGGGGCTCCGTCCGCGCACGGCGCTGGCCGACCGGGTGGTCAAGTCGGTCTGCCCGTACTGCGCGGTGGGCTGCGGGCAGAACGTGTACGTGCGCGACGAGCGGGTCGTGCAGATCGAGGGGGACCCGGACTCCCCCGTGAGCCGGGGTCGTCTGTGTCCCAAGGGGTCGGCGAGCCTCCAGCTCACCACCGGGTCGTCGCGTCGGGACCGGGTGCTGTACCGGCCGCCGTACGGCGCCGACTGGGAGGAGCTGGACCTGGACACGGCCCTGCGCATGGTGGCCGACCGGGTCGTGGACACCCGGGAGGACACCTGGGAGGAGGAGTCCGAGGGGCGCAGGGTGGCGCGCACGCTCGGCATCGCGAGCCTGGGCGGGGCGACCCTCGACAACGAGGAGAACTACCTGATCAAGAAACTCCTCACCGCGCTGGGGGTGATCCAGGTGGAGAACCAGGCACGGGTGTGCCACAGCTCGACGGTGGCGGGCCTGGGAACCTCCTTCGGCCGGGGCGGGGCCACCATGTTCCTCCAGGACCTCCAGAACTCCGACTGCATCGTGATCGAGGGGTCCAACTTCGCGGAGGCGCACCCGGTGGGGTTCCAGTGGGTGATGGAGGCCAAGGCGCGCGGTGCCGTGGTGATCCACGTGGACCCCCGGTTCAGCCGGACCAGCGCCCTGGCCGACCTGCACGTGCCGATCCGGGCGGGCACCGACATCGCCTTCCTGGGCGCGGTCATCAACCACGTGCTCTCGGAGGACAAGTACTTCCACGAGTACGTGCTGGAGTACACCAACGCGGCGACCATCGTCGGTGAGGAGTTCCAGGACACCGAGGACCTGGACGGGGTGTTCTCCGGGTTCTCCGAGCGGGACCGCACCTACGACGTCTCCACCTGGACCTACAAGGGGGCGACGGTGGCGGCCGCGGCGGGTGACCGCCAGCAGCTGCCCCGGACCCGTGAAGGGGTCACCGGGGACACCACCCGGTCGGGTCGGCCGGAACAGCAGGGTTCGGGCGGCGCGGTGATCCGCGAGCGCCCGGAGGAGGACCGCACGCTCACGCACCCCCGCTGCGTGTTCCAGGTCCTCAAACGGCACTACGCCCGGTACACGCCGGAGCTGGTGGAGCAGGTGTGCGGTGTCCCGAGGGACGTGTTCCTGCGGGTGTGCGACCACCTCACCGAGAACTCGGGCCCGGACCGCACGAGCGCGTTCTGCTACGCGGTCGGCTGGACCCAGCACACCGTGGGGTCGCAGTACATCCGCACGGCGTCGATCCTCCAGCTGCTGCTGGGCAACGTCGGGCGGCCGGGCGGGGGCATCCAGGCCCTGCGGGGGCACGCCAGCATCCAGGGGTCGAGTGACGTCCCGACCCTGTTCGACCTGCTCCCGGGCTACCTGCCGATGCCGCACGCCCACGAGGAGCAGGACCTGGAGGGGTACGTGCTGGCGGCCGGGTACCCGCGCAAGGGGTTCTGGTCGGACATGCGCTCCTACACGGTCAGCCTGCTCAAGGCGTGGTTCGGCGAGCACGCCACCGCCGACAACGACTTCCGCTTCGGGCACCTGCCCCGGTTGACCGGGTCGCACAGCACCTACGACACGGTCATGGCGCAGATGGAGGGGGTGTGCAAGGGGTACTTCCTCATGGGGGAGAACCCCGCCGTGGGGTCGGCCAACAGTCGTGCGCAGCGGTTCGGCATGGCCGCCCTGGACTGGCTGGTGGTGCGCGACTTCTCGCTGATCGAGAGCGCCACCTGGTGGAAGGACGGCCCGGAGATCGAGTCCGGAGAGATGCGGACCGAGGACATCGGCACGGAGGTGTTCTTCTTCCCAGCCGCGGCGCACACGGAGAAGTCGGGCACGTTCACCAACACGAACCGCACCCTCCAGTGGCACGACCGCGCGGTGGAGCCCTCCGGCGACCAGCGCAGCGACCTGTGGTTCATGTACCACCTGGGGCGGCTGGTCCGGGAACGGCTGGCGGATTCGCGGGACCCCAAGGACCGACCGGTCCAGGAGCTCACCTGGGACTACCCGTTGGAGCCGGACGGCGAGCCCAGTGCCGAGGCGGTGCTGCGCGAGATCAACGGGCACGACGACCAGGGGCGACCGCTGTCGGGCTACACACGGCTGCGGGACGACGGTTCCACCTCGTGCGGGTGCTGGATCTACTGCGGTGTGTTCGCGGACGGGGTCAACCAGGCGGCGCGCAAGAAACCGGGCCGGGAGCAGGACTGGATCGCCGCCGAGTGGGCGTGGTCGTGGCCGGACAACCGCCGCGTGCTGTACAACCGGGCCTCGGCCGACCCCGAGGGGCGGCCGTGGAGCGAGCGCAAGGCGCTGGTGTGGTGGGACGAGGAGGAGGGTCGGTGGACCGGGTACGACGTCGCCGACTTCGAGGCCGACAAGGCCCCCGGCTACCGGCCCCCGGAAGAGGCGACCGGGGTCGCGGCCCTGAGCGGCGTGGACCCGTTCATCATGCAGGCGGACGGCAAGGGCTGGCTGTACGCTCCGGCCGGTCTGCACGACGGTCCGATGCCCACGCACTACGAGCCGCAGGACACCCCGTTCACCAACCCGCTGTACGGGCACCAGCGCAACCCGACCCGGCTGTTGTTCCAGCACGAGCTGAACCGCTACCACCCGGCGCCGGGCTCCCCCGGCTCCGAGGTGTTCCCGTACGTGGTGACGACCTACCGGCTGACGGAGCACTTCACGGCGGGCGGGATGAGCCGGTGGACGCCCTACCTGTCCGAGCTGCAACCGGAGTTCTTCTGCGAGGTCGGTCCGGAGCTGGCGGCAGAGCGCGGCCTGGAGCACGGCGGCTGGGCGACCGTGGTCACGGCGCGCAACGCCATCGAGGCCCGTGTGCTGGTCACGGACCGGATGCGGCCGCTGCGGGTCCAGGGGAGGCCGGTCCACCAGATCGGCATGCCCTACCACTGGGGGCCCAACGGGTACTCGACGGGCGACTCGGCCAACGAGCTGATGTCGCTGGCCCTGGACCCCAACGTGCACATCCAGGAGGTGAAGGCGCTGACCGCCGACATCCGGGCGGGGCGGCGTCCCCGGGGGCCCGACCGGGTGGCACTGGTGCAGGAGTACCGGCGCCGGGCCGGAGTCACCGAGCGGACCGGAACGGAGGACTGATGAACGACGACCCGCGGCCCTCTCGCAAGGGGTTCTTCACCGACACCAGTGTGTGCATCGGCTGCAAGGCCTGTGAGGTGGCGTGCAAGGAGTGGAACTCGGTACCGGAGGACGGGCTGGACTTCCTGGCCTCGTCCTTCGACAACAGCGGCCGGTTGAGCGCCGACACCTGGCGCCACGTGGCCTTCGTCGAACAGCGGCTGCCGCTCGGGCACCAGGAGCCGGGCGTGGGCCGACCGGAGGGCGCCGCCGGGGGCACGGCGGCCGCGACGGGGGCCGGGACGGTCGACCTCGGCATGCCGTCGTTCGATCTGCCCGGCCAGCGCGCGGGTGACGACGACGGCACCCAGGGGCGCGGCGACTTCCGCTGGCTGATGTCGTCCGACGTGTGCAAGCACTGCACGAGCGCGGCGTGCCTGGACGTGTGCCCGACGGGCGCGCTCTTTCGCACCGAGTTCGACACGGTGGTGGTGCAGGAGGACATCTGCAACGGCTGCGGCTACTGCGTCTCGGCCTGCCCGTACGGGGTGATCGACCGCAGGGAGGTCGACGGCCGGGCCTGGAAGTGCACCCTGTGCTACGACCGGATCGGGGAAGGGCTCGAACCCGCCTGCGCCAAGGCGTGCCCCACCGACTCCATCCAGTTCGGCGACCTCGACGAGCTGCGCGAACGGGCCCAACGGAGGGTGGAGGACCTCCACGAGGCCGGGGTGTCCTCCGCACGGCTGTACGGGGAGGACCCGGACGACGGCGTAGACGGCGCGGGCGCCTTCTTCCTGTTGCTGGACGAACCCGAGGTGTACGGTCTGCCACCCGACCCGGTCGTGACCACCCGCGACCTGCCCTCGATGTGGCGCCACGCCGGTGCGGCCGCGATGGTGCTGCTCGCGGGCGGCCTGGCCGCGTTCGCGGGGAGGCGGTCATGAGCAACCCCGAACACACGGGTGAGGGCGCCCGCGATCACGGACGCGACGCGGTGACCGGCGCGGCCGGCGTGGTGTCCGACGGACAGCGCGAGGAGACGGGGAGGCGCGGCGGCGCGGGACGGTCGGGGCGCCGGGGCCGCGGGAGCGGACGGCGCGGGGGCGAGCCCACCCGGGTGCCCGACGCCGACTTCCGCTCCTACCACGGCAGACCGGTGCTCAACCCGGTGGTGTGGGAGGCCCGTGACATCGGGGGCTACCTGTTCCTCGGCGGGCTCGCCGGGGCCTCGTCCGTGCTCGCGGCGGGGGCCGAGGCCACCGGACGCGCCGAGGCGGCGCGCCCGCTCAAGTACACGGCGTTGGCGGCGATCTCCGGTTCTCTGGTGGCGCTGGTGCACGACCTCGGGCGGCCCGAGCGCTTCCTCAACATGCTGCGGGTGTTCAAGCCGACCTCACCGATGAGTATGGGGTCCTGGCTCCTCATGGGCTACGGGCCGCTGGCGGGAACGGCCGCGGTGACCGCCGCCACGGGGTGGTTTCCGCGGCTGGGGACGGCCGCCACCCTGGGCGCGGGGCTGGTCGGCCCGCTGGTCGCCACCTACACGGCGCCGCTGATCTGCGACACCGCCGTACCCTCCTGGCACGAGGGGTACCGGGAGATGCCGTACGTGTTCGCCTCCTCCGCCGTCGCGGCCGCCGGGGGCGTGGGGCTGGCCACCGCACCCCCGGAGCGGAGCGGGCCGTTCCGCCGGGCGGCGGTGGGCGGCGCGCTGACCGAGCTCGCGGTGTCCACCCTCATGGAGAGGCGTATGGGGCTCGCGGGGGAACCCTACGGTCGGGGCCGGGCCGGGGTGCTCACCCGGAGCGCGAAGGCCCTGACCCTGGCCGGGGCCGTCGGCGCGGCGATGGGACGGCGCTGCCGGACGGTGTCGGTGCTCAGCGGTGCCGCGCTGGTGGCGGGTTCGGCGCTGACCCGGCTGGGGGTGTTCGAGGCGGGCGTGCAGTCGGCCGAGGACCCCCGGTACACCGTCGTTCCGCAGCGCGAGCGCCTACGGGAGCGCGAACGGGAGCGGGGGTTGGCGGACGCCGCGGAACGGGAGGGGGAGGAGGCGCGCGAGGGGGAACGCGCCTGACCAACGCGTGCGCCGGGGCCGCACGGGTGGCCCCGGCGCCCGTGTGCCGTCCTCCCCGGTGCACGGCCCGCGCGTGCACGGCCGCGCAGGTGCGGCCCGCACTCGGCGGTGGACACGACAACCGCACACGGGAGCGCGCCCGATCGTCGGGCCCCCGATGGCCGTCGATCGGGCGCGCGGCTCCCGAGTGCTCCCGGCGGGTCGGCGGCCGCCACGGGTCAACGACCGTGCGGCAGGAACTCCTGGACCTTGGTGGCCAGACCGCGTGCGGCCACGCCCGCCGCGTCGGGATCGCCGCTGAGCAGCGCCCGGAGGGTGTCGGTGACCTGACCCCACTCGACCTGGGGCGGGATCGGCGGGACGTCGGCGTCACAGTGCACGTCCAGCACGACCGGCCCCCGAGCGGCGAGCGCGCGGTCCCAGGCGGGACCGACCTCCTCGGGCCGCTCCACCGTGATCCCGGTGAGCCCCACCGACGTGGCGAAGTCCGCGTACGACATGTTCGGGAGGTCCTGCGAGTACGGGGTCCTCGGCGAGCCGCCCATCGCCCTCAGCTCCCAGGTCACCTGGTTGAGGTCGTTGTTGTGCCACACGCACACCACCAACCCGGGGTCCTCCCACAGGTGCTGGTAACGGCGGGCGGTCAGCAACTCCATGAGCCCGTTCATCTGCATCGCCCCGTCCCCCACCAGGGCGACCACCGGGCGGCCGGGGTCGGCGAACTTGGCCCCCACCGCGTACGGGACCGCGCACCCCATGGTGGCCAGGGTGCCCGAGACCGAGCCGCGGTTGTGCTTCCCCATCCGCAGGAACCGCGCGTACCAGTTGGTGGCCGAGCCCGAGTCGACGGTCACCACGGCGTCGTCGGGCAGCCTCGGAGAGAGCTCGCTGACGACCCGCATCGGGTTGACCGGGTCGGCGGCGACCTCCGCCTGCGCCTCCAGTACCTCCCACCAACGACGTACGTTCTCCTCGACGTCGGCGCGCCAGCGCTCCCTCCCCTCGCGGAGATCCTCGGGCGGGTCCAACCGTCCGAGGAGAGCGCGCAGCGTGCTCGCCGCGTCCCCCACGAGGTTGACCTCGGTGGGGTAGCGCATCCCGATGAACCGGGGGTCGACGTCGATCTCCACCGCCCTGCGGCCGAACGGCGGCAGGAACTGGGAGTAGGGCAGGTTGGAGCCCACGATGAGCAGGGTGTCGCAGTCGCGCATCAACTCCCAGGAGGGCCGGGTCCCGAGCAACCCGATGGCCCCGGTGACCTGTGGCAGGTCGTCGGGGAGCACGTCCTTGCCCAGGAGCGCCTTGGCGATCCCCGCGCCGGTCGCGTCGGCCAGTGCCAGGACCTCGTCGGCGGCACCGCGCGCCCCCTGACCGACCAGGATCGCCACCCGCACTCCCGCGTCGATCACCCGCGCCGCCCGGTCCAGTTCGGTCTCGGGTGGCAGTACCGTCCCGCCGCCGACCACCCGGTCGGGTGCGCTGGAGGGGACGTGCTTGAACGCGTGCTCCGGCGGCGCGTAGTCGAGTTCCTGCACGTCGGCGGGGACGATCACGGTGGCCGGGGCGCGTTCCGCGAGGGCCGAACGCACGGCGCGGTCCAGGACGTTCGGCAGCTGCTGTGGCACGTTGACCGTTTCCAGGAAGGCCGACGAGACGTCCTTGAACAGACTGTGCAGATCGATCTCCTGCTGGTAGGAGCCGCCCATGGCGGTGCGGCTGGCCTGGCCCACGATCGCGAGCACCGGGACGTGGTCCAGCTTGGCGTCGTAGAGCCCGTTGAGCAGGTGCACCGCCCCCGGCCCGCCAGTGGCCATGCACACACCGAGCCGACCGCCGAACTTGGCGTAGCCCACAGCGGCGAAGGCGGCCATCTCCTCGTGGCGGCTCTGGACGAACCTCGGCCCGTCCTCCACCTTCGCCATCTGGGCCACCAGGCCGTTGACGCTGTCCCCGGGGTAGCCGAAGATCTCGGTGACACCCCACTGCGACAGTCGGCGCAACAGGTGGTCGACGACGTTCTGGGCCATGTCCCCTCCTTCGTCGGGGGCGGAGCCCGGCACCGAACGAGCACCGGGCCAGGTGCCGTGCGGTTCAGCGGGAGCGGCTCCGTGAGGAGCGCCCGCTCCCCGACGTGCGGCGCTCGCTCTCCTTCTGGAGGGCGTCCACCAGCTCGCCCTTGTTCATGGAGGACCGGCCCGGCACGTCGAGCTGCTGCGCCCTCTTGTAGAGGTGCGCCTTGGTCGCCTCGGCGTCGACGCCCCCGGCGGTGGGCCGATCGGCTCCGCGACGTCGTCCGGACCTCGGGTTCCTCGCCTGTGCGTCGGAGGGGCCGCGCCCGTTGCCCTCCTTGGGCTCCCAGTGGTCGCCGACCTTCTCGAAGCTGTGCTTGACGGCGGCGAAGGCGACCCTGTGGGCGCGCTCTCCCTCCCCGTACTCCTCGACCGCGCTGTCGTGTGCCTTGATCCAGGTGCGCTGGGCCTTCCTGGGCGACCGGCGCAGGGTGTCCGGCAGTTCGCTCACTCCGGGCATCGTTCCCATCTCCTGTCGGTTCGGGTGTCCGCGCGGGCCGGTGGTCCCACCGGCCCTCTCACCTCCCCTTGCCGGTCACGGCCAGCGCAAACTCCCCGCGACCGGATCGACCGGGGCCGGGGTCGGGACGGGCGGGTCACGTGGAACGGCGCGAGGCGGCGATCTCCTCGTGGTGCTCCATCGCCCAGGCGGCCAGCGCCGACAGCGGTTCCAACAGGGTCCGGCCGAGCGGGGTGAGGCTGTACTCGACGCTCGGCGGCACGGTGGGGAACACCTCCCGGTGCACCAGCCCGTCCTCCGTCAACCCGTGCAGGGTCCGGGTCAGCATCCGCTGGCTGATGCCCTCGATCGCGCGGTGGAGCTCGTTGAACCGGTACGCGCGCCGACCGAGCAGCACCACGACCAGGACCGTCCACTTGTCACCGACCCTGCGGAGCACGTCCGACACCGGGCACCGCGCGTGCTCGTCGGCCGGGACCGGCGTGGGCAGGGGCGCCGCCACGACGAGGGGCACATCCGTGTGCGTACCTGACATCAGAATGCCTTCTTTCCAGGTGGGGCGCGGTTGCCGAGAATGGGGGCACGAACCGAAGGTAGCCGGGAGGGTCATGGGTGTGAAGGACGGATTCGACGACCGGGGCCGCCGACGCGTGGTGGTCGTGAGCGGTGGGACGAACGGCATGGGACGCGCGTTCGCCCTGGCCCGGGCGCGAGCGGGGGACTCCGTCGTGGCCCTCGGCAGCGACCCCCAGAAGGGGCGGCGGCTCCTCGACGAGGCGGAGGAGGCGGGCGCGGCGGGCCGGACGGAGTTCCTGCGCGCCGACCTGTCCACCGTCTCCGGGACGCGCGAGGCGGTCGCGCGGATCGCCGCCGGCCACGACACCGTCGACGCGCTCATCCTGTGCGCCAACCGCCAGCACCCCCGGCACACCCTGACCGAGGAGGGTCTGGAGCGCACCTTCGCCCTCTACTACCTGAGCCGCCACGTACTCGGGGAGGGGCTCGGCCCCCAGCTGCTGCGCTCCCCCTCCCCCGTGATCGTCAACGTCGCCGGGGTGGGTGCCCGTGCGGGGCGGGTCCACTGGGACGACCTGCGGCTCGAACGCCGCTACAGCACGGTGCGGGCCCAGCTCCAGGCCGGTCGCGCCAACGACCTGCTGGGGGTGGCGCACGCCGCCCGCACCGGAGGGGCGGTCCCGTACGTCCTCTACCACCCCGGGTTCACCCGCAGCGGCGATCTCGGCCCCCTCTCCGCACCGGCGCGGTTGCTGCTCCGGGTGCTGGCCCGGATCGCCGCCCGCCCGGTGGAGCGCTCCGTGGCACCGCTCCACGGGTTCGTCGACGACCCGCCGAGGGCGCCGCTGACCGCCGTCGACCGGGGCCGGACGCTCCCTCTCGACCTGCCCACGCTGGACCCCGGGAACGCGGACCGGCTGGCCGAGGTCACGCGGGCACTCCTTCGGGAGGTCGACCTCGGGGTCCCCGGGGAGGGCTGACCGCCGTCGACCGGGGCCGGGGACCGACAGGGGCGGGGCGGGGTCAGGCGGGGAGGGCGGCGCCGGCGAACAGCACCAGCGTCGGCAGCGCCAGGTTGTTGACCGAGTGCACGGCCACGGCGGGCCAGACCGATCCGCTGCGGCGCATCACCTCGGCCGCGACCACCCGACCACGAAGGCGGCGGGCAGGATGACGTTCACCCCGTGGAAGACCGCGAAGATCGCCGAGCTGCCCAGGACCCCGACCCAGGGGCCGAAGCGGAGCAGCGCGTTGGCGACGACACCGCGGAACAGCAGCTCCTCCCCGATGGGGGTGAGCACGGCCAGGAACAGGAAGGTGAGGGCGAGCGCGACCGCGCCGCCGCCCGCCGTCTCGTGGTACACGCCCTGGGGGTCGCTGTCGTAGCCGGTCAGCGTGGTGATGCCGAGGACCACCAGTCCCTTCACCAGGAGCGCCACCAGCCCCCATCCGGCACCGGCGAGCATCCAACGCCAGGTGGTGCGGCGGACCCCGAAGGCCGCGAGGGAGCGCGGGCGCACGGCGTACGCGACGCCGAACCCCACGAGACCCCCGACCCCCGACCACGCGGACACGATCAGGCCGTACACCAGCGGGTCCGGGTCCAGCCCGACCGGGCCGAGGAACACGAGGACGACGACGCTGATCGCCATGCCGAGCAGGCCGAGGACGACCTCGGGCCACCCGGGGCGGAGCGGTTCCGCTTCCGGGGCCGGGGCGGTGTGCGGGGTGGTCATGACGGTCTCCTCGGCTGCGGTGTCGATGTCGTACGTGCTGGACCGGTGTCGTCCGCGACGGCTTGTCAGCGGCGCGGTTCCCAGCGGAAGATCCGGGCGGCGAGGGCGACCGCGACGACGACCCACGCCAGGCTGGGCGCCAGGAGCAGCAGGGACTCCCCGAGGGGCGTCCCGCCGTTCCACGCGCCGACCACCAGTTCGGCGGCCGACCCGCCCGGGAGCAGGCGCTTGACCAGCGTGAGTTCCTCGGTGCCGGTGAACCCCACCCAGCCGGAGACCACGAGTACGCCGAGCATGACGGGCAGTGTGGTGACCTGCGCGTGTTCGGGCGAGTGGGTCACTCCGGCCGTGGCCAGCGCCAGGCCGAGCATCATCGCGACGGTCACGAGGACCGCCGCCACCAGCAGGAGGGGGTCGGCGGGCGCCCCGGCGACCACCGACAGCACGCTCAGGACCATCGTGACCTGGACGAGGGTGATGGCGGTGACCGGCAGCAGCAGCCCGGTGAGGATGCGTACGTCGTCCACGGCCGTCGAGCGCAGCCGCTTGAGGAAGAGGTTCTGGCGGCGGGAGGCGAGCGTGGTCACGGCCGTCGTGTACAGGGCCATCACCACGACGAGGAACATGAGTACCGAGGCGACGACCCCGAGGTCGAGCAGGTCGGGTGCCCGGTCGTGCAGGTACATGTAGAGGGCGCTGCCCGCGAGGGGCACCGCGAGCATGGTGACCAGGACGAGCCTGTTCCGGAGAATCTGGATCAGCTCACTTCGAGCGATGGCGAGCATGGCGGGTTCCTTCGCGTGTGGGATGGTTCGAGTCCGGGGCGGGAGCGGGGGTGGACGCTACTTGGAGCCGATGGCGCGGAACACGTCGTCGAGCCGGGTGGGCCCGGCCTGGAGGTCGCCCAGGGCGACGCCGTGGTCCCGGGCCCAGTCCAGGAGCGCGTGCAGGTCCTTCTGGAGGGCGGTCGTCTCGACGAGCAGGGACCCGTCGCCCTGCCGTACCGCGCTGGGCGGCGGCTCCGGGGCGGAGGCCTCCAGGGTGAACCGCACCGTGGCGGGCAGGGCCCGGGTGAGTTCGGAGACGGTCCCCTCCCGGTGGAACACCCCCTGGTGCATGAGCCCGATCCGGTCGGCGCGCTGCTGCGCCTCCTCCAGGTAGTGCGTGGTGAGGACGATGGTCGACCCGTCCTCGCGCAGGCGGTCCACGGCGTCCCACAGGTCGTCGCGGGACTGGATGTCCAGGCCGGTGGTGGGCTCGTCCAGGAAGACGAGTTCCGGGGCGCCGTACACGGCGGTGGCGAAGTCCAGCCGCCGCTTCTCGCCCCCGGAGAGCTGTGAGACGCGGGTTCCGGCCTTCGCCGAGAGACCGACCACGCCCAGGAGGCGTTCGACCCGGTCGGCGCGCCCGGAGAGAGCGCCGATGAGGCGCACCGACTCCCGCACGGTCAGGTCCGGGGAGAAGCCGCTCTCCTGGAGCATGACGCCGGTGCGGGGGCGCACGGCGCGGCGGTCGCGCGGGTCGTGGCCGAACACCCGGACGCTGCCCGAGGTGGCGGCGCGGTGGCCCTCGACCGTCTCCAGGGTGGAGGTCTTGCCCGCGCCGTTCGTGCCGAGCAGGGCGTACAACTCTCCCCTGCCCACCTGGAAGGTCAGGTCGCGTACGGCGTGGAAGTCGCCGTACCGCACGTTCAGGCCCCGGACGTCGATGACGGGTGTCGCTGTTGTTGAGGTCATGCCCCCATTCCAGCGGCGTGGGCGGTCCGGCGGCAGTGCGGCCGCGTCACCACCTGGCCGTGACATCCGCCCGGTCCGGAGGTGACGTGGTGTCACTGGTGCGCGGCCGGGACCCGCGCCGATACTGGGACGGTCCGCGCCGTCCTCCCCGAAGGGGTCCGTATGCCGTCAGAGCCCGCCGAGGTGACGCAGGGGCAGTTGCGCGTGCTCAACCTGGGCATCGTGTTCGGTTCGATCTCGGCGGTCGGCGCGCTGCTCATCTCGATCAACGCCCAGAACCTCGCACAGACCCTGGTGTTGGGGCTGGCTCTGGCGGCGGCCCTGGTCTCGATCCGCGAGTGGACCGGTCGGGTCTTCTGGGCCGTGGCGCTCACGTGCCTGGCCGTCAGCTCGACCGCGCTGGTCGTCGGGGTCCTGGTGCTGGACAGCGCGTCGGCCTCCTTCGGAGTGTCCGTCGTGGGCACCGTCGTGGTCCTGCGGCTGCCGGACCGGTACCGGCGGCCGGTGGCCTGGTCCCTGGTCGCCCTCGTGGTCGGCGTCGTCACCCTGAAGGTGCTCACCGCGCCCGGCGGTCTGGGCGACGCCCTGAAGGAGTACGTCGTGGGCGCGGTGAGCGTGGCCGTGGTGGGCGTGGTCTTCGCGACCCTCAACCACCTGGTGGCCGGGTTCGTCTCGGAACTGGAGCGGGCGGGTGAGCGCGAGGCCGAGTTGGCCGTGGCCAGGGAGCGGGTGCGCTTCGCCGGGGACCTGCACGACATCCAGGGCCACACGCTGCACGTGGTGAAGCTGAAGGTGGCGTTGGCCCGCAAGCTGGTGCACTCGGACGCCGACCAGGTGGAGCGGGAGCTCGACGAGGTGTACTCCCTGGTGGGCGAGACCATCGCCGAGACCAAGGAGCTGGCGCACGCGCAGCGACGGCTCAACCTCTCGGCGGAGCTGGAGAACGCCCGGAACCTGTTCGAGGCGGCCGGGATCACGGTCCGCGTCGAGCACGCGGACGGGGACGAACCGGACAGTCGGGTGGCGGAGACGCTCGGCCAGGTGCTGAGGGAGACGACCACCAACATCCTGCGGCACGCCCGGGCCGAGCACGTACGGGCCACGCTCACCGGTACCGGCATCACCATCGTCAACGACGGCGCGGACGGCGAGGAGCCGCCCGCGCTGGGAGGTCTGGCCGCCCTGCGTGACCGGGTGGAGCGCGACGGCGGCACACTGACAGTGGAACGGGGGGACGGGCGCTTCGTGACCGCCGCAGCGTTCCCCGGACGGAGGGACGACCGATGACCAGTGTGGTGCTCGCCGACGACGAGGCCCTGTTGCGCAAGGCCCTGGCGGCCCTGTTGCCCCTGGAGGGGGAGGTCACCGTACTGGCCGAGGCGCACGACGGGGAGTCCGCTGTGGCGGCGACCCTGGAGCACCGCCCCGACGTGCTCGTCATCGACCTGGAGATGCCGGGTGTGGACGGTCTCGGCGCCGTGGCGCGCATCCGCGGGGAGCTGCCCGACCAGGTGATCCTGATGCTGACCCGGCACGCCCGCCCCGGTGTGCTGCGCCGGGCGCTCCGGCTGGGTGTGCAGGGCTTCGTGAGCAAGTCCGCGGAGCCCGCGCACATCACGACCGTCATCGGCGCCCTGCACGAGGGCCGCAGGTGGGTGGACCCGGACGTGTCCGCGCTGGCGGTGATCGACGACTGCCCGCTCACCGAACGGGAGGTCGACGTGCTGCGGGCCACCAGCGACGGCTACTCCGCAGTGGAGACCGCGGCCCGACTGCACCTGGCCGAGGGCACGGTGCGCAACTACCTGTCGAACGCGATGCGCAAGACCCAGACCCGGACCAGGCACGAGGCGGCGCGCTACGCCCGGGAGCACGACTGGCTGTGACCGGACGGGGCGCGGGCGCCCCGGGGTACCGGGTCCCCGTACGGCCCGATTCCGGTAAGATCCCGTGCGAATCCACCCGCCCTCGGAAACGGCCCCATGCACCCCCTGCGTCCAGAGGACCCCCGACGTCTCGGTCCGTACCGCCTGCTGCGGCGGGTCGGCGCCGGAGGTATGGGCGTGGTGTTCCTCGCGGTCGCGGCCGACGGCGACGGGGACGACCTGGCAGCGGTGAAGGCGGTCCGCGCCGAGTACGCGGAGGACGCCGAGTTCCGGGCCCGGTTCGCCGGGGAGGTGGAGCTCGCCCGCCGGGTGCGCGGCCCCTACACCGCGAGGGTGCTGGACGCCGACACCGAGGGCCCGCGCCCGTGGCTGGCCACCGAGTACGTGTCCGGTCCCTCCCTGCACCACGCGGTACGCGACGGCGGCCCCTTCCCCGAGGACTCGCTGCGGGCCCTGGCGGCAGGGCTGGCGCGTGCGCTGGACGCCATCCACTCGGTGGGGTTGATCCACCGGGATCTGAAGCCCTCGAACGTGCTGCTGTCCCCGCGCGGACCCCAGGTGATCGATTTCGGGATCGCCCGGGCCACCGACGCCACCGCGCTGACCAGGACCGGACAGACGCTGGGGACCCCCGCGTACATGTCGCCCGAGCAGGCGACCGGAGCCCACCTGGGGCCGGGCAGCGACCTGTTCGCCTTCGGTGGTGTGCTGCTCTTCGCGGGGACCGGTCGGCAGCCCTTCGGCACCGGCGACCCCGCCGCGCTGCTGTACCGGGTCGTCAACGAGGAGCCGGACCTGGACGGGCTGCCGGAGGGGCTGGCGCCGCTCGTGGACGCCTGCCTGGCCAAGGCTCCGGCCGACCGGCCCGCGTTGGCCGAGGTACTGGCCGAGCTGTCGGGCACCGCGCTGCCCGAGGCCGGTGCGGACGACCCCACCGCCTGGCTGCCCACCGCGATCGCCACCCGGGTGATGGGGACGGTGGCCTACACCCGTGCGCAGGCGGTCGCCCCGGACGTCTCGGGCACCGAGGAGTCGCTGGCGGAGGGTGGTTCCCGGGAGGCGCCCGGGGCACCGGAGGCCGCTGGAAACGAGGACGAGGACGCCGGAGCGGACGGGCCCATCGGGAGCGCTGGCGCCCTCGGGACCACCCGGGCGGGCCGGTCCACGGACGACACGGACTCCCCCGGAACCGCCGGTGCGGGAGACGCTGCGCCGACTACGGAGCCGCCCGGGACCGACGACGCGCGAGCGGTCGCGACGGGGCACGGGGACCACGGGGAACGGGAGTCCCGCGGGGCCGTCGGGACCGAGGCCGCCTCCGGCGGTTCCGGGATCTCGGGTGGCGAGGGCACCGGCGGGAACGGCGAGGGCACCGGGACGGCCGGTGTCGTCGGCGCCCCCGGAGCGGACCGGGAAGACGGGGCGCCCGACGCACCGAACGGGGGCGATGCGCACGGGGACCAGGTCCTCAGCGAGCTGCCC
Source organism: Nocardiopsis sp. NPDC006938 (assembly GCF_042869555.1). Taxonomy (NCBI): domain Bacteria; kingdom Bacillati; phylum Actinomycetota; class Actinomycetes; order Streptosporangiales; family Nocardiopsidaceae; genus Nocardiopsis; species Nocardiopsis sp. NPDC006938. Next base: position 543,681 of record NZ_JBIAGA010000002.1, on the reverse strand, counting down.
AGTTGGGCGCGGACCGGGGGTTCCTCCTCCGCGCTCCCCTCCACCGGCGCGGCACGCGGGGTGGGGAGCACCGAACGCCCCGTGCCGGACGCGGAGTCCCCCGCCGAGGGAACTCCCGGAGCGGTCAGAACCGACGCGGGAGACGCGCCCGGCACGGGACGCGCACCCGGAGCAGGAGCCACACCCGACGCGGCAGGCACACCCGGCACTCGCCGCAGGTCCGGAGCCGCGTCCGCGCCCGTACCGTCCACCCGGGACGCCGCACGACCGGCGCCCGGGTCGCCCGCGGGTCCCGCCGCCCCGGCGGCCCGTCGCGACGTCGACGCCCCCGACCCGGCGTCCGGGAAGGTCCTCTGGGGCACCGCCGTCACGGCTCTGGTGCTGGTGGTGGGGCTCGTTCTGGCCATCGACGCGCGCGACGCCGCGGACGAGGAGCGGGCCGAGGCCACGACGCCGTCCGCACCCCGAGACGCCGCTCCGACACAGGAGGCCGCCCCTGAGGAGGAACCGGCGGAGATCGAGGACGTCACCTTCCTCGACGGGGACCGGTTCGCCATCCTCACCAACGCGGGCGTGCACCTCTACGAGACGGACGAGAGCGCCCCGGTCAGACGGCTGGACGACGAGTCCGACCCCCGCAGGCTGGGCCGCTCGGAGCTGGTGTCCGACCCCACGGGTTCGTCGGTGGCGGTGCAGCGCGGAAGCCCGACCCGTTCCACCGTCTTCGTCTGGGACCTCGACGACGACGAGGAGTACGAGGTGACCCTGGCCGAGGGGTTCGGCGGCGGGGAACCCCTGGCGCTCTCCCCCGGTGGCGGGAACCTGTACGCGGGCCCGGGCCTGGTGTCCGGCCGCGAGCGCGAGGAGGTGATCGCCTACGACACGCGCAGCGGCGAGGAGGTGTACGCCGTCGACATCCCGGAGAACGGGGAGGGGCTCAAGGGAACCGTGTCGGCCCTGGGCACCACCCCGGACGGCACCCTGCTGATCGCGGCCCTGACCACCGGGATCGCGGTGTGGGACGCCGGAACCGGCGAGCCCGTGCCGGGCGTTCCCGAACTGCGTGAGTGGTCGACCAGCGTCTCGGGCCCCATGGCGGTCTCGGACGGACTCGTGGCGGCCGCGTCCTACGAGCAGCTCCTGCTGGTGGACCCCCGCTCCGACCGGGCTCCCGAGAGCTTCACGGTGCCCTTCGACGGAGACCCGGCCTCCCCGGAGTCCGAGCCCTGGATCACCTCGCTGTCCTTCGGCGAGGACGGCGACACCATCGTCGCGGCGGGCCATGTCGGCCAGCAGCAGGGCTACATCCAGGTGTGGGACCGTGACGGCACTCCCGTGAACGAGCGCTGGTCCTCCTCCGAGCAGTACAGGGCCGTCCGCGCGGCGCCCACCGGAGGGGACGTGCTGGTGGCCCCCCACCTCCTGGGGAACGAGCGGCCCCATCCGCTGCGGCTGCTGGACGGCGACCTGAGCGTCGCCATGGAGTACGAGCTCCCCACCGTGACCGACGACGCCTGAGGAGCCCCGCGTGGCCTGGGCCCTGTTCGACCTCGACGACACTCTGCTGGACCACGACTCGTTCACGCGCCTCACCCTGCGTCTGCTCGCGCGCTCACCGATGCGCGCGGCCGGGGCCCTGATCGTGGCACCCCTGGTCGCGGTGGCGTTCGCCCGGCGCTCCTGGCGCGTACACGCCGGGTCGCTCCTGCTGTGGGTGGGCACGGTGGGCGTGGACGACGCCCGACTGCGCGGGATCGTCCGCGACCACGTGGCCGACCTGGACGTGCGCTCCCGGCTGAGGCCGGGCGGCGCCGCCGCGCTGTCGCACCACCTCGACGCCGGGGACGACGTCGTCGTGGTCACCGCCTGCGCGGACCTGCTCGCGACGCCCCTGTGCCGGGAGATCGACCCGCGTGTGCGGGTGGTCGCGTCCACGCTCCGGCGGCGCTGGGGCGGTCTGGTCGCGGACCGCCACTGTCACGGTCCCTCCAAGGCCGCGATGATCGCGGCGGCCGGGGTGCGCGGCGGCGTCGGCCACGCCTACGGCGACAGCGTCTCGGACGCGCCGATGCTCGACCTGGCCGACACGGCCCACCTGGTGAACATGTCGGACGCGGACACCGCGCGCACGCGCGGACTGCTCACCGGCCCGGGGCTCGTGGTGCGCGCGGAGTGGCCCGTGCGAGGGCGGACACGAAACCGGCCCGACCGGTGAGGGTCGGGCCGGTGACGCGGGCGGCGTCCGAGGGGTGGGTCCCCGGGGGCTCCGGGAGCCCGGGACCAGCCCTCGGGACGCGCCCGGGGTCGAACTAGACCAGGTCGAACCGGTCGGCGTTCATGACCTTGTTCCACGCGGCGACGAAGTCCTGGACGAACTTCTCCTTGGCGTCGTCGGAGGCGTACACCTCGGCGACGGCGCGCAGCTCCGAGTTGGAGCCGAACACGAGGTCCACGCGGCTGCCGGTCCACGTGACCGCGCCGGAGGCGTCCTTGGCGACGAAGGTCTCCGAGGTGGCGGAGTCGTCACCGGTCGCGTACCAGTTGGTGTTCAGGTCGAGCAGGTTGACGAAGAAGTCGTTCGTCAGCGCGCCCGGCCTGTCGGTGAACACGCCGACCTCGGAGTTGTCGAAGTTGGCGCCCAGCACACGCAGGCCGCCCACCAGGACGGTGGTCTCCGGGGCGCTGAGGCCGATGAGGTTGGCGCGGTCCAGCAGCAGGTACTCGGCGGGGAGGCGGTTGCCCTTGCCGTAGTAGTTGCGGAAACCGTCGGCGACCGGCTCCAGGTAGGAGAACGACTCGGCGTCGGTGTGCTCGTCGGTGGCGTCCACGCGGCCCGGGGTGAACGGGACGGTGACGTCCTGGCCCGCGGCCTTGGCCGCCTGCTCGACGCCCACGCCGCCCGCGAGGACGATCACGTCGGCGACGGAGACCTTCTTCGCGGAGGAGGCGTTGAACTCGTCGACGATGCCCTGGAGCTTGGCGAGCACCGTGCGCAGCTCGGCCGGGTTGTTGACCTCCCAGTCGACCTGCGGCTCCAGGCGGATGCGGGCACCGTTGGCGCCGCCGCGCTTGTCGCTGTCGCGGTAGGTCGAGGCGGAGGCCCACGCGGTGGACACGAGCTCGGCCACGGACAGACCGGACTCGGCGATCTTCGCCTTCAGGGCGGCGATCTCGGCGTCACCGATGACCTCGCCCTCCTGGGCGGGGAGCGGGTCCTGCCAGACGAGGTCCTCGGCGGGGACCTCGGAGCCGAGGTAGCGGGCCTTCGGGCCCATGTCGCGGTGGGTCAGCTTGAACCAGGCGCGGGCGAAGGCGTCCTTGAAGGCCTGGTGGTCCTCGTAGAAGCGGCGCGAGATCTGCTCGTAGACCGGGTCGACGCGCAGCGACAGGTCGGTGGTGAGCATGGTCGGCTTGTGCTTCTTGCCGGGGATGTGGGCGTCGGGGATGATCTCCTCGGCGTCCTTGGCGACCCACTGGTGGGCGCCGGCCGGGCTCTGGGTGAGCTCGTACTCGAACTCGAACAGGTTCTTGAAGAAGCCCTCGCTCCACTGCGCGGGGGTGGTGGTCCAGGTGACCTCCAGGCCCGAGGTGATGGCGTCGGAGCCCTTGCCGGTGCCGTGGTTGTTCTTCCAGCCCAGGCCCTGCATCTCCAGGCCGGCGCGCTCGGGCTCGGCCTCCAGGTTGCTGTCCGGGGCGGCACCGTGCGTCTTGCCGAAGGTGTGGCCGCCGGCGATGAGGGCGACGGTCTCCTCGTCGTTCATGCCCATGCGGCCGAAGGTCTCACGGATGTCGCGGGCGGCGGCCAGCGGGTCCGGGTTGCCGTTGGGGCCCTCGGGGTTGACGTAGATGAGGCCCATCTGCACGGCGGCGAGGGGCTTCTCCAGGTCGCGGTCGCCGCTGTAGCGCTTGTCGTCGAGCCAGGTGGTCTCGGGGCCCCAGTAGACGTCGGCCTCCGGCTCCCACACGTCCTCGCGACCGCCGGCGAAGCCGAAGGTCTCGAAGCCCATGGACTCGAGGGCGACGTTGCCGGTGAGGATGAACAGGTCGGCCCAGGAGATGTTCTGGCCGTACTTCTTCTTCACGGGCCAGAGGAGACGGCGGGCCTTGTCCAGGTTGCCGTTGTCGGGCCAGCTGTTGAGGGGGGCGAAGCGCTGCTGTCCGGCGCTGCCGCCGCCGCGGCCGTCGTGCGAGCGGTAGGTGCCCGCGCTGTGCCAGGCCATGCGGATCATGAGGGGGCCGTAGTGGCCGAAGTCGGCGGGCCACCAGTCCTGCGAGTCCGTGAGCAGGGCCGCGATGTCGGCCTTCACGGCGTCCAGGTCGAGGGCCTCGAAGGCCTTCGCGTAGTCGAAGCCCTCACCGAGGGGGTTCGACACGGGGGTGTTCTTGGCGAGGATGCGCAGGTTGAGCTGGTTGGGCCACCACTCGCGGTTGCCGTCGCCCTGCGTGGGGTGGGTCAGCGCGTCACCGTGCGCGACGGGGCAGCCACCGGTGTTGTTTTCAGACATCGACTTCCTTACGGGAAGAGGTGAACGTGTGGTTCAGGAGCTGTGCGCGCCGTAGCACTCGGCGCACTCGCCCCAGTAGACGACCTCGGCCTCGTCGATCGAGAACCCGTGGTCAGCGGAGGCGGTCAGGCACGGCGCGTGACCGACCGCGCAGTCCACGTCGGCGATGGCGCCGCAGGACCTGCACACGACGTGGTGGTGGTTGTCCCCCACCCGCGTCTCGTAGCGGGCCACGGAGCCCTGGGGCTGGATGCGTCGCACCAGACCGGCCCCGGTCAGCGCCTTGAGGACGTCGTAGACGGCCTGGGCGGACACCGCGCCGAGTTCCGCACGCACGTGGTCGATGATCGACTCCGTGTCCGCGTGTGGGTGCTCGTGCACGACGGAGAGGACAGCTAACCGCGGGCTCGTCACCCTCAGAGCGGACTCGCGCAGCATGTGCTCGAAATCCGAGGAGGTGGGCATGGGAAGGAGTCTGCCGCCTTTTCTGGAATTAGTCAAATATTGGAGCCAGTCAGGTATCACCGGGGCGCGTCACAAGCGGGCACCTCTCGGGCGGGGAGGGGCCGGGTCAGCGGCCACCGGGCGGGGGGACCGGCGGAGTCAGGGAGCGAGAAGGCGATGTGGGCGTCGTCCTCGAAGAGCACCTCGTGCTCGAAACCCGGAACCCCGGCCACCGGGGAACAGACGAAGCAGAGTGCCGTTGCGGGTGCGTTCGGTGGGGGCGGCGATGTCCATGGGGCGCCGTTCCACGCGGGCGCCCCTTCCTTCGGGGCGGGCGGACACAGGGTGGTCCGCCACCGCGCTCACGCCCTCGCGCCGAACCCGCCCGGACGCACGACCGCCCCGCCCGGAGATCCGGGCGGGGCGGGGTGGCGCGGAGGCGGCCGGGGTCGGGGGCCGGTCCGCGACTAGTCGGTCCCGGCCTCCATGGCCGCGTAGTCGAGCAGGTCGTCGTCGGAAACCTCACCACGCGAGGCGATGGTCTCGGCTCCGCCCTCGGGCATCGCGCCGATCAGGCCCGTGGACGCCGCCTGGGCCGCGCCGATCGAGGTCGACGGGGTGCTGTCGCCGACCATGCCCAGCGCCGCGTACTCCTCCAGCTTGGCGCGGGAGTCGGCGATGTCCAGGTTGCGCATGGTGAGCTGGCCGATGCGGTCGCTGGGACCGAACGCGGAGTCCTCGGTGCGCTCCATGGACAGCTTGTCCGGGTGGTAGCTGAACGCCGCGCCGGTGGTGTCCATGATCGAGTAGTCGTCGCCGCGACGCAGCCGCAGGGTCACCTCGCCGGTGACGGCGGTGCCCACCCAGCGCTGGAGGGCCTCGCGCTGCATGAGGGCCTGGGGCTCCAGCCAGCGGCCCTCGTACATGAGGCGGCCCAGGCGACGGCCCTCGTTGTGGTAGGTCGCGAGGGTGTCCTCGTTGTGGATGGCGTTGACCAGCCGCTCGTAGGCGGCGAACAGCAGCGCCATGCCCGGGGCCTCGTAGATGCCGCGGCTCTTGGCCTCGATCACCCGGTTCTCGATCTGGTCGGACATGCCCATGCCGTGGCGGCCGCCGATGGCGTTGGCCTCCAGGACCAGCTCGACGGAGGTGGCGAAGGTCCGGCCGTTGATGGTGACGGGGCGGCCCTTCTCGAAGCCGATCGTCACGTCCTCGGTGGCGACCTCGACCTCGGGGTCCCAGAAGCGCACGCCCATGATCGGGTCGACGATCTCGATGCCGGTGTCGAGGTGCTCCAGGGCCTTGGCCTCGTGGGTGGCGCCCCAGATGTTGGCGTCGGTGGAGTAGGCCTTCTCGGTGCTGTCGCGGTAGGGCAGGTCACGCTCCTGCAGCCACTCCGACATCTCCTTGCGGCCGCCGAGCTCGGTGACGAAGTCGGCGTCGAGCCACGGCTTGTAGATGCGCAGGGAGGGGTTGGCGAGCAGACCGTAGCGGTAGAACCGCTCGATGTCGTTGCCCTTGTAGGTGGAGCCGTCGCCCCAGATCTGGACGCCGTCCTCCAGCATGGCGCGGACCAGCAGGGTGCCGGTGACGGCGCGGCCGATGGGGGTCGTGTTGAAGTAGACGCGGCCGGCGGAGCGGATGTGGAAGGCACCGCAGGCGAGGGCGGCGAGCCCCTCCTCCACGAGGGCCTCGCGACAGTCGACCAGGCGCCCGATCTCCGCGCCGTAGTCGGTGGCACGGCCCGGCACCGAGGCGATGTCGGGTTCGTCGTACTGGCCGATGTCGGCGGTGTAGGCGCAGGGCACGGCGCCCTTCTCGCGCATCCACGCGACCGCTACGGACGTGTCGAGGCCTCCGGAGAAGGCGATTCCGACACGTTCACCGACAGGCAGGGAAGTGAGCACCTTGGACATGCAAAAAGTATGCGCCTAAATGTATGAACATGCAAACTGGGGGCGTGACCACGCTCGGGAGACTCCCCGCACCCGGACCGCGACCGTTCGGGGACGGGTGACGGCACGGGCCCCTCGGGGTACCTTCCACGCACGGGCACCCGCCCGCCCCGCCCCCTGCCTCAGGAGCCGCATGATCGTCATCGGAGTGTCCTCCGGGACCTCGGCGGACGGTATCGACGTCGCCGCCGCCCGCATCGACCTGGAGGACGGCGGCGCCGTGGTCCGGCTGACCCCCCTGGGGTTCGGCACCACCCCCTACTCCGCGTCCCTGCGCGAAGCCGTCCGCGCGGCCCTGCCGCCCGCCGCCACCACGATGGAGGCCGTCTGCCGACTGGACACCCGGATCGGCCAGGAGTTCGCGGCGGCGGCCCTCCGGGGGATCGAGGAGTTCGCCGGAGGCCACGCCGACCTGGTCGCCTCCCACGGCCAGACCCTCTACCACTGGGCGGACGGCGCCACCGTGCACGGCACCCTCCAGCTCGGCCAGCCCGCCTGGATCGCCGAGGCCACCGGGCTCCCCGTGGTGTCCGACCTGCGGGCCGCGGACGTGGCCGCCGGGGGCCAGGGCGCGCCGCTGGCCAGCACCCTCGACCTGCTGATGCTCGGCGGCCGCGCGGAACCGACCGCCGCGCTCAACCTCGGCGGCATCGCCAACGTCACCGTCGTCCGCGAGGGCCTGCCGCCCCGCGCCTTCGACACCGGCCCCGCCAACGCGCTGATCGACGCCGCCGCGCGTCTGGTCACCGGGGGCCGGGCCGACCTCGACGCGGACGGTGCGATCGCGCGTACCGGCCGCCCCGACCCCGTCCTCCTGGAACACCTGCTGGCCGAGCCCTACTACCGGCTCCCCGTGCCCAGGACCACCGGCCTGGAACTGTTCGGGCCCGGTTACCTGGAGGCGGCCCTGCGAGACACGTCCCGGGCCCGGGACGGCGGCCGCCCCTCCGACGGCGACCTGCTCGCGACCCTCGTGGAACTCACCGCCGTCACCGTCGCCGACGCCCTGGAACCCTTCGGGGTGACCGAGGTGCTCGCCTCCGGCGGCGGGACCCGCAACCCGGTGCTGATGGAGCGGCTGGCTGCCCGGCTCGCCCCCGCCCGGCTGGACTCCTCCGAACGGATCGGTCTGGACGGCGACGCCAAGGAGGCCTACCTCTTCGCGCTGATCGGGTTCCTGAGCTGGCACGGGCTGGCCGGCTCCGTGCCGGACTGCACCGGCGCCCGCCGGGCCCCGGTGGCCGGGCGGCTGACCCCGGGCACCGCCCCGTTGCGCCTGCCCGCCCCCTCCCCCGTGCCGCCGCGTCGCCTGTACGTGGAGGCACCGGGCGGCTGAGGCGACGGCCTCGCCCGTACCGCTCCGGACACCCCCAGGAGGACGCAGTGCAGACCATCGACCTCGCCGTCATCGCGGTGTACCTGCTGGCCTCGGCCTGGCTGGGCCTGCGGCTGTCCGGGCGCCAGCGCGACGTCAAGGACTACTTCATCGGCAACCGCCAGCTGCCCTGGTGGGCGGTGTGCCTGTCGGTGGTGGCCACCGAGACCAGCGCCCTGACCGTGATCAGCGTCCCCGGGGTGGCCTACCTCGGCAACGTCACCTTCCTCCAGGTGGCGGTCGGCTACCTGATCGGGCGGGTGGTCGTGGCCTTCCTGCTGCTCCCCCGGTACTACCGGGGCGAGATGACCACCGCCTACGCCTACCTGGGGCTCCGGTTCGGACGCGGCATGCAGGCCACCGCCTCGGTGGCGTTCCTGTTCACCCGGCTGCTCGCGGACGGCGTGCGGCTGTTCGCGGCGGCCATCCCCATGAAGATCATCCTGGACGCGCTCGGGCTGGAGGCCTCCTACTTCGCGATCGTCGCGGCCCTGGGCGCGGTCACGGTCCTGTACACGCTGGTGGGCGGGATCAGGGCGGTGGTCTGGGTCGACGTGCTCCAGATGGGCGTGTACGTGGCGGGCGGCGTGGTCACCCTGGCGGTGATCGCCACCAGCCTGGACGTGAACTTCCTGGCGGTGGCGGCCGACGCCGGGAAGACACAGTTCCTCGACTTCGCCTCCAACCCGGTCTCCGCCCCCTACGCCACGGTCACGGCCCTGGTGGGCGGCGCGCTGCTGTCCACGGCCTCGCACGGCGCCGACCAGATCGTGGTGCAGCGCCTGTTGGGCTGCCGGAGCCTGCGCGACGCCCAGCGGGCCGTGATCGTCAGCGGCGTGGTGGTGTTCCTCCAGTTCGCGCTGTTCCTGACCGTGGGCCTGGCGCTGTACTCGTACTTCGAGGCGGCGTCGGTGGAACGGCTCGGGCTCGCCAGCTCCGACGAGCTCTTCCCGGTGTTCATCGTCGAGGGCCTGCCCGCGGGGGTGTCGGGGCTGCTGCTGGCCGGGATCATGGCGGCGGCGATGAGCACGCTGTCCTCGTCCCTGTCGGCGCTGTCCTCCTCGACCATGGCCGACCTGTACGAGCGGTTCGCCCGCCATCGGCTGTCCGACGCGCGGGCGCTGCGGCTGAGCCGCCTGTTCACGCTCGGCTGGGGCCTGGTTTTCGTCGGGGTGGCCGCGTTCTTCACCGGCACCGACAACCCGGTCGTCGAGCTGGGACTGTCCGTGGCCAGCCTGACCTACGGCGGTCTGCTCGGCGCGTTCCTGCTGGGGTTGTGGGTGCGCCGGGCCCGGCAGACGGACGCGATTCTCGCCTTCGCCGCGGCGGTGGCCGCCATGTCCTGGCTGTTCCTCTTCCAGCCGGGGCTGGTCGGGTTCACCTGGTACACGGCGATCGGGACCGGGATCGTACTGGGCGCGGGGTACCTGCTCTCGCGGCGCCACCCGGACGCGTCCCCCACGGCGGACGCCGGCGGGCCCGGCGCCCCGGAGGGGGCCGACCCCTCCGAAGCGCCCGGACCCGCGCACCGGGGCGGGCGCGCCGAACACACGCCTCCCGCCTGAGCCGCCCGACCCGCCGCGCGGGCGGCGGACCCCGGTCCGGCTACTCGAACTCGGTACCGCCCCTGCGGGTCAGGTAGGCGTCGGAGACGAACTTGACGATCGTCCGGCCGAGCAGGACCCCCGAGAACCGCTCCCGCGCGGGCCGGACGACCACGCCCTCACGCAGGTGGAGGCCGGAACCGCTCCAGGTCTCCGTACCGGAGGCGAGGGCCAGGAGCGCGGCCTCGTCATAGGGCCCCTCGTACAGGACCGGCGCCGACGGGAGGCCGACCTCCGCGAGCAGGGCGGGCAGCTCGGCGGCGTCGATCCACCGGGTGGCGCCGCCCGCGTCCAGCCGGACGTCGAAGACCGCGTAACCGGGCCGCTCTCCGCGACCGGTCTCGCCGTACCCGAGGTCCTGCACGCCCGTGCCGAACACCTCGCCGAACACGCCCACCCGGTCGGCTCCGAAGCGCTCCGCGAGGACGCGGGCCGCCTTGCCGACCCCGTGGGCGGTCACGGCCCTCCAGTAGAGGTTCTCCTCGGAGGGCACCAGCGCGAGGTTCTTCGCGCCCTGCCCCTTGGAGGAGACGAACTCCTCCCCGGTCCCGGCCACGAACGTGTACAGACAGGCAGAGCCGTGGATCTTCTCGGTGGCCACGACCGGCTCCCCCGGGGTGAGGGCGTCCGGGTGGCGCTTGACGTTCTCGACCTCGATCCACCGCAGCAGGTCGGGGGCGGGCAGCATCTCACCGCTCATGTGGAGCGGGATCTCCGGCACCCACTTGGTCACGCCCAGCTCGGCGGCGAAGTCGGTCCCGGCCCCGTGCTCGGCGGCCAGGTCGCGGTCGGCGAGCACCGCTGGGCGGCAGACGATGCCCTGGGAGACCTCTCCGCGCAGGCGGACCGGCCTGACCCTGTTCTTCTTGGAGCCGCCGAGCTTGCCGGTGAGCCCGAGCTCGTCGACCAGCGGTTCGGGAAGGACCGCGTTCTCCGGGATGTAGACCGCCCAGTCCCCGGTGCGGTAGGCGCCTTTGGCGACGACCGCGTGGAAGAGCCCGACCTTGGCCAGTTCCAGCGCGTCGGCGTTGGGGTGGGGCAGGATCGTGAGGCGCTCGGCGGTGACCCGGAGGGTGGACATGTCTCTCCCTGGTTGCGGGGGCACGCGGTCTCGTGCCCGGAGTGTCCGAGTCAGTGTGGACGAGGCCCGCCCGGGCCACAACGCCTTTTTCCCCGGGGTTGCGGCCCCGGTGCCGCCCGCCTCGGGTGTGACATCCGGACACGGCGCTCGCGGCCACCGGGTGGCGCTCAGGGGAAGCGCCGAGGCCCCGGGCCCTCCAGGCCCAGGACGTCCTCCGGGTTGGAGTAGGGACAGGCCACCAGGGACAGGCATCCGCAGCCGATGCAGTTGGAGAACCGGTCCCGCAGGGCGGTCAGCTCCTCGATCCGCCGGGTCAGGTCGTCATGCCACCGACGTGAGATCCGGGCCCAGTCGCGCTTGGTGGGCAGACCGTCCTCCGGAAGCTGGTCGATGGCCTCCTTGATCCGATCCAGGGACAGGCCGAGGCGCTGGGCCGTGCGGATGAACGCGATGGTACGGAGGGTGTCCCTGCGGTACTCGCGCCGGTTGCCCGCGGTCCGGCGACTGCTGATCAGGCCGAGGCTCTCGTAGTAGTGCAGGGCGGACACCGCCACCCCGGCCCGGTGTGCGATCTGTCCAGGCTTGAGCCAGGTCGCCTTGGGGTCCGGATTCGGCATCGGGCTCCTCCACCAGGCGGGTTGACATCAAGTGAACTTGATGAAGTGGACTCTACGCGAACGACTCGGGCGAGGAAATCGGAGCGTGCACATGTCCGTCATCACGATGTGGGGCGACATCAGGTGCCCCTGGTGCTGGATCGGGCGGCGACGGCTGACCGCCGCGCTGGAACGGGTGGGAGGTGAGGTGACCGTGGTGCACCGGAGTTTCCTGCTGGAGCCGGAGGGACCCCGGTCCCGGGACCGAACGGTGCGCGGGGCGGCGCTGAACTCCTGGGGCCTGAGTCCGCAGCGGTGGGAGGCCACCCGGCTCCGGGTGGCCGAGGCGGGCCGCGCCGACGGGCTGTCCATCGACATGGACGGGGTCTTGAGCATCGACTCCCGGCCCGCCCACCGGCTGGTCAAGCTCGCGGTCGCACGGGGGGTCGCCCCGGACCGCGCGTGGGACCGCGCCTTCTCGGGGCACCTGGAACGCCGTGAGGACCTGGCGGACCCCGTGACGCTGCGCGGGATCGGGACCGAACTCGGGCTCGACGGCTCGGAGGTGGACTCCCTGCTGGGCTCCGACCGGTACGCGGACGAGGTCGAGGACGACCACCGGGCCGCCGTGGCGAGGGGAATCGGCACGATCCCCTCCCTGGTGCACGGGGACCGCGTACTGAGCGGGGCACGGAGCGTCGACGAACTGGTGGACTTCCTGACCGGCGTGGAGGCCGTGCGATGAACACCGCCGACGCGGGCGAGGGCGGTCGGCGCGATCGGAGCACCGGGCACCCCTCGTGCGGGAGTTCCCGCCCCGTGGCCGGGGTGAGGTGGTGATCCGGGCGGGGGAGTCGGGCGTCCGGCGGTGACGACGGCCGCCTCCGGCCGTGCGCGCCGGGAGAGAACTCCGGTGCCACCGACCGTGGTTCGGTGGCACCGGGTCGGACCCGGGGTCAGAAGGGGCGGTCTCCGACGATCGCGACGCGCTCGGCCACGCGAGGGTGCGGGTGGTAGTCGTTCACCGCGTAGTGCTGGGTGGCCCGGTTGTCCCAGAACGCGACCGAGTTCGGTTCCCAACGGAACCGCACCTGGTACTCGGGGGTGTGCGCCTGCTGGAAGAGGTGGCGCAGCAGTGCGTCGCTCTCCTCCTTCTCCATCCCGACGATCCTGGTGGTGAAGGAGACGTTGACGAAGAGCGTGCGGCGGCCGGTCTCCGGGTGGACGCGCACCACGGGGTGCTCGACCGGCGGGAAGCGGTCCTGCCACTCCAGGAGCCGGTCGCGGTCGAGGAACCGGACGAACCCGGGGATCACGTCGTGGACGGCGGTGCGCCCCTCGATCCGTCGCTTGACCTCCTCGGGGAGGTTGTCGTAGGCGGCGGCCATGTCGGCCCACAGGGTGTCGCCGCCGACCGGCGGGACCTCCACCAGACGCAGGATGGCGCCGAGGGCGGGCGCCTCACGCCAGGTGACGTCGGTGTGCCAGACGTTCTCGTAGCTGGGCGGGGCCTCGCCCTTGGCGAACCGTGCCACGTGCGCGTCGTCGCCCTGGTCGATGAACGGGTTGGTCTCCAGCTCGCCCCACAAGCGGGCGATCTCCTGCTGGCGGACCGCGTCGATGGGCTGGTCGCGGAAGAAGATCACCTTGAACTCCAGGAGTGCGCGGTTGAGCTCGTCGCGCAGCTCCTCGTCGATCGTGTCGCGGAGGTCGATCCCGTGGATCTCGGCCCCGATGAGGGCACCGAGCGGGCGGACCTCGAACCGCTCGTAGGGGCGGGAGACGACGCCCTCGGGGAGGCGGCGCAGTGTGCGCGGCCCCTCGACCAGCGCGGTGTCCACGGCGGAGGCCTCCCGGAGGGTGCGGGTTGCCGCGGAGTCGGCGGTCAGGGTCATTTTTCCTGCCTTTCTGGTCGGAAATAACGACAAACTGGAGCGTCGGGCACGGGGCCAACGGCGGGTGCTCTGGCGGGGTGTCGGTCGTCGCCTGCCCCCGGCAGGGCGCCATCGTCGCGTCGGACGTCACGGGCCCGGCGGGCCCGGAGGGTCAACGGCGCGGAGGGGAACCCAGACGGCCACGGCGCTGGATCAGGCCCGGCGTTCCGCGACGGGCCCGCGCGGACCGGCGGGCGGTCGGGCGGCTCGGCAAGGGGGTTCCCATAGGAGCGAGGGTGCGGCACCGGAGGCGCCCTGTCAACCACCCGAAACCACGGGAAAGCCACCGATCCGGCTAAGGTAGGCATGCCTTACCTCAGCCGAACGGAGTCCCATGTCCCCCGGTCCCACCCCGCGCGTCCTCGCGTGCGCCCTGGCCCTCCTCCTGCCCCTCACCGCCTGCGGGACCTCCGACGACTCCGCCGGTGACGGCGCCGCGTCCGCCTCCGCCGACGGGGCCTTCCCCGTGACCGTCGAGCACGCGTTCGGCAGCACCACCATCGAGGAGGAGCCCGTCAACGTGGTCACCCTCGGTGTCACCGACGCCGACGCGGTGCTGGCGCTGGGCCTGGTCCCGGTCGGCAACACCGGCTACACGTTCTACGAGTCCGGTCTGGGCCCCTGGACCGACGACCTGGTCGGGGACGCGGAGCTGACCCGGATCGACTCCGACTCCGAGCCCAACGTCGAACAGATCGCCAACCTCGCCCCCGACCTGATCATCGGCGTCTCCGCCGGGTTCGACGAAGGCACCTACGCGACCCTCTCCCAGATCGCCCCCGTGGTCGCCCGCCCCGAGGGCGTGGCCTCCTACACGGTGCCCCGCGACCAGGCGACGGAGATCATCGCCACCGCACTGGGGCGCCCGGAGGAGGGCGCGGCGTTGAACGCGGCCACGGACGAGCTCCTCCAGCGCGCCCGCGACGAGAACCCCGGGTTCGAGGGTCTCACCGGCGCCGCCGTCCTGCCCTACGACGGGAAGTACGGCGCCTACCTGCCCGGTGACGCCCGGGGCCGGTTCCTGATGTCGCTCGGCTTCACCGTCCCGGAGGCCATCACCGAGCGGGACGGCGGCGGCGACTTCTTCGTGGAGCTGTCCACGGAGCGGGTGGACCTGCTCGACGGCGACCTGCTGCTGGTGATGAGTGACGACGCCGACTACGACATCACCGAGGGAGCCGCCGTCTTCGAGTCGTTGGACGTGGTGCGCGACGACGCCGTGGTCACCACGTCGTTGGACGAGCGGGGCGCGGTCACCTACAACTCCGTGCTCTCGGTGCCCTACGCCCTGGAGCACCTGCTCCCGCGTATCGGCGAGGCCGTCTCCTGAGGGGCGCGGCCCCGACGCCCTCGGAGGCGGGCGCCCCGGGTCGGCCCTGGTGGGCGCGGGGCCGACCAGGCTCCCGCCCCTCATAGGCTGGAATCTCCGGGGCGCTCCGCGCCCGTCCACCCCGCCCGCCCCGTCGGCACGTCCCAGATCGGAACCCCTTGTACCTGTCCCGCATCAGCCTCGACCCCAAGCGCAGCGCCGGAATGGAACAGTGGGCGGTGATGGGCCGGGCGATCCGCAGGGCCCTGGACCCCGATCCCGAGGCCGAGGCCCGCCTGCTCTGGGTACGCCTGTCTCCCACGATGCTCGTGGTCAGCTCCGACACCGCTCCCGCCTGGGGCAAGATCCCCGGTGCCGTGTCGGCCTCGATCCAGCCGTCGGTCCGGCACACGGAGGGTGAGACGGTCCGCTGGGAGCTGGTCACCGCACCGACCGCCCAGCGCGAGACGGCCCCGGCCGAGGAGGGCGGGAAGCCACGCAGCAAGAAGGTGGCCCTGCCCGAGGAGGAGTTCCGGTCGTGGCTGGACGCCAAGCTGGGTGAGGCCCTCCAGGTGACGTCGGCGCAGTGGAAGAGGTTGGGCGGTCGGCCCGCGCGCCACCACTTCACCGGTGAGGCCGTGGTGCGGGACGGCGAGGCCCTCCAGGAGCTGGCCCTGAACGGGATCGGCGGGGGGACCGCGACCGGGGCGGGGCTACTCCTCACCTCGCCGCTGGAGAGCCGCTGACCGTGTCGAGGAGGCGTGGGTCGGTGACACGGCCACAGAAAGCCCCATTGCGGGATTTCTACGAAAAAGCTCTCATTCCGCCCATCTGTCGCAACCTCGTGTAGGAGTGTTGCATTCGGCGGGCAAATCATGAAGGTTTTCTCCTAAGCCCGAGCTGACCGCCGCACACGGACACCCGCAGGAGCGCCCCGACCGGGGGCGCCTCCCGTGTCCCCGGCCGTGCGGCGCAAGCCTGAAGGAGCAACCTTGGCGTACCCGAACCGGAACCGGCCCTCCACCGACCACGAGACCTCGGCTCCGATCCCCCGCACCGCCGCACCGCGCACCCGGCCCCGGACCGCGCTCCTGGCCGGAGCCCTGGCCACGGCGCTCACCGCGGCTCTGGTCCACGCGCCGCAGGCCGTCGCCGCGCCCGCGCCCCTGAACCCGCCGACCTGCGAGACCGACCCGGAGGCCCCGCCCAAGCACCGGATGCGGGCCGAGTGGATCGCCGGAGTGCTGAACATCGACTGGCCCTCCCGGCAGGGCCTCACCCCCGCGGAACAGCAGGCCGAGCTCACCGACCTGTACGACGGGGCCGTCGACAACGGACTCAACGCGGTGTTCGTCCAGGTCAGGCCAACCGCCGACGCGTTCTGGCCGTCGCCGTACGAGCCCTGGTCCGAGTGGCTCACCGGCGAGCAAGGCGGCGACCCGGGGTACGACCCGCTGGAGTTCGCCGTGGAGCAGGCGCACGAACGCAACCTGGAGTTCCACGCCTGGTACAACCCGTACCGCGTGGCCATGCACAACGACGTCGACGCCCTGGTCGAGGACCACCCCGCGCGCCAGAACCCCGACTGGGTGTTCGAGTACGGCGGGAAGCTGTACTACGACCCCGGCGTCCCCGAGGCACGCGAGTTCGTCATCGAGGCGATGATGCACTCCGTCGAGAACTACGACATCGACGGCGTGCACTTCGACGACTACTTCTACCCGTATCCGGTCGCGGGGGCGACCATCCCCGACCAGGACACCTTCGCCGAGCACGGGGCCGGGTTCGACGACGTCGAGGACTGGCGGCGCGACAACGTCGACCTCATGGTCGAGGGCATGAGCGACGCGATCAACGCCGTCAAGCCGCAGGTGAAGTTCGGGATCAGCCCGTTCGGGATCTGGCGCAACTCCAGCACCGACCCGAACGGCTCCGACACCAACGGCTCGCAGTCCTACGACAACCAGTTCGCCGACAGCCGCAAGTGGGTGCTGGAGGGCTGGCTCGACTACATCAACCCGCAGGTGTACTGGGAGATCGGTCTGCCCGTCGCGGACTACTCCGTGCTCGTCCCCTGGTGGGAGGAGGTGGCGGCGGGCACCGACACCCACCTGTACATCGGGCAGGCGGCCTACAAGGCGGGCAACGCCGGAGCCTGGGAGGACCCGAACGAGCTCTCCTCCCACCTGGATTTCAACCGCGACCACCCGGGTGTCCAGGGCGACGTGTACTTCAGCGCCACCTCTTTGCGCACCAACGCGAAGGAGGCCATGGACATCGTCGTCGAGAACCACTACTCGAGCCCGGCCCTGGTACCGGTGAAGGAGGACCTGGGCGGCACCGTCCCGGCCCCTCCGAGGGTGGGGGTGAACGGCGCGGGTGCCCTGGAGATCACGCCGGGGCCGGGTGAGGCACCGGCCTACTACGCGGTGTACGGCTTCGACGGCCGGCCCGCCCGGGGCCAGGCCCCCTGCGGGATCGAGGACCCGCGCACCATGCTCGGCACCGTGCGCGCGGGCGACGACGGGTCCGCGACGTTCGCGGTCCCCGAGTCCGGTGACACCACGTACTACGTGACCGCCGTGCACCGGCTGCACCACGAGAGCCGCGCCAGCAAGCCGCAGTACCTCCCGTAGGAGCTCTCCGACGGGGCCCGGCACGCGCACGTGCCGGGCCCCTACCCGTTCGACCTCGGGTGATCGCCCGGGCACCCCGCGTTCGTACCCCATCGGGGTAGGGGTATGCTGGCGCACATGTCGCCGTGGGAACCGAGCAGCCGCACGGGACCCGCCTGGGCGCGGGCCCTGCTCATCGCCGTGCTGTTGTTCGGCTTCGCCGCCATGCACACGCTGGGCCACCTCCAGCACGACGGGCACGCCCCGTCGGGCTCCCCCGCGATCCAGCTCGGCCAACCCGTCCCGGCACCGCACGCGGTGCCGCTGTACGCCGAGACCGACGACGGCCGCCCCTCGGCCCTCCCCCACGTCGCCGAGGTCGCCGGCACCCCGTGGGACCACGGTGACGGCGCTCCCTCCGGTTCGGCCCACGCGGCGATGGCCGCCTCCGCGAGCGCACCGGACCTGCCCGAGCTCGACCCGACCTCGGTGTGCCTCACCCTCGGCTCCTTCGCCGTGGTGCTGCTCGGAGTGGCCGCCATCGCCTTCGCGCGCTGGCCCGGCCCCCCGGCCGACCCCTCCACCCCGTTGCGGCGGGCGCCCCTGCCGCCCGTCCCCACCCCCGACCAGCCCTCCCTGGCCCGTCTCCAGGTGCTGCGCGTCTAGATGCCCGCGCGGGACCGGCACCCACCGTGCCGACCGCGCGCCCCCGCGCCACCCCACGGCCGCGCCGGACCCGGTTCCCGCGCGGCGAGGAGACATCACAGAGGAAGGGTCGACATGACCTCGTACCAGCGTGCCCTGAAGAAGCGAGCCCTCACCGCGGCCGCCGCCGCGCTCGCCACCGCCCTGTTCGCCACCGCCTGCGGGGACGGGGGCGACGGCACCGCCGACACGACTCCCGAGAGCGAGGAGCGGGTGGCGGAGTCCAACGACGCGGACGTGATGTTCGCGCAAATGATGATCCCCCACCACGAGCAGGCGGTCACGATGGCCGATCTGGCCCAGACCCGGGCCGGCGAGGAGGTGCGAGAACTCGCCGTGGAGATCCGTGACGCCCAGGGCCCGGAGATCGAGCAGATGGAGGCGCTCCTCGACTCCTGGGGCGCCGACCGGGAGCCGGAGACCGACCACTCCGACATGGACGGCATGCTCTCCGAGGACCAGATGGCCGAGCTGGAGGCCGCCGAAGGCGAACGGTTCGACACCCTGTTCCTGGAGTTCATGGTGCTGCACCACGAAGGAGCCGTGGACATGGCCCGGGCCGAACTCGACGACGGTGTCAACCCCGAGGCGCGCGAGCTGGCCCAGGAGATCATCGACGCCCAGGAGGGCGAGATCCGGCAGATGAACGAGATGCTGGGCGTCGACGGCTCCGGCGACCAGGGCTCCGAGGACGCGGGCCCGAGCGAGGACGGCGGCGACGGCGACCACTCCGGTCACTGAGGTCCGCGCGGGGGCGGTGCGCCGCGCCGCCCCCGCGCCCCGGACCGGATCGGACGGATCGGAACCGAGAGCCTGGAGACGAGAACATGCGACACGGAACACACGGCCGTGCCCGCCCCCTGTCCGCGCTGGCGGCCGCGGTGCTGGTGGCCGTCGCCTCGGCGTGCGGGGCGGCGGAGGGCGACGGCGGAGCGCCACCACGGACCGCGGACGGGGCGACGAACACCCTGGGCGTGGCCCTGCCGGAGGAGGCCCAGCACGTGCACGGCGCCGGGGTGGACCCGGAGTCGGGCGAGGTCCTGGTGGCCTCGCACGCGGGCCTGTACACACTGCCCGCCCCGGACCGGCCCACCCGGGAGGCGACCGTCCCGGCGCACGTCGGACCCGCCGTCGACCTCATGGGGTTCACCGTCCGGGGCCCGGGCCACTACCTGGCCAGCGGACACCCGGAGGGCGACACCGACATGCCCGACCCCGTCGGGCTGATCGAGACCCGTGACGGCGGCCGGAGCTGGGAGGCGCTCTCCCTGGCCGGTGAGTCCGACTTCCACGCACTGGCCTCCGCTGGTGAGCTGGTGGTCGGGTTCGACGGCACGCTGCGCGCCACCGGGGACGGGGTGACCTGGACGGACCTGGACCCGGGTGTGGAGGCGGCCGACCTGGCCGTCTCCGACGACGGTGCGACCGTCGTGGCCGCCACCCCGCGTGGACCCGCGCGCTCGACCGACGGCGGGGCGGGGTTCTCGGCGGTGCCGGACGCCCCGCCGCTGGCCCTGGTCGACTGGGTTCCCGGCGGGTCGACGGTGTTCGGTGTGGCCGTGGACGGCGGGGTGTACCGCAGCGACGACACCGGGCAGACCTGGGAGCGCACCGGAGAGCTGCCCGGCTCGCCGGAGGCGCTGCACGCGGACGACGACCAGGTCATCGTGGTGGCCGACCTGCGGGTGGCGCGTTCCACGGACGGTGGCGCCACCTTCGGCGCCTGGTAACGCGCACCGGGGCTCGCCTCCCCCGGGAGGCGAGCCCCGACCCGCCCTTCGGGGCACCGGACTCCGTTGGCCCCCGAAGGGCGGACCGCGCCGCGACCCGGTGACGGCGGGGCTGTCAGACTCGGGGGATGGGAGAATTCGTCACCGTCCGGGACCGCCCCGAGGTCACCCTGTTCCTGTCGTCCCTGGGACCCGATACCGGGACGCCCCTCCTGGTGGTCCACGGCGGCCCCGACTGGGACCACAGCTACCTGCGCCAGCCGCTGGACCGCCTGGGCCGACGCGTGCTCATGCCCGACCTGCGGGGCTGTGGGCGCTCGACACGGGGGCTGGGGCCGGGCGGCTACTCCTTCGAGGCCGCGGCCGAGGACCTGGTCGTCCTCGCCGACCGTCTGGAGCTGGACCGCTTCGACCTGCTGGGGTTCTCGGCGGGAGGGCAGATCGCCCAGCGGGTCCTGCTGGCCGTCCCTGACCGGGTGCGGCGGACCGTGATCGCGTCGAGCACCCTGTGGCCGGTCACCGACGACGACTTCGGGCCCTGGCCCGAGCGCACCGCCCTGCGTGCCGCCGAGGCCAGGGTTTGGGCGGAGTCGGACCTGTGCGGCCCCGCCCTGGTACACGAGGCGGCCGTGGCGGGGGCCGAGGCCAACGTCCGCGACCCGGAGCGGCTGCCGTCCTACCTGTCCCTGTTGGAGCGGGTCACGTGGTCGGCGGAGTGGTTGAACCGCTTCGTGGCGGGCGCGCTGGACTCGCCCCGGCCCCCCGAGGGCCCCGAACGGCTGCGCGCCCTGGCCGCCCCCTTGTTGTTCCTGCACGGGCGGGAGGACATGACCTTTCCCGCCTCGTCCGCGGAGCGCGCCGCCGATTACCTGCCCAACGCGCGGGCGGTGGTACTGGAGGGGGCGGGGCACATGACCCACGTGGACCGGCCCGAGGCCTGGCTCGACGCGCTGGAAGCGTTCCTGTCGGAGCCCTGACCCCGGGCCGTCGGCGGTGTCCCCGCGCCCGGTTACGCGGCGGCGGGGATGACGCTGCCCTGGTACTCCTCCTCGATGAAGCGGACCGTCTCCGGGGAGTTCAGCAGCTCGACGAGGGTGGCGACGCGCGGGTCGTCGGCGTTGTCGGAGCGGGCCGCGAGCACGTTCACGTAGGCGTTGCCCTCGACCTCCTCCAGCAGGATGGAGTCCTCCTCGAAGTCGAGTCCGGCCTCCTGCGCGTAGTTGTTGTTGACGATGGCCGCGTCGACGTCGTCCAGGGAGCGGGGCAGCTGCGCCGCCTCCACCTCACGGAACCGCAGGTCGAGCGGGTTGTCCTCGATGTCGGACAGGCTGAAGGTGGCCTCGTCCACATCGTCGGCGAGCGTGATCAGCCCGCCCTCCTGGAGGAGCAGCAGCGCACGGAACTCGTTGGTGGGGTCGTTGGGGAGCGCGACCTCGGCGCCCTTCTCCAACTCGTCGACGGCGTCGACCCGGTTGGAGTACAGGCCGAGCGGCGGCAGGTAGATCTTCTCGACGGCGACCAGGTCCGTGCCGTTGCCCTCGTTGTACTCCAGCAGGAACGGCTCGTGCTGGTAGAGGTTGACGTCCAGCTGCCCCTCCGCGAGCGCCGCGTTGGGCGCGATGTAGTCGGAGAACTCCCGGACGTCCAGGTCGAGGCCGGCGTCGGCGGCCAGCTCCTCCTGGACGAACGCGAGGATGTCGCCGGCCGGAACGGCGGTGGCCCCGACGACGAGGGTGCTGAGCTCCTGGGAACCTGCCGCGTCCTCGGTCGGACGCGAGGCGTTCTCGGAGGGGGCGCCGCAGGCGGTCACCGCGAACAGGGCCAGGGCGGCGGGGACGGCGAGGGTGGCGCGACGCATGAGGGTCCTTTGCATACTGCGGACGGGTGAACTCGGGGAACACGAGAGGACGTTCCCCGTATTTCCTATTAACCCGATCTTAAATCAGAGATAACCGGTAATCCCAGCGCTCGTGACCAACCGCACAGGCCCTGACCAGCCCGAAGACAGGTCACGCCTCCGGAAGGATCGCACACGCCGGGCCGCGCGCCCACACCGGGGCCGGTTCCCTCCCGACAGGGCGTCTAGGCGGCCGGTCCGCCGCCCGGGCGCTGGAGTTCGAGGTGGCGCTCCTCGACCCGGAACCCCAGTCGCAGGTTGATGGCGCGCATGTGCTCGTTGCCCACCGCGTTCCAGGTGCGCGCCGCGGGGTAGTCCGGGAAGTCGCGGGCCAGCCGCTCCAGGTTGTGGACCTTCAGCGCCAGACCCAGGCGGTGGCCCCGGTGCGCGGACGTCACCAGGGTGTCCTCCTGCCCGGCGACGGCTTCACCCCGCACCAGGGAGATCACCGTGAAGCCAGCGAGCTCGCCCGAGGGCGCCTCGGCGACGGTGACCAGGCAGACCGTGCCCGCCCGCTCCCTGCGCTCCTCCAGGGCGCGGACCCGCGCCGTGTCCCACACCTCGGGCCGGTACGTCATGTCGCCGGTGGGCATGTCCCGCTGCATGACCGTGTACAGGTCGGCGAGGGAGCCGACGAGGTCGTCGGGGCAGGCCCCCGTCCACGAGCGCAACCGGTAGCCGCCGGTGTCGGGGCGCAACCGTGCGAGGAGCACCGGGTCCACGGGCAGGTCGAGGAGGAGCGAGTCCTCCTCCAACCCGACCGCGAACCCGTGCCGGAGGGCGAAGCGCGCCCCCGGCCAGGTGTCCCTCGACCGCCCCCGGGGCAACGGGACCTCGGCGACCGCGACCCCGCGCCCGTGCGACTCCATCACCCGTTCGGCCTCGGCGAGCAGCCGGGAACCCAGGCCCCGGCCGCGACGGTCGGGGAGCACGGTGACGACGATCTCGGCGTTCTCGGTGTTCTGGGCGGACAGCTCCAGCATGAGCGTGCCGACGACGCGGTCGCCCTCCCAAGCGGCGTGGAGCAGGTAGGCGACATCGTCGCGGTCGGCCGTCACCGCGCCGCGCAGGGCCTCGCGCGGGATCACCGCCGCGTTCTCCCGGTCCGCCAGCCAGGCCCTCCGGTACGCCGAGTACCAGGAGTCGAAGACACGGGCGTCGTGGGGGTCGATCCGACCGATCATGTGCGGGTACCTCCTGGCTGTCACGGCACCGTCATCATGCACGGCCCGCTCACCCCGCGCCACGGGTTTTCCCGCCCGGCCGGACACCACGCGGAACGCGCGTCCCGGCGACCACCCGAGGCGCTGGAATCCCTTACGGGGTACTTACTCCGGCCGGGTAGAAGGGTTCCTACGACTCCCAACCGGGCCTCGGCCCACGGAAGAAACGAAGAGCGATGATCAGTGACGTGATCGACTGGTTCAAGGGTCTGTTCGGCGACACGGCGGAACAGGTCACCGACGGGGTGAGCCAGACCCTGGACCAGGTCGGCGGCGGGGCCGAGGAGGCCGTGGGCACCTTCCAGGAGGTCGGCCAGGACTACGGGCAGGGCGTCGCGGAGGAGGCCCTGGGCGGGGTGACCGACAGCGTGGCCGAGGGCGTCCAGGGGTTCCAGGAGCAGGCGGACACGATCGGCGGCATCGTGGAGGACCCGATGGGCGCCGCTGCCGACGAGGCCCGGAGCCGCCTGACCGGCGAGGGCTGAGCCGTCACCTGAGGTGCCCCCGGGCGGCCGGGACACCGCGAAAACCCGGTGACACCGCCCTACCGAGCCGAATAGCGTCCCCTGGAACGACCGCGATCAGGGGACGGTGACGGATGGGCTGGCGTGCCTGGCTGCTGGTCGGCGGACTGTTCTCGGCGACGATGGGTCAGCGGTTCGCCGACATCGCCTTCGCCCTGCACGCCGTCCAACTGGGCTCCAGCGCCTTCCTCGCCGCCGTCCTGCTCGCCTCCGCGATCCCGGGCCTGCTGTTCGGCCTGGTCGGCGGAGTGGTCGCCGACCGCTCCCCGCGCTGGTGGTGGTGGCCGCTCGGCCTGACCCTCCAGGCCGGGGTGTTCCTGACCCTGGCCCGGCTCGACGCCCCCTGGCACCTGGTGGCGGGCGTGGCCGTCTCCAGTACGATCGGAGCGGTCCTGGGGCCGGTGGGCAGCAAGCTGCTGGGATCGCTGGCACGGGGCCACGAGAACCGCGCCGCGCGGGCCAACACGGCCGCGACCGGTACGGCGGCCGTCCTGGGCACCGCGTTGGGCGGAGTGTCGTTCGCCCTCGGCAGCCGGGGGACGCTGCTGGCCGTGACCGGCTGTGCCCTGCTCGTCCTCGCCCTGTGCGGGGCGGTCGCGCACCACCGGGGCTCGGTCACCACCGAGCGGGCCGCGTCCGACGCGGGGGCCTGGGTCGGCTTCCGGCGGCTGGCCTCCCCGGCCGTGTTCGGCACCGCCGGAACGCTGTGCGTGGTGGGCGTGGTCCTGGGTACCTCGGTGGAGGCGGTGTCGGGGGTGTTCGTGCTGACCGGCTTCGTGGGTGTGGGCGAGGCGGGCTACGGCTTCGCGGTCGCCTCCTGGGCGGCCGGGATCGTCGCGGGCGGGGCGCTCTTCGGCGGCTTGGCCCCGCACCGGCTGTCGATGCCGCTGAGCGCCGTGGGCATGGGAGCGATGATCGCGCTGCCCGCCGTGGTGGCCGTCCCCTGGGCGGCCGTGGCGTCTTTCGGAGTGGGCGGCGTGTGCAACGGGGTGTTCAACACGGCGCTGGCCACGGCGATCTGGACCCGGGTGGCGCCCTCGGAACACGGCCGGGCCTGGGCGGCGTTCCGGTGGACGGTCACCTGCTGCCTGTTGGCGGGGTACGTGGCGGGAGCCCTGGCCGGGACCGGGGGCGCCCGGCTTCTGGTGTTGACGTCGGGCGGTGCGGCGGCGCTCGCTGGTGCGGCCTTCCTCGCAGTCCGCGTCCGCGACGGGCGCGGGCACCCGCCCGCGCCGTCGACGGACTCCGTGTCCGGTGCGACCGCACCCGGCCTGAGGCGCCACGGGTAGGGCGCTTCCGGCCAGGACCCCTGTCAGTCCAGGAACCTTTCCCCGACCACCTGGTCGGCCACCACCTCGCCGGTCGGGGTGAAGCCCGCGCCCCGGTAGAAGCCCTCCGGACCGCCCTCCCCGGGAACCCAGAGGACGGTGAGCCGGGTGTTCCCCCGGCGCCGGGCCTCCCGGGCCACCGCCTCGACCGCGAACCGTCCGTAGCCGCGGCCCTGGTGCGCCGCGGACACGTTCAGACGCCAGATCCCGCAGCGGAAGGCGTCGACCTCCGATCCGGGGTCGAAGCCGCCCATGACGAACCCGACGGTCTCCTCTCCCACCAGGACGAGTCGCGGCCAGGCGATGTCCGGTCCGGCTGCCCAGGCCTCGGCCAGCGAACGCTCCACCGGGGCGACGGCGACGAACCGTTCCTGGTGCGGATGGACACGCAGGTCGCAGGCGGCTCCGACGTTCTCCGGAGTGATGTCGACGAGACGGGGGGGGTGTGGTGTGCATGGGCACGACCCTAGAACGGCTCCGCGAGCGTACAAGCCGCTGTGGACGGACGGGGGTCGGCGGTTCAGCGGCCGGGCAGGGCGCCGCCGTTCACGCCGAGGACCTGGCCGGTGGTCCAGGAGGCGTCGGGCGAGGCCAGGAACTCGACGACCGCCGCCACATCGTCCGGGGTACCCGCGCGGCCCACCATGGTCTCGGCGGAGAGGGCGTCGTGCCGTGAGGAGCGACCGTCCCGCGCGCAACGTCTTTTTCCGTGTTCGGAGGAGGCGATCCCCCGACACCCGCGCGCGGGGACCGGAACACGGCGACCACCACGCGTAGCATTCCCCCTACTCAACGTCGTCGACGATTCTCCGCGGAGCCCACGTGATGCGTCACCCGAAGCCCCACCAGCTGGTCCTGCGCGCCGCCACCGGCGCCTCCATCCTCAACTCCGGGCTGGACAAGCGCGGAGCCGACGAGGACACCGCCATGGGACTGCACGGGATGGCCGTCGGAACCTACCCGTTCCTCGACAGGGTCGACCCGGTCACCTTCGCCCGTCTCCTGTCCGCCGGGGAGATCGCCCTGGGGACCGCACTCCTGCTCCCCCTCGTACCGAACCGACTGGCGGGCGCCGGACTGACCGCGTTCGCCGCCGGTCTGCTCGGCATGTACCTGCGCACGCCCGGCATGCACCGGCCGCGCAGCCTGGCGCCCACACCCGACGGTGTCCCGCTGTCCAAGGACCTGTGGCTGCTCGGCGCGGGCCTCTCCCTGGTGCTGGAGGACTGCCGGAAGGACTGAGCGCGGCCGCCCGGACGGGTACGGCTACTGTGGTGCGCGCCCCGTCCCCGAACCGAAGGGCCGCCCCCATGTCCTCCTCCGCCCGCCGCACCGCCCTGGTCACCGGCGCCTCGTCCGGGATCGGCGCCGCCGTGGCCGCCGTCCTGGTCGGGCGCGGCTACCGCGTGTTCGGAACCAGCCGTGACCCGGAGACCGTCCCCACCCCGGTTCCCGGCGTCGAGTACCTGGCCCTGGATCTGACGGACTACGCGTCGGTCGAGGCCTGCGCCCGGGCGGCGGGCCCCGTGGACGTGCTGGTCAACAACGCGGGCGAGAGCCAGAACGGCCCGATCGAGGAACTGCCGATGGAGGCCGTGGAGCGAGTGTTCCGGCTCAACGTGTTCGGCGCGGTCCGCCTCACCCAGCTGGTGCTGCCGGGGATGCGGGAGCGCGGGTACGGGCGCGTGGTGATGGTGGGGTCGATGCTGGCCAGCTTCCCCCTGGCCTACCGGTCGTCGTACGTGGCGACCAAGGCCGCGTTGAAGGGCTTCGCCGACGCCGCGCGGCGTGAGGTCTCCCCGTACGGGGTGGCGGTGACCACCGTGGAACCGGGGTCGATCAACACCGGGATCAGTGAACGGCGCACCCAGTACGTGGGCGACGAATCCCCCTTCCTGGACGAGTACCGGACCATGGTGGGCACGCTCAACGCCAACGAGGCCCGGGGGATCTCGGCGGAGCGGGTCGCCGGGACGGTGCTGCGCGCCGTCGAGGCCCGGCGGCCGCGCCCCCTGTACGCGGTGGGCAGCAACGCCCCGTTGGTGTTCGCCCTGCGGCGGCTGCTGCCCCGGGCGGCGATGCTGGGGATCGTGGCGCGCAAGCACGGTCTGCGCTGACCGCGCCCCGACGCGCTGGGCGGACACGGGGTACGGGGTGCCCGCCGCCATCGGGCGTTCGGGGTCCCTTAGGTTGGCCCTGACAGGCAACGATCCGTCCGGAGGTACACGCGTGACCAGTGTCGTGAAGTTCAACGTCCTGACCGTTCCCGAGGGTGGGGGTTCCACCCTGGAGGAGAGGTTCGCCAAGCGGGCCGGGCTCGTGGAGAACCAGGAGGGGTTCGAGGAGTTCCAGCTCCTGCGTCCGGTCGAGGGCACCGACAAGTACCTGGTCTACACCCGGTGGCGGTCCGAGGAGGACTTCCAGAACTGGGTGAACGGCCAGGCCTTCCGCACGGGCCACGCACAGGCGGCGGCCGACGCACGGCGGGATGGCCAGGCCCCCGGCGGCCACGGCGGGCCGGCGGCGAGCAACAGCGAGATCTGGGGCTTCGAGGTCGTCCAGCACGTCAAGGCCGGCTGACTCCCGGGCCGCCCGGGTGGGAAGACCCTCGCGGGGCCCGGCGGGGTCACGGGCGTGGACACCGCCCGGGGTCCCCGGCGGGCCCCGCCCTCACTCCTCGGGCCGCTCCGGTCTGCGCGCCTCGACGAGGTGGCGGGCCGAGTGAGCCACGAACGGCCCCCGCTCCCGAATCCGCTCGTGCAACTCCCGGAGCCGGTCCAGGTGGCCCTCCACCGTGAAGCCCGGGACCATCCACACGACCTTGCGCAGGAAGTACACGACCGCGCCGACGTCGTGGAACTCCATCCGGAGCCGTTCCGACCTCAGGTCGACGACCTCCAGCCCGGCCGCCTCCGCCCCGGCCCGGTCGTGGTCCGGATGGCGGGCCTCGCGTGTGTCCCGGGGCTGCGGGCCGAGGAAGTACTCGACGAGCTCGAAGACGCTCGACGGTCCCACGTGCTGGGCCAGGTAGGTGCCACCGGGCGTCAGGACCCGGCTGATCTCGTCCCACCAGACCGTGACGGGGTGGCGGCACACCACCAGGTCGAAAGAGGCGTCCGCGAAGGGCAGCGGGGGCTCGTCGGGGTCGGCGACCACCGCCACGCCCCGGGGGTGCAGCAGGCGGGCGGCCCGGGAGACGTTGGGCGGCCAGCCCTCGGTGGCGACGGTGAGCGGCGGGTGGGTGGGGACTCCGGCGAGGACCTCACCACCGCCGGTCTGGATGTCGAGGGCGGCGGTGGCCCGGGCCATCCGTTCACCCATCAGTCGCTGGTACCCCCAGGTGGGCCGCTCTTCGGTGGCGCGGCCTCCGAACCACGAGAAGTCCCAGCCCTCGGTGGGTTCGGCGGCGGCCTCGGTGACGAGGTCCTCGAATGCTCGGCTCATACGGGCATGGTGACCCACCGGAACCGTACGGGTCCACCCGGTTTCGTCCCGCCTGTGGACAACCCGACGCGCACACGCACCGGAACACGCCTCGCCCAAAAGGGACTTGTGGGCGAGCGAAAGCCACCGGTATACATGCCAGGGCCGCGCCGACCCCCGACGCGGCGACGAGAAGGAAGGTGCGGGCGGCGTCCCCCCGCGAACACCGCGACCGCCCCTTCCGGAGTCTGCGCCCGCCACTGACCCTACCGGCGCAGGCACACACACCGAAAGCGCAGATGTGACTGTTCTTCCGAACGCCCTGACCATCCGCCCCATCACCGGCCCCGAGGAACTCGACCTCTTCAACCGGTTGCCGTACACGCTCAACGACGAGCTCGCCAACGACCTCGCCGAGGGGCGTCGGCGCCCCTCCTGGATGTGGGTGGCCCTCGACGGCGACCGCCTCCTGGCCCGCATGTCCTGGTGGTGCCGCACCCAGGACGACACCCCCTTCCTCCTCGACCTGTTCGACGTGGACGACGACGCGCGCGACGTCGACCTCACCGCCGTCGCCGAGGAGCTGCTGCGCACCGCGAACACCAGCCTCTTCCCCGGTGGCGAGCCCGTCGCCCTGGGCGACACTCCCCCGCCGGAGTTCCTTCGCTTCGACGTGGCGGACTGGCGCGGGGACGAGACCTCCCGGCGCCGGGTGAAAACCCGCCTGAGAGTGATCGAGGGGTCGGGAGCCGTGCCCCTGGTCGAGCGCCTGCGCTACGAATGGAGGGCCGACAGCCCGCTCCCCCGCGACAGCGGCCGTCTGTCCTTCCGCGGCATCGAGGGCGAGGAGGACATCCTCGGCCTCATGACGCGGGCCCTGGAGGGCACACTGGACGCGCACGACCGCCTGGACCTCCAGAAGAGCTCCGCCGCGGAGGTGGCGGCGGCCAACTTCGCCGACGAGTTCGCGAACTACACGACGCCCCGCGAGTGGTGGCGGGTCGCGACGCTCCCCGACGGAGCCCCGGTGGGCTTCGTGATTCCGGCGCGGAACGCGTATCACCCCATCATCAGCTACGTCGCGGTGCTCCCCGAGCACCGGGGCAAGGGCTACATCGACGACCTGCTCGCCGAGGGCACCCGTGTGCTCAGGGACGCGGGCGCGACCTACGCGCGGGCCGCCACGGACCTCGGGAACGTCCCGATGGCCGAGGCCTTCACCCGGAGCGGGTACGACGCCATCAGCGGCGTGGTCAGCTACACCTGGTCCACGTAGGCCCCGGGCAGCGGGTAGCGAGGCGCGGCCTCGCCCCCGCCCCGCGTCATCCGTCCACCGCGTCGCGGGGCAGGACACGCAACGAGCTGACGAGATCGGCGGCGAACCGGTCCAGCGGCGGGAGGCCCTCGGCACCGCCGCCGAAGGCCTCCAGGAAGCCGCGCTGGAAACAGGCGCCGACGAGCAGTGCCGCCGTCGCGTCCGGGTCGGTGTCCGGCGTCAGCCGGCCGAGGTCGCGCTCCGCACCCAGATACCCGGCGACGGCGCGGTTGACGTTGTGCGGTCCCGCGCCGTGGGCGTCCAGGCCCTCGCGGTGGCGCCGAAGCAGGGCCGGTTCGGCGAAGAGGGAGCCGAGCATGGGCGCGCCGTGCCGGAAGAACGGCACGGCGCCGACGACGACGTCGCACAGGGTCGCCCGGACGTCACCGCGTCCCACACGCTCGGGGAGCGCGGCGAGTTCGGCGACGAACGGCGGAAACCGGTGCCGCAGTACCTCCAGGAAGAGCTCCGACTTGTCGGCGAAGTGCTTGTACAGCGTCGCTTCGGAGTAGCCGCTGGAGCGGGCGATCTCCTTGGTGGTGGCGTTGGCCAGGCCCAGGCGTTCCATCACCTCGGCCGCCGCGTCCAGGATGCGCTGCCGGGTCTGGGCCGTGGTGGGCCTGGGCCCGCGCTTCCTGGTGTGGTCCTGCACTGCGCGGCTCCTAGGGAGTGGTCGTCGGCCGTGGTGTCGGGTCGGTCGTGCGCCCCGTGAGCGCCCGGCGCAGGCGCACCAGTTCTCCGGCGACGTACGGTCCTGCGAGGAAGACCCCCGTCACGGTACCGAAGGCGACCCAGGCCAGGAGGGCCGCCCCGGGGTCCGCGATGGTCGCGGCGCGTTCGTACACCCAGTACAGGGAGGCCGCGTAGGCGGCGGCGCCCGCGAAGAGGACCGCGCCCCGTGGTGCCCCTTGGAGCGCGGCGGTGAAGAGGGCGAACATCGGCGCGAGGAACAGGCCCGGTTCGTGGCCCAGGAGGAGGAAGGCGGCGTAGGCGCCCGTGGCGGCGAACAGCACGGTGAGCGGGCGGGTACGGGACCAGTACAGGGCGGCGCAGCCGATGCCGACCAGTACGAACGTGAGGGTGTCGGCCGGACGGGTGGCGCCCCATCCGGCGACCGGTGCGAAGGCGTCGCCGCCCACGGAGGCCAGGGTGGCGGCGAGTTCGAGCAGGAGGACGAGGCTGGCGGCGACGGGGACGAGTGCTCGTGCGCGTGGGTTCCGGGTGGGAGCGGGAACGCCGGGGGTCGCGAGGGGGCTCACGGGACTCCTTGTGGTTAGTGGGTACTTACTAACCATAGGGTCCCGGCGGAGGGGGATCAAGGCCGGGACGGGCGCGCGGTGCGGGGTCAGCGGGCCCCGGCGATGATCCGGCCGGTCTCCGCGACCGCCGCCAGCAGGTCCTGGGGGTCGGCGGTCATCCCCGCGACCACGAAGTCCACCTCCTCCAGACCGGCCGAGGACAGCAGCTCCTTGTCGTTGGTCACCCACTGCCCCCTCGCCGCGAGCACGGCGTGCGCCGCGTGGGAGGCGGCCTGGGCCAGCAGCCCCGCGCACTGGGCCACCCGCCCGTGCGGCGCGTGGGCGCGCTCGGCGTAGTCGAGGGTGGCCGACGCCATCCCGCGCCAGCGCGGCGGCGCGCTCCGTCTGAGCGCCTCGGGGTAGGTGGGGCGCGGCAGGTCTCCGACCAGCACCCGGCCCAGGGCCAGTTCGGCCACGACCAGATAGGTGGGGATACCCACCAGGTGGAACAGGAGCGGCTCGACGCGGAACCGCCCCTGTTCGGCCTCGGCCAGCTCGTGCTCCAGCACGTCGAGGTCGCGGTAGTGCACGTCCACCCGACGGCCGTCGATCCTCAGCCAGGCCCCTCCGTCGAACACGCCCCCGCCCCAGCCGCCGAGCTCCGAGACCTCCCCCTCCCAG
Source organism: Nocardiopsis sp. NPDC006938 (assembly GCF_042869555.1). Classification (NCBI taxonomy): domain Bacteria; kingdom Bacillati; phylum Actinomycetota; class Actinomycetes; order Streptosporangiales; family Nocardiopsidaceae; genus Nocardiopsis; species Nocardiopsis sp. NPDC006938. Next base: position 512,199 of record NZ_JBIAGA010000002.1, on the reverse strand, counting down.
CCCGTGTCACGCAGGGCCCGGGGAGTGAACTCACCTCGGGAGCCCCGGTAGTGGACGGCGAGGTCCCAGTCGCTGTCGGGTCGGTGCGTGCCCCGGGCCCGCGAGCCGCCGAGGCTGACCGCCTCCACCCCCGGGAGGGCGGCGAGCCGGTCGGCGGTGGAGGCGAGGAAGTGTTCGTCGGTGAGGGTCATGGTTCCCATCATGACCGCGCCGGGAGGGTCCGCCCACCGGTTGCGGCCGCCTGTGGACCACCGTTGGCGCGACGGTTCCGGCCGCGCCTAGGCTGCGGGCATGAGGCTGCCGCTCTTCGACGACCCGGCCCTGAACGCGCTGCGCCCGGAGGAGGTCCACGTGGGCCTGTCGGGCGCCCGCGTCTTCCGTCTGCGCGACGACGCCGGCCGGGCGGCAGCCGTCCTCAAACGGGTGCCGGACGATCGCCCCGACCTCGCCGACGCGCTCGGCGACGAGGTCTCCCGGGCCACGTGGCTGCGGAGGTCCGGGTTGACCGTCCCCCGTGTCCTGGAGCGGGAGAGGAGCGCGGCGGGCCCGCCCCGGTGGGTGGTCTTCAGTCACCTGCCGGGCACCCCGGCGCACGAGCCGGGGGTGGCGCTCGAACACCCCCGGCTGGTGGAACTGCTGGCCGAGGCGGCGCGCACCGTGCACGACTCCCCCGTCTCCCCCGTCGGCGGCGTCGTGTCCCACGAGGGGTTGGGGGAGGAACTGGAGCGGGCCTGGGAGCGGGTGGACTCGGGCCTGGTCCGACGCTCCTGGAAGGGGAGCAGGTACGAGGGGACCGACCCCGCCCGAGCGCTCGCCGAGGTGGAGCGCAGGGTGGAGCGGGCCGGTCCCCTGCGTGAGGTGGTCACCCACGGCGACTTCTGCCTGCCCAACGTCCTGGTCACGGCGGACCGGCGCTGGGGGCTGGTGGATCTGGGCCGGGCCGGGGTGGCCGACCCCCACCGTGACCTGTCGGCCATGGTGGGGAGCCTGCTGAGTCGGCTGAACCCGCACTTCGGTCGGACCGACGCGGACCGCTTCCTGGACGCCTACGGGCGGGACCGCGTCGACCCCGAACTGATCTCCCTGCATTTCGGGGTCGACGACTTCTTCTGGCCCGTGCCGACGCGTTGACGGTGGCCGGTTCAGTCCTCCAGCGCGTCGTCACCCCGCCTGCTCGGCCTGACGTTGCCGTTGCCGTTGCCGTTGCCGTTGCCGTTGCCGTTCGCGGAACCGTTGCGGCGCTGTTGGCGCCGGAGCCTGCGTGAGCGGGCGGAGAGCGGCGCCCGGCGCCCCCGCTGGGCGCCCGAACCCTCCGCCGTCTCCGCCTGGAGCGCCCGCACCAGCGCGAACATCATGAAGAAGCCGATCACGAAGAACGGCAACCCGAACACGATGATGGTCTGTTGCAGGGCGTCCAGGCCGCCCACCCCCGAGGCGGTGAGGACCGTCGCGGCCACCACCCCCTCGGTGACACCCCAGAACACGCGCTGCCGGGTCGGTGACTCCTCCGTGCCCGAGCACAGCATGTCTACCACCAGGGACGCGGAGTCCGACGAGGTGGTGAAGAAGATGATCACGATGACGATGCACATGGCGGAGACGAAGGTGGTCCACGGGTAGTGCGTGAGGAAGGCGAACAGGGCGCCGGGGATGTCCCCGTCGACCACGACCTCCTCGACCAGGCCACCGCCCTGGTTCATCTCGATGTCGAAGGCGGAGAGGCCGAACACGCTGAACCACACGATGCTGAAGGCGGTGGGCAGGCCCAGCACGCCCAGCACGAACTCGCGGATGGTGCGCCCCCGCGAGATACGGGCGATGAAGATGCCGACGAACGGGGACCACGTGATGGTCCACGCCCAGTAGAAGACCGTCCAGGTGCCCTGCCATCCGGTGTTGCCGAAGGTGTCGTTCCAGAACGAGAGGGGGATGAGCCACTGCGCGTAGACACCGGTGGTCTCGATGACGCCCTTGGCCAGGTAGAGGGTGGACCCGGCCAGGAACACGAAGACCAGCAGCGCCACCGCGATGACGATGTTGATCTGGGAGAGCCATTTGATGCCCACGTCCAGCCCCGTCGCCACCGAGATGACGGCGACGCAGGTGACGATGGCGATGAGGATGACCTGGTTGACCCGGCTCTCCTCGATACCGAACAGGGTGTTGAGTCCACTGTTGATCTGCATGGTGCCCAGGCCGATGGTCACGGCCACGCCGAACAGCGTGCCCAGCACCGCGAAGACGTCGATCGCCCGGCCGAAGGGACCGTTGATCCGGTCGCCCAGGAACGGGTGGAAGATCGAGCTCACCCGGAACGGCAGCCCCCTGCGGTACACGAAATAGGCGAAGGCCAGCGCGGGCAGGCAGAAGATGGTCCAGGTGTGCAGCCCGAAGTGGTACAGCGTGAAACCCATGGCCTGTTGCGCGGCCTCGACGGTCTCGGGTTCGACGTTGCCCTGCGGAGGATTGGCGTAGTGGCTGATGGGTTCGGCGACACCCCAGAACATGAGGATGCTTCCGATTCCGGCCGCGAACAGCATGCAGAACCATGAGGTGTTGCTGTAGTCGGGTTTACTGTCGGGCGGCCCCAGGCGAATACGGCCGAAACGGCTGGAGGCGATCCAGATGAGGAAGACGAGAAAGGTGGTCACGCCGAGGATGTAGAGCCATCCCAGGTGGGACAGAATCCACGTGGACGTGGCACCGAAGACCAGGTCCACCGTGTCCGTGAAGGTGATCGCGCACACCACGAAGAACACGGTCAACGACGCCGAGGCGAAGAAGATCGCCGGGTTCGTCTCCAGACCCATCTTCCGTGCCAGTTTTTCGAACATACCGGCTGCTTTCTGGTGGTTCGGGCTGGTTCGTCCGGTGGGGCCCCGCTCCTTTCCCCACGAATCGACTCGGGGCAGGGACACACAAAGGGAAGACGACTTCCCTTCCGTCACATGCCCACATTCTGGCAGCGAAACCAGCCCTCACAGGACAAAGAACCACCACTACGAGAAACCCCGCAAAAAACGGCCGACAAAGCCTGACAAAACTTCACTGGCACATTTATCACCAAAAATACTGACAAACTACGCCTCGTAGAACACCGTTCACAGCGGCCACAGCGCGTCGGCCCCGCGCCCGACTCACAGCAGAGCGGGGTTCGTCCCGGAGCGCTCGGGGAAGGAGGGCCTGCGAACCGGAGCCCGAACCGACCCTGGGAGTGCCTCGTGGACGCAGTGCTGTTCGACATGTTCGGAGTGGTCGCGATGGACCAGTCCCCGACGGTCCGCGCCATGATGGTGGAGTGCTCCGGCCACGGCCACGACGCCTTCTGGACGGCCTACTGGTCGCCGCGCCAGGACTACGACCGGGGCGACCTGGACGGCCCGGCCTACTGGCGGGCGGTGGGCGAGCTGCTCGGCACCGGCTTCTCCCCGGAACGGGTGGAGCGCCTGATCTCCCTGGACCTGGACAGCTGGTCGCGGGTGAACGACGCGTCCGTGGCCCTGGTGCGGGAGCTCTCCGACGCGGGCGTGCCGCTGGGGCTGCTCTCCAACATCCCCCCGGAGCTGGCGGCGCGCTTCGAGGAACGGCACCCCGACGTCCTGGAGCTATTCCCGACGCTGGGGCTCTCCTGCCGCATCGGGCACGCCAAACCCGAGGCCGGGGCCTACCGGTGGTGCCTGGAGCGCATGGGCGCCCGGGCCGGGGACGTCCTGTTCGTCGACGACAACCGCGCCAACGTGGAGGCCGCCGGAGAGCTGGGCCTGCGGGGCCACGTGTTCACCTCGGCGCCCGACCTCCGCCGGGCGCTGGGGCGGGACTGAGCCCGTCCCCGGCGGCGGTCGCGTGAGCGCCCCCGAGTCCGGGTGCGACGGGAGGGCCCGTCAGGCGTCGAACTCGCGCAGGAGCTCGGCGACCCTCTCGGGCTGCTCGTAGAGGGACAGGTGACCCGCCCCCTCGATGGTCCGCACGTCGGTGTCGAGGAACCGGCGGGCCGGGCCGTGCAAGCGCGCGGGCGAGAAGAACGGGTCGTGGGACCCGGTGGCCACCCGGACCGGGGTACCGGACCACGCCAGGAAGGCCTCCGCGTGCAGCGGGGTGGGCGTGGAGTGGGTACGGCAGTGGCGGGCCACCAGTGTCAGCCACTCGGCCTCGGTGCGGTGCTCCTCGCACCCGGTGTCCGTGGACGGTCCGCTGAGGAACTCGATGAGCCGGGTGCTGGTCTGCTCGTTGGGGTGGATCATCCACGGCAGGGTGGCGCGCATCGACTCCGAGCTCAGCCCCGCCGCGGTCAACCCGGCCGGGTTGAGCAGGAGCATTCCCGCGACGAGGGGGTTCGGGGTCGAGGACAGCGCGATCGCGGCGCCCCGGGAGTGTCCCAGCAGGATGACCGGCCCGTCGGCGATCTGGGGCAGGAGTTCGTCGAGCCACGCACCGTAGGTCTCGATCCGGGCACCCGCGGTCCGCTGGTTGCAGCTCAGACCGGGCTGCCCCGGAGGGTCGACCAGCAGGACCGGCCGGTCCGCGGCGAGCGCGCGGGCGGCGGGAACCGTGGTGGCGGCGTTGAAGTTGGTGCCCGACAGGACCAGGACCGGGGTACCGGTCCCACCCGAGGCACGGAAGGCCTGCGTGGGGCCCAGCCGTGTCTCCACGGGCGGAAGGGGCCCGAGGTCGGGCCACTGGCTCAGGGCCTTGTGACACCAGGCGTGGACTGACCGCTCGGCGGTTTCGGAGCGGTACACGCGCGCTGTGCGCAGGGGGACGACGGTCATGGATCTGGTTTCGCGTAGAGAGAGATGTGGTGTCCGCCGCGTGAACTTCCCGGCGCACCAGAGAGGACTGTACGCCTCTGTTCGGCCCCCCGCCACTCCGGAGCGGGGGTCCTCGGTGTGGTGTCGCCGACCCGGCGTCCGCAGCCACCGTTCACCCCTCCCGATCTGTCACCGATTGTGGGTGTTTGCCCTGGTGTGGACCATGATGATCCCGGCCGAAACCGGCCGTCGGCGGGGTGCGGACCGATGCGGAATCGTCGCCGTCCCCGGCGTTCGCGGTCCGGTGTCGGCCCCCGCCGTCGGCACCGCCTCCGGGGGCCGGGCACGGAGGGCGACCGAACGCCTCGGGTCCGCCGGGCGGCGCTCGGCGGACCCGAGGCGGGGCGACCGTGACGAGGAACACGGCCGATCGCGCCGCCCCGGAGCCTGTCGGGTGGATCGTTCCCCGTCCTCCCGTCGCCCCCCGATGTCCCCCCGGCGCCCCTCCAGCATGTCCTCCTGGCGGGACGGGCTGCGCGCCCTCCCCTCGGCTTCCGACGACACCGTTCGAGTGCTGGCGGGCGATGTCAACGCCACGCTCGACCACGCGGAGACGCGCCGGGTCCTCGATCGGGGGTACACCGACGCGGCCGCGCGCCTCGGGCGGGGCCTGACCGGGACCTGGCCGGTGGGCGGCCCGCTCCCCATGGCCGCCATCGACCACGTCCTGGTGGACGAGAGGGTCTCCGTGGACGGGCTGGAGGTCCTGGACGTGCCGGGTACGACGCACCGGGCGCTCGCGGTCCGGTTGACCCTTCCCGGCGGGGCGGTGTGAGCCCGCGGCAGGACACGCGGATCGGCCACGCTCCGGAACGGTTGTCTCACTCTTAGGTATCCCACAGGTCGGGGTGGGTACGGTCGCCGCATGAGCGAGCCGACCGCACCCCGCCTCCAGGTGGTCCTGCCCAACGAGTCTCCCGACACCCCGCCGGAGGCCCTCGTGGACCTGGGCGTCCGCGCCGAGGACCTGGGCGTCCACACCGTGTGGCTGCCGGACCACCTGCTGCCTCCCTCTCCCTACGGCTCCGTGTTCGGGGGCGTGTACGAGCCCCTGGTGACACTCGCGTACCTGGCGGCCCGCACGGAACGCATCCGGTTGGGCACGTCCGTCCTGGTACTGCCGATGCGCGACCCCTTCGTGCTGGCCAAGCAGGTGGCCACCCTGGACCGCGTCTCGGGCGGCCGGTTCACGCTCGGCGTGGGCGTGGGCTGGTCACGCGAGGAGTTCGCGTCGGTGGGGGCGGACTTCTCCGCCCGGGGAGCCCGGGCCGACGACGCGCTGGCGCTGCTGCGGCACCTCTTCGAGGGCGAGGGCCCCTTCCACGGAAGGTTCCACTCCTTCGAGCACGGTGTGTTCGAGCCCCGCCCTCGGCAGCGGGTGCGGGTGATGGTCGGCGGAGGCTCGGAGCCCGCCCTGCGCCGCGCGGCCCGGTGGGCCGACGAGTGGCAGGGGGTGGACCCCGACCCCCGCGTGTTCGCGGCGGCGCGGGACCGCCTGCGGGATCTGACCCGGCGCCCCGTGGACACCGGGGCGCGGATCGCGTGGACCGGCGGAGAGGAGGGGTTCGCGCACGCCGTGGCACGGTTCCGCGGGCTCGCGGAGGCGGGCGCGGACGCCGTGGCGGTGTGGTTCGGCGAGGCCGAGGGGTTCGAGGCGCGTATGGTGCGGTTCGTGGCCGCACTGCGCTGAGCGGCACCGCCCGGGTCTACTCCTGTCGGCCCAGCAGACGGCGCCCGCCGTACTTCTTGTGGATGGCCTGCTTGGACACTCCGAGGACCTCGGCGATCCGCGCCCAGGTGGCCCCCTGGTTGCGGGCGCGGCGCACCAGGACGGCCTCGGACCGCTCCGCCTCCGCCCGGAGCCGCACCACGGCCTCCAGGCCGGTGAGGGGGTCGTCGCCGTCCAGGGCACGGGCCAGCGCGGTCAGGTGTTCGGCGTCCATGGGTCAACAGTAGGTGACCGCACCCGGGATCGGGAGAGTTCACGACCAACCGGGGGGAACCGGTTCAAGCTTCCGGGGCCTTCGGAAACGGGTCGCTAGGTTGGGCCCATGCTCACCATCGAACGCGCGCTGAAGACCGACGTGGAGGCCATCGTCTCCCTGCTGGCGGACGACCCCCTGGGCGCCCGCCGGGAGACACCCGACGACCTGACCCGCTACGTCGAGGCCTTCGAGGTCATCGACGCCGATCCCCACCAGTACCTGGCGGTGGCCCGCCGCGCCGGACGGGTGGTCGGCACCCTCCAGCTCACCGTCGTCCCGGGCCTGTCACGACAGGGGGCCACCCGCGCCCAGATCGAGGCGGTGCGGGTGCACTCCGACGAAAGAGGCGGCGGACTGGGGGCCACGCTCCTGGAATGGGCCGAACGCGAGGCCCGGGGCCGGGGATGCGTGATGCTGCAACTGACCTCGGACGTCAAACGACAGGACGCCCACCGCTTCTACCAGCGGCTGGGCTACGAACCCAGCCACATCGGCTTCAAGAAGAGACTGGTCTGAACCAAGGTGACGACGGGCGGCGGTGCACCACCCGCCACTCCCTCCAGGAGGGACTGGCCCACCGCCGTCCCCGATCCCGGCCCCGAGCCGTCTCCCGGGGGCGGGTCAGCTCCTGCGCAGCAGCACCGCGAGGCCGAGGGCGAGGGCGAACAGCAGTCCCGCCCCGACCCTGCCGGTGGCCGCCATCCCGGACACGAACGCCTCACGTGCCGTCTCGGCGAGGTCCCGAGCGGCGTGGGGCAGCCTCTCGGCGACGGCCAGGGCGGCGCCCAGGCTGGAACCGATCACCTCCACCCCCTCGGCGGGAACGTCGTGCGGCACGCCCGCCTCGACCCTGAAGCGGTACACCGCGGCACTGACGGTGCCCAGGACCGCGATCCCCAGCGCGGCCCCGAACTCGTTGGCGGTCTCCGACACCGCCGAGGCGGCCCCCGCCCGGTCCGGGCTGACCGCCGCGACCACCACGTCCACCGCGAGAGCGACCACCGGCCCCACGCCCATGCCGACCGTCGCGGACCCGACCAGGACCCACCAGGTGGGCGGGTCGGCGGGGGTGAGTCCGAGCGCGAGCATTCCCGAGGCCGAGAGCAGGGCCCCGGTCACGAACACCGCCCGGTGCCCGTACCTCCTCGCCGCACCGGCGGCGAGCGCGGAGGTCACCGCCACCGCGGCCAGGACGGGGAGCAGCAGGAGCGCGGCGCGCAGGGGTGAGAACTCCCGGACCAGCTGGAGGAACTGGGCGGTGTGCAGCATCATGCCCACCAGCGTGAACATCATGAGCGCGCCGGCGAGCACGGCCCCGGTGAAGCGCCGCTCGGCGAACAGGGAGACGTCGACCAGCGGGACGGGCAGCCGTCGCTGGCGCCGCACGAACACCGCCCCGCAGCAGAGCCCGACCAGCAGCGCCGCGGTGTTGGCCGGGGTCACCGCGAGCCCCTCAGCAGCGTCCTTGACCGCCCACACCACGGGCAGCACGAACGCGAAGGAGAGGACCACGCTCGGAGCGTCGAGCGGGGCGGGGTCCTCGGCCCGGTACTCGGGCAGGACGAGGGCCCCCACCACCACGAGGGCGATGACGACGGGAACGTTGACCAGGAACACCGAGCCCCAGTCGAAGAACTCCATCAGTCCGCCGCCGACCACGGGCCCGAGCGCCGCTCCCCCGGCGAAGGCCGCCGTCCAGAGCCCGATGGCGCGGGTGCGTTCGGCGGGGTCGGTGAAGACGTTGCGGATCAGCGCGAGCGTGGACGGCATGAGCGCGGCCCCGCCGACGCCCATGAGGGCGCGGGCGGTGATCAGCGCCTCGGGGGTGGTGGAGAGCGCGGCCGCGAGGGACGCGGCGCCGAAGAGCGCGGAGCCCGCCAGGAGCAGGCGCCGCCGCCCGATCCGGTCGCCGAGGCTGCCCGCGGTGATCAGCAGTCCGGCCAGGAGGAAGCCGTAGGCGTCGAGAATCCAGAGGGTCTGGCCGGTGGTGGGAGCCAGGTCCGCCGTGATGGCGGGGACGGCCATGTACAGGATGGAGATGTCCATCGAGGTGAGGAGCACGGGGACGACGAGGACGACGAGGGAGAGCCATCGCCGTGTGTGGTCGCGTCTGGTCTGCGCGGTCATGACGGTCTCGGTTCACTAGGGGGTGGGTACGCTGTACGCACCTGACGGGTACACCGTACGCAAGTGTTAGCGTGACCGCAACGGCCGAGCAGGGGTGAACGTGGCGGCACACACGCTGAGCAGGGAACGGATCGTCGAGGTCGCGATCGGCCTCGCCGACGCCGAGGGTCTGGACGCGGTCTCCATGCGCCGCGTCGCGAAGCACCTCGGCGCGGGGACCATGTCGCTCTACCGACACGTCTCCGACAAGGAGGAACTCCTCCGGGAGATGCTCGACTCCCTGCACTCCCGTCACGCCTACCCCGACCCGGGCGACCTGGACTGGCGCGCGCGCATGCGCCTGCTGGCCCGACACGACTGGGAGATGTACACGGCCCACCCCTGGATGCTCACCGCCGCCGCGACCCTCGCTCCGCCCGTGGGCCCGCACATGCTCGCGTCGATGGAGTGGGCGCTGACCGCCCTGGAGCCCCTCGGACTCAGCCCGGGGCAGGCGGGGCGCGCGATCATGGCGGTCACACACCACCTCCAGGGCAGTGCGCGGATGGCCCTGGCCCCCTCGGAGACCCATCCGCGGAACCCCGACGGCGGAAACGCGGCCACGGGCCCGGCCCCCGGGGACGCCTGGCGCGGCAGGCTCGGTGGCGACGACCTCTCCGCCTTCCCCCGAGTGGCCGCACTGGTCGGGTCCGCCCCGGAGGACGACGAGACCGGAGGCGAGGACTGGGTCATGACCGGCCTGGAGATGGTCCTGGACGGGATCGCCGCCCAGTCGGGCACGAACACGGCGGCTCCGGCCGGGACCACCCGGTCCGCCCCCGGCCCCGGTCCGACCGGGCGGGCCCGGGCGTGAGACGACCCGCCGGGCCGCGAGCGCCCCGGCCCCGGGGCCCGCCGTCAGGGCGTCACGATGTCGAACGAGGGGTCCGGCCGGTCCAGCACTCCGAGCAGCCGGTCCAGCAGCTCCGCGTCCCCGGCGAACGCCATACCCTCGGTCCCCTTGCCCGCGAGCAGACGCAACAGGCGGAACTTGTTGAGCGTGACCGTCAGCCCGGGCTCTCCCCGACGCGGCTTCTCCCTGGTGGTGAGCGCACCGTTGGAGAGCGTGGTCCGGTACGTGGTGTCCAGGTCGGTGAACACCCAGTCGACGGCGAACCGCTCGTCCCAGGCGCGCGGCCCGTTGACCCGGATCGCCAGCGACTCGAAGAGCTGGTCCACCGACAGCGCCGCGGCCATCCCGGTACCCAGGTTCGACGGCAGGTCCGGTCTGCCCTGCCGCAGCTCGGCCGCTCCCTGTAGGTAGAAATTGCGCCACGTGCCGTTCTCCGAGCCGAACCCCAACCGCTCGTACACCCCGGCCAGGGCCTCCCGCGCCCGCTCGTCGCCCGGCTCGGCGAACACCGCGTGGTTGAGCAGCGTCGCGGCGAACCTCAGGTCGCCCCGGTCACGGAACTCCGCCGCGCGCGACAGCACCTCGTCCACGCCGCCCATGCACTCCACGTACCGCAGCGCGGCCTCCTCGGGAGGGTGCTCCCACAGATGGGCCGGGTTGCCGTCGAACCAGCCCATGTAGCGCTGGTAGATCGCCTTCACGTTGTGGTTGACCGAACCGTAGTAGCCCCGGGTGTGCCACTCCCGCTCCAGTCCCGGGGGCATCCGCAACTGTTCGGCGATCTCCGCGCCCACCCACCCACGGTTCATCAGCCGCAGCGTCTGGTCGTGCAGGTAGGCGTACATGTCGCGCTGCTGGCACAGGAGCTCCACCAGCTTCTCCGTGCCCCAGGTGGGCCAGTGGTGGGACGCGAAGAGCACGTCCGACTCGTACCCGAACAGCTCCACCGACTCGTCCAGGTAGCGCGACCACACGCGGGCGTCGCGCACCTGGGCGCCGCGCAGGGTGAGGATGTTGTGCAGGTTGTGGGTGACGTTCTCCGCCATGCACAGGGCACGGTGGTCGGGGAAGTAGAAGTTCATCTCCGTGGGGGCCTCGGTCCCCGGGGTCATCTGGAACACGATCCGCACCCCGTCCACCACCTCCTCCTGCCCGGTGCGGGTGATCTCCCGGTTGGGCGCGATCAGGGTGACGGTGCCCATCGACCTGGTCTGGCCGAGCCCCACACCGATCTGCCCGCGCGGCCCGACCTCCAGGCGGGACCCCGTGTGGAAGAGATTGCGGCGGGCCATGGCGGGACCCGCGTGCACGTTCTCCGCCACGGCGTTCTCCAGGAACCCGACCGGGGCGAGGATCGGGACCGTGCCGTCGGTGACACCGCCGACCCCGCCGAAGTGGTCGACGTGCGAGTGCGAGTAGATGACCCCGCTGACGGCCCGGTTCCCCCGGTGCTCGCGGTATAGGTCGAGCCCGGCGCGCGCCGGCTCTGCGGAGATCAGGGGGTCGATGACCAGGACGCCCTGGTCGCCCTCCACGAGGGTCATGTTCGACAGGTCCAGGCCCCGGACCTGGTAGATCCCCTCGGTGACCTCGAACAGCCCCTGTTTGGCGCACAGCTGGGACTGGCGCCACAGGCTCGGGTTGGCGGTGTCGGGGCACTCCCCCTGGAGGAAGGCGTACGCGTCGGCGTCCCACACCACACGCCCGTCCGCGTCCCGGACCTGGCCGGGAGAGAGCCGCGCGACCAGGCCGCGCTCGGCGTTGGCGAAGTCGGTGTCGTCGGAGTGGTCGGGCCCGTGACCGGTCATCACTGCTCCTCGTCGTACGGACGCGGCTCGTCCGGCCGGGGGCGAACCGCGTGCCCGGCCCGGTGGAGACGCCGGTGCTCGGCGTCGGCGGCGTGGGAGCGGCCGGTTCCCCCAGGGGGTCGGCCTCGGCGGCGCCTACTCGGAGCGCAGGGCCTCGACGAGCTCCCGCTCGTTGTCCTTGGACAGGTTGGTCTGGATGACCGTGGGGTCGAGCGGACGGAACGCGTCGACGACCCGGTCGATGGTGGCGTCGGCCGCGAGCAGGAAGACGGCGGCCCGGTCCTGCTGGAGCTCGGAGCCGATCTCACGGATCATGTCGTCGTCGATACCCACGTCGCTGAGGCGTCCCGCGATGGCGCCCGCGCCCGCGCCGACGGCCAGACCGAGGAGCGGGTTCAGGAAGAGCAGGCCGATGAGCGTCCCCCACAGGGCGCCGCCCGCCGCCCCGTACCCGGTGAGGTTCACGGTCTGGTGGATGCGGGGACGGCCCTTGTCGTCCTTGTAGGCGTAGGCGGCGTCCTCCAGTTGGAGGAGCTCCTGCTTGTTGAGCTCCGAGGCGATGTCGAGCGCCTTCTCGGCGGTGTCGCGGTCGGCCACCCCGAGTACGATCAGCTGCGCCATGGGTGCTGGTTCCCCCCGTCGTCGTCCGGCCCGCCGTGAGCGGGCCCGATCTGCGGGAGCGTTCCCCGGGCCGTCTCAGGCCAAGGCCAGTGGGAGGGAGCGATCCCGCAAAGCCCCGAACGGGCCGACCGGGACCTGTACCGGCGGCCCGGACGGGCGCCCGGACTCCGACCCGGCCCGCGCGGCCGTCAGGCGGTCACACGCGGCGGGCCACCACCAACTGGGTGGTGTAGGGCATCAGGACCCGGCCGTCGGGGAAGTGGCGGTCGGCGACGGCCCTGATCTCGGCGCGGGTGCGCTCCTCGCCGAGTTCGCGGACCACGGCCGCCGTCCGGCTGGAGGAGAGCGCCGTCCCCAGGTACTCGTCGGTGGTGAGCTCCCGGGTCCAGGGGTGGGTGTGCTCGACCGCCCCGGTCAGGCCAGGGGTCCCCGCGAGTTCCCCGACCAGGTCGTACCGGCGGTGGTGGCGGTCGTAGCCGGGGCTGTACCGCTCCAGGAGCCCCTCGTGGTCGTCGACGAACGCGCTGCCCGAGAGGTCCCGGTTGTTGTTGAGCACGGCGAGGGTGCCGCCGGGGGTGAGCAGGCGGACGGACTCGGCGTAGAAGGCGGGGCGGTCGAACCAGTGCAGGGCCTGCGCGGTGAGGACGAGCACGGCGGAGCCGTCCGCGAAGGGGACCTCCTCCGCGCGGGCGGCGACGTAGTCGACCCCGCCGCCCTCCGCCTGGGCGGCGCGGAGCATGTCGTGACCGGGTTCGACGCCGACCACCCTGGGACCGGGACCGAACAGCGCGCGCAGGGCCCGGGTGGAGATGCCCGTGCCCGAACCCGCGTCGAGCAGCAGCCAGGGGGCGGGCCAGGCGTCCGTGGCCCCGGCGCGTACGTGTTCGCGCAGGGTGTCGAGGACCCGTTCGGGGTAGCCGGGACGGAAGGCGCGGTAGTGGTCGGTGAGACCGGCGAAGGCCTGGGTGCGGTCTGCGGCGCGCCCGCGCCCGGTGTGGTCGTCGCTCATCTGTGACCCTCTCGTCGGGGTGGGGGGACCCTCCGAACGTAGCCGAGGGTGCGCCGGAGGGGGGCCCCATGACGGTGCGACGACCGGTGTGGACGGGATCGGAAGGGGCCGCGCGCACCCTGGTCCCGAGCGACGGTGGGGGTGCTGTGGGGTCGGAGCCCACACGGTGCCCGAACCGAGGCGGGAACGGCGGGTTGTCCACAGATGCACGGCCGGGGCTGGCGCGGGCTCCCCCGGCCTGGTGTCCTGGGAGGGTCTCGCCGTTCCCGCCGCGCGCAGGAGGCCTCCGATGCGATGCGCCACCCGTCACCCGTCACCGCCACCCGTCACGCCCAGGCGATCCGACCTGTGCACACCGGGGCGGTCGCCGTGTCCGCGCCAGCCCGGGACGGCCGGGCCTGCCCGGGATGTCGCCCTCGGCCCGGCCGCCGCCCGGTGCCCCAGCCGTGGCAGACGGCACCCCTGGGCGAGGCGTGCCGGCCGGCGCGGCCGGTCGGGCTCGTCGGGCGGGCCGGGCGGGTCGGGCTCGTCGGGCGGGCCGGGCTCGTGGGCTCGTCGGGCTCGTGGGCGGGTCAGGCTCGTGGGCGGGCCGAACTGATCGGGTTCGGGGAGTCACCGGTGTCGGTGTACCGACGAGAGGAGGTCGTCATGTGTCTTGTGCCACAAATTAACCAAGTGGTAAATTCTCTGCGTCCCCTGTACGACGCGGCCCCGCGTACCGGGGCGACGGCGGCACCCGACCGTAGTCTCGGAGCGAACCAGGACTTCGCCGCCCCGGTGGAATCCGTGGCGCGACCGACCGCGAGGAGACCGACCAGTGGCGGACGCACACCGCACCCGGCCGAGCAAGGGTGAGCGCACCCGGCAGCGCATCATCGACTCCGCCACCGAACTGTTCTCGCGGTCCGGCTACCGGGCGGTGTCCCTGCGCGACATCGCCGCCCACGCCGGGATCACCCACGCCGGGGCACTGCACCACTTCCCCAACAAGGAGGCCATGCTCCTGCACGTCCTGAGCAGGCGTGACGAGGCCGACGCGCCGCTGGTCCTCAGCCCCGACCTGAGCCACCGCGAACTCGTCGACAACATCGTGCGGATCGTGGAACGCAACACCGCGACCCCCGGGCTGGTCTCCCTCTACGTGAACCTGTCGGCCGAGGCCACCGACCCCGCCCACCCCGCCCACGCGTACTTCGTCCGCAGGTACCGCGTCCTGCGCGAGCACCTCACCACCGCGTTCGCCGGGCTTCTCGACGCACGTGCGCACCCCGCTCCGGAGGTCGCGGCCCGGCAGTTCGTCGCCCTCCAGGACGGACTCCAGGTGCAGTGGCTCCTCGACCCCGACTCCGTGGACATGCGGACCGTGGTCACCTCCTTCCTCCGGGGCCTCGGAATCACCGTCACGGCCCCCGACGACAGCAGCACCGACCCCTCGGAAGACAGGACCGTATGAGCACCGCACCACGACCCGACCTCGCCGCGAAGGCCTCGGCCACCTCCGGTTCCGACACCTGGCACAGCACCGGGGTGGAGGGCGTGCTGCGCCCCCTCCACCTGGCGGACGGCCCGCACGGGCTGCGGCACCAGCCCGAGGAGGGCGACCACCTGGGCATCGGCGGGAGCGTCCCGGCCACCTGCTTCCCGCCCGCGGTGGCCCTCGGCTCGACCTGGAACCCCGACCTCGTCCGCCGGGTCGGCGCGGCCCTGGGCGGCGAGGCCAGCGCCCAGGGCGTGGACGTGGTGCTGGGCCCGGGCATGAACATCAAGCGCTCACCGCTGTGCGGGCGCAACTTCGAGTACGTCTCCGAGGACCCGCACGTCACCGCGCGCATCGCCGCCGCCCTGGTGAGCGGCGTCCAGTCGCGGGGGGTGGGCGCCTGCGTGAAGCACTTCGCTGCCAACAACCAGGAGACCGACCGGCACCGGGTCAGCGCCGAGGTGGACGGGCGCGCCCTGCGCGAGATCTACCTGTCCGCCTTCGAGGAGGTCGTCCGTACGACGTCGCCCGCCATGGTGATGAGCTCCTACAACCGGCTCAACGGGGTGTACACGAGCCAGGACCCGTGGTTGCTGACCGAGCTCCTGCGCGACGAGTGGGGGTTCGAGGGCGTGGTGGTCTCCGACTGGGGCGCCGTGGTGGACCGGGTGGCCGCGGTACGCGCCGGACTCGACCTGGAGATGCCGCCGAGCGGTACCGACCGGCTCGTCGTGGAGGCGGTGGAGCGGGGCGACCTGGACGAGTCCGTACTGGACACCGTGGTGGACCGGCTGCGGCGCCTCCAGGAGCGGGTGTCCACCGACCCCACCCTCCCCCTGGAGCACGAGGCGCACGACGCGCTGGCCCGGGAGGCGGCCCGCGAGGCGCTGGTCCTGTTGAAGAACGAGGGGGGAGTCCTCCCGTTGGCCCCCACGCGTTCGGTCGCGGTGATCGGTGAGTTCGCCCGGAGCCCCCGTTACCAGGGCGGCGGCTCCTCCCGGGTGGTACCGACCCGGGTACACAGCGCGTGGGAGGCGTTCGAGAGCGCCCTGGCGGACGTGCGGTTCGCGCCCGGCTTCACCGTGGACGGGACGACCGACCCGTCCCTGGCCGAGGAGGCGGTGACGGCCGCCCGCGAGGCGGACACGGCGGTGCTGTTCCTGGGGCTTCCGGACGAGGCCGAGTCCGAGGGCTACGACCGGACCACCCTGGACCTGCCCCGGAACCAGCTGGAACTGCTGGCCCGGGTACGCGAGGTCAGCGAACGGGTGGTGGTCGTGCTCTCCAACGGCGGCGTGGTGTCCGTGGCGGGATGGCGGGGCCTGGCCGACGCCGTGGTGGAGGGCTGGCTCCTCGGCCAGGCGGGCGGGGCCGCCACGGTGGACGTCCTGACCGGGGCGGCCTCCCCCTCGGGCCGGCTCACCGAGACCGTCCCCCTCAGGTTGAGCGACCACGCCACCTACCTGAACTTCCCGGGTGAGAACGGCGTGGTCCGGCACGGGGAGGGGGTGTTCGTCGGCTACCGCCACTTCGACACCCTGGACGTGCCGGTCGCCTACCCCTTCGGGCACGGGCTGACCTACACGACCTTCGCGTACTCGGAACTGGAGGTCGCCCCGGCCGGGGACGGGGCGTGGACGGTGACGTTCACCGTGACCAACACCGGTGACCGATCCGGGCAGGAGGTGGCCCAGCTGTACACGGGGATCGAACAGGACTACCCGACCCGGCCCCGGCACGAACTGCGCGGGTTCGCGAAGGTGGACCTGGAACCGGGCGGCAGCACCCGGGTGGAACTGCCGCTGACCGGTCGCGACCTGTCGGTGTGGGACACCCGGGACCAGCGCTGGTCCCTGGCGGCGGGCACCTACACCGTCTCCGTCGGGGCCTCGTCCCGGGACCTGCGCCTGCGCGGGGAGATCACCACCGACGGAGACCGTTACGTGCGTCCGCTGACCAAGTACTGCACCGTGGGCGAATGGCGCTCGCACCCGATCGGCGGGCCGGTGATGGAGGAGGTCATCGCCGCGTTCCCGGGGATGGACGACCTCGCGCCCGAGATGCTGGAGATGGCGCGGTCGTTGCCGGTCGTCACGCTGCGCACCTTCGGGTTGGGCGTCACGGAGGAGATGGTGGACCTGTTGGTGGACGATGTGGAGACACGCAGAAGGGCGGCCGTGGCACGCGGCGAGTTCACCGGCTAGGCATCACGGGCGGTCCGGTTCCTCGCGCACCGGGTCCAGGGCCCCGGCCACCACCGGGGCGCGCCCCGGTGGTGGCCGGAGACGGGTGCGCGCGGGTGCGCCCGAGTGAAAACGGGTACGGGCAAGCGGGGCCCCGCGCCCCGCTCCCCTCCTTCCTCCTCACCCCCCAGGAGCCCCCCGTGAAGCTCTACGCCGACACTCCCGTGCGCGCCGTACTCCAACTCGTTTCCGACCTGTTCGCCCTGGTCTGGGTCTGCGCGTGGGTCTACGCGGCCCTCACCCTGCGCGAGGCCGTCCTGACCCTGAACCGCCCCGGCGAGCTGATGGCGAGCACCGGGGCGGGGTTCACGGAGCACATGGGGACGGCCGCGGAGAACGTCCGCCAGGTGCCCTTCGCCGGTGACGCCCTGGCCACGCCCTTCGACAACCTCAGTGACACCGGTGCCACGATGAGCCAGGCGGGCGAGTCCTTCCAGGAGACCGTGGGTACGCTCGCCGTCACCCTGCCGCTGCTCGTGGTGGCGATCCCGCTGTACCTGGTCGCGGCGACCTGGCTGCCCATGCGGGTGCGGTGGATTCGCCGGGCCACCGGAACGCGCCGCCTGGACCGGCTGGCCCCGGACGCCCGGGCCCGGCTCCTCGCGCTGCGGGCGCTGTCTTCGGCCTCCACCAGCCGGTTGCTGGAGGTGCACGCCGACCCCGCCGGAGCCTGGCGCGCCAACGACCCCGCCACGGTGGCGGGCCTCGCCGACCTGGAACTACGTCGCCTGGGCCTGCGTCCCCGGCCCGCCCGCTCCGCCACCTAGACGCACGGCCGGTCGGACGGCTCAGTCGACTCGGATGAGCCCGCGCCTGAGGGCCGTGGTGATGGCGGCGGTCCTGTTGTCGACGCCGAGCTTGTCGAACACGTGCACCAGATGGGTCTTGACGGTCGCCTCGCTGATGAACAGCTCGCGTGAGATGGCCCTGTTGGACAGCCCCCGGGCGAGCAGGCCGAGGATCTCCAGCTCACGACCGCTCAACACGGGGCTCGGCGACCGGAGCCGGTCCATCAGCCGGTTGGCGACACCGGGGGCGAGCGCGGTCTGACCGCGTGCCGCCGCGTGCACGGCCTCGCACAGCTGGTCCGGGGGCGCGTCCTTGAGCATGTACCCGGTGGCGCCCGCCTCGACGGCGGCGAGGATGTCGCCGTCGGTGTCGTAGGTGGTGAGCACGAGGACGGGCGGCGGTGGGTCGAGCTCGGTGACGCGCCGGATGGCGGCCACGCCGTCCATCCCGTCCCCCAGTCTCAGATCCATGAGCACGACGTCCACCCCCGCCGCTCCCCCGCGCCGGGTGAGGGCTTCGAGGGCGGCGCGGCCGTCCTCGGCCTCGGCCACCACCTCCAGGTCGGTGCGTTCGGCGAACATGGCCTTGAGCCCGTGCCGGACCACCGGGTGGTCGTCCACCAGGAGGATGCGCAAGGGGCGCTCCCCCGGCACCGGTCCTCGGGTCGGACGTCCGTCGCGGTCACCCATCGTCCTGTCCTCCACCGTGTGCTCGGGGTCCGTCATCGGTGTCGCCGGGTCGGCGGTCGGCGGCGCCGTTCGCCCGTTGTTCCCGTGCCAGGGGGAGGCGCACGGCCACGGCGGTGCCCTGCCCGGGCGCGGACTCGACCTCCAGGTGGCCGCCGAGGTCGGTGACACGTTCGCGGAGGGCGACGAGCCCGTAGCCGGTGCCGTCGTCCCTCGGACCGGTCCGCCCCGGGACGAACCCCCGCCCGTCGTCGTACACGTCCAGGGTGACCTCCCCCTCCAGGTAGCCGAGGGTGACGACGGCTCTGTCGGCCCGGGCGTGCGCGCCGACGTTGGCCAGACTGGACTGGGCCGCGCGCAGGAGCGCCACCTCGTAGCCGGAGGGGAGTTCCGTGGGGGCTCCGTCCGTGCGGAACCGGCAGTCGATCCCCTCCGTGCGGCCCACCCGTTCGCAGAGCCTCCCCAACGCCTCCGGCAGGTTGGCGCCGGTCAGTGAGGGCGGTGCGAGGTCGCGAACGAACCGGCGGGCCTCGGCGAGGTTGGCGGACGCGCTCTCCCGAGCCTCCGCCACCCGGGTGGCGGCCAGCTCAGGGTCCCCGGGCAGCGCGTTCTCCGCCGAGCGCAACAGCAGGATGACACTGGACAGACCCTGGGCGAGCGTGTCGTGGATCTCCCGGGACAGTCGCTCCCGCTCGTCGAGGACCCCGGTGCGGCGCTGGGAGGCGGCGAGCTCCCCTCGTGTGCGGGTCAGGGTGTCGATGAGCGCGCGGTGCCGCTCGCCCTCCCGTCGCAGGGCCGAGTAACCGACGGCGATCGCCACCGCGAAGACCGCCCCCAGGACGGGGCCGAGCACCATCCCGGCGGTCAGGTGCGCGGTGTGCAGCGCTTGGCCGAGGACCACGGCGGCGGTGATGACGACGACCGCCAGGACCGAGTGGAGCCCGCGCAGCAGGTGCAGGTGCAGGAAGTACAGGGGGAACGCGAGCCACACGAAGTCGGGCCCGGCCCAGGCGAGGGCTCCCCAGAGGCAGGTGACCGCCGCCAGCCACACGAGGGAGCGGGTCCGGTGGAGGTCGTGCCGGGCGGCCAGCGCCCCGGCGCAGTAGACGGCGCCGAGCAGCACGGCGCCGCAGAGCACCGTCCAGTACGCGCCGTGGGCTTGGCCGGTGTGGGTGAGCGCGTACCGGGCGGCGCCCACGGCGAGCAGGAACAGGAAGCAGGCGTGCAGGAGCAGGCGCAGCGTCCAGAGCACCCCGGTCACTCCGGGCGGTTCGTGTCCGCGCACCTCTGCGTTCCGCATCAGTGCAGCGTACGCGGCTGTCGGGGCTGACGGTATCCATCGTTCGACGGATGTCGGGGTCCGCCCTCCGTGCTCCGAACGGGCTCCGTTCACCCGATGTGCGCGGCGGCGCGGGGGCGCGAGTGTGGAGGCACACCACATCCGAGTCACCAGAGAGAGGGGGCCGCCGTGTTCGTCGCGCTTCGGGACATCCGATTCGCCCGGGGGCGGTTCGTGCTGATGGGTGCCGTCGTCGCCCTGATCACGCTGTTGATCGTCCTGTTGTCGGGGCTGACCGCCGGGTTGGCCGACCAGTCCACGTCGGCGGTCGCGCGTCTGCCCGCGGACCGCGTGGCCTTCGGGACCACCGGTGACGGCGTACCGGAGGAGTCCTTCGGAGACAGCGCCGTCACCCGCGACCAGGTGGACGCCTGGTCCCGCGCCGAGGGGGTCGAGTGGGCCGAGCCCCTGGGGGTCACGCAGACCCGGGCCGAGCTGGGCGGCGGTGACGGCGCGGCGGTCGCGCTGTTCGGCGCGGTCCCGGGCGGCGCATTGGCCCCCGACGGTCTGGAACCCGGCCCAGGGCTGGTCATGAGCCAGGACGTCGCCGGGGAG
The DNA here is from genome assembly GCF_042869555.1 of Nocardiopsis sp. NPDC006938. Taxonomy (NCBI): domain Bacteria; kingdom Bacillati; phylum Actinomycetota; class Actinomycetes; order Streptosporangiales; family Nocardiopsidaceae; genus Nocardiopsis; species Nocardiopsis sp. NPDC006938. Next base: position 491,860 of record NZ_JBIAGA010000002.1, on the reverse strand, counting down.
TTCGGGGTGGGCGTGGGGGACGAGGTGTCCGTCTCCGGTACCGGGTTGACGGTGACCGCCGTCGCGTCCACCGGCCACCACAGCCACCTGCCCGTGGTGTGGACCGACCTCGACGTCTGGGAGGGGATCGACCCCCGGGCGCGGCACGCGGAGGGGGACGACGCCCCGATCGCCACGGTGGTGGCGGCCCGGGGTGTGGACACGACCGCCGCCGTGCGGGCGGACGAGGAGGCCGCGACGGTGTCCACGACCCTGTCCGGCAGCCTTCGGGCGATCGGTTCCTTCTCTTCCGAGAACGGTTCCCTGGTCACCATGCAGGCGTTCCTGTACGTGATCTCCGCGCTGGTGGTCGGCGCGTTCCTCACGGTGTGGACCGTCCAACGCGGCGGTGACATCGCGATCCTGAAGGCGTTGGGGGGCTCCACCCGCTACCTGCTCAGGGACGCCCTCGCCCAGGCCCTCGTGGTGCTGCTCGCGGGGTCCGCCGTGGGCGGGGCGCTGGGGGTGGGTCTGGGCGCGCTGGCCGGCGCGGTGCTGCCGTTCTCGCTGACCGCCGCGACCACGCTCGGACCGGTGGCCGCCATGGTCGTGCTGGGAATGCTCGGCGCGGTCCTGGCCGTCCGCCGGATCACCTCCGTTGACCCTCTGACCGCCCTGGGAGGCGTGCGATGAGCCTGGAACTGCACGACGTGACGTTGACCCACCCCGACGGCGACGGGGTGGTGACCGCCCTGGACCGTGTGTCGGTCGAGGTGGCCGCCGGAACGATGACGGCGGTCGTGGGCCCCTCCGGTTCGGGCAAGTCGAGCCTGTTGGCCGTAGCCGCCACGCTGGTGGGTCCGGACTCGGGCCTGGTGACGGTGGGCGGGGTCCGTACACGGGGCCTGTCCCCGGGTGACCTGAGCCGGTTGAGGCTGGAGCGGGTCGGGATCGTCTTCCAGCAACCCAACCTGCTCGGTTCCCTCACCGCGGTGGAGCAGCTGATGGTGGCCGGGCACATGCGTTCGCGGCCGCCGCGCGAGACACGCGGGCCCTCGATGGAGACCCTGGCCGCGGTGGGGCTCACCGGCAAGGAGCACCGGCGTCCGCACCAGTTGTCGGGGGGCGAGCGCCAGCGCGTGAACATCGCCCGGGCGCTGGTGGGGCGACCGAGCGTCCTGTTGGTGGACGAGCCCACCGCGGCGCTCGACCACGAGCGCGGCGGCCGCGTCATGGATCTGTTGGCGGAGGCGACCGGAACCTTCGACGTGGCGACCCTGTTGGTCACGCACGACACCGAGTACCTGGGCACGGCCGACCGGGTGCTGGAGATGCGCGACGGACGTCTGGGCCCCTTCGCGGTCGGCCCGGGGGCGGGCTGATCCGGGGGTCAGGGCACCTGGTAGACGGTGTCGCGGACGTCGGTGACGGCCATGTGGCCGGGGGCGTGGCCGATCGCGAACTCCGGCGCGGACGCCGCCACCGCCGCCTGCGGGGTGACGCCGCAGGCCCAGAACACCGGTACCTCGCCGTCCCGCACCTCCACGGGGTCACCGTAGTCGGGCCGGTCCAGACGGGTGATCCCCAGGGCCGAGGGGTCTCCCACGTGGACGGGTGCCCCGTGCACGGCCGGGTAGCGGGAGGTGATCCGGACGGCGTCCGCGACCTGCCCGGCCGGGATCGGGCGCATGGACACCACGAGCGGCCCCGAGAGGCGTCCCGCCGGCCGGCACTCCCGGTTGGTGCGGTACATCGCGACGTTGCCGCCGGTCTCGATGTGGCGGACCGGCACCCCGGCCTCCAGCAGCGGGGTCTCGAAGGTGAAGCTGCATCCGATGAGGAAGGACACCAGGTCGTCGCGCCACAGGTCGGTGACGTCGGTGCGCTCCTCGGTGAACGCGCCGTCGCGGTACACGCGGTAGGCGGGCAGGTCGGTGCGCAGGTCCCCGTCGAAGATCGACGCGGACACCTCGCCCGGCTCGGTGACGTCGAGGACCGGGCACGCCTTGGGGTTGCGCTGGGCGAACAGCAGGAAGTCGAACGCGAGGTCGCGCGGGAGCGAGATCAGGTTGGCCTGGGCGTACCCGGAGCTGTAGCCCGAGGTGGGCACGCGCAGCCCCGCGCGGAACAGGGCGCGTGCCCGGGCCGGTGGGAGGTCGGCGGGGGACGCCTGCTCGGGGCGGGCCTGGTCGGTGTCGTCGGTCATCGGTTCGTTGCCTCTCTCTTCTCCGTACGGTCACTCTCGGGCGCGCGACCTCACGGGACGAATCGGACGCGGGTGCCGGGTCGTGCCTGGGCCGCTCGGGGCAGGTCGGTCGAGCGCACCACCGCGATGACGGGGTACCCGCCGGTGACGGGGTGGTCGGCGAGGAACAGAACGGGTTCGCCGCCGGGCGGTACCTGGAGTGATCCGGGGACCATGCCCTCGCTGGGGAGCTCGCCCTCGCGGGAGCGCTCCAGCACCGGCCCGGAGAGCCGGGCGCCGACCCGGTCGCTGCGGGAGGTCACCTCGTACTCCCCGGAGAACAGGGTCGTGAGGGCGTGTTCGGTGAACCAGTCGTCGCGCGGGCCGAGCACGACCCGCAGGTCGACCGTGTCACCGCCGACCGCCGCCACGGGGGCGTGGTCCACACGGGGCAGGGCCGCCGGGGCGGGTCCGACGGGCAGCAGGTCCCCGACGGCGGGGACGTCGGGCCCCAGGCCGGCGAGCACGTCGGTGCTGCGGGAGCCCAGGACCGGCGGCACCGCCACTCCCCCGCGCACGGCCAGGTAGGAACGCAGGCCCCGGGCGGGGACGCCGAGGGAGAGCTCGGCGCCGTCCGGGAGGTGGAGGACCTCGTTGAAGGCGGCACCGCGCCCGTTGACCCGGACCGGCGCCTCGGCCCCGGTCAGCGTCACCGTGACCGCGCCGCGTGCGCGGACCCGCAGTCCGCCGAAGGTGACCTCCAGCGCGGCGGCGCCCCCGGGGTTGGCGAGCAGCCGGTTGCCGAGGGCGTAGGAGTCGGCGTCGGCGGCGCCGGAGCGGCCCACGCCGAGGGAGGCGTGCCCGAAGCGCCCGGTGTCCTGGACGGTGGTCATCGGTCCGGTGGCCAGGACCTCCAGGGCTGCGGCGGAGCCGCCGGTCACCGCGCTCACGCGACCTCCTCGAAGCGCACGCGGACACCGGGGCGCAGGAGGCCCGGGGGGTCGCGGTCCAGGTCCCAGACCGCGGCGTCGGTGCGGCCGAGCAGCTGCCAGCCGCCGGGGGAGCTGCGCGGGTACACGCCGGTGAACTCCCCGGCCAGCGCCACCGATCCCTTGGGGACGCGGGTGCGGGCCTCCCCCCTGCGGGGCACGTTCAGGCGCGGGTCGTCGCCGACCATGTAGCCGAAACCGGGGGCGAACCCGCAGAACGCGACCGTCCAGGTGGCGGCGGTGTGGGCCCGCACCACCTCGAGCGGGCTGAGGCCGGTGAGGGCGGCGATGTCGTCGAGGTCCTCCCCGTCGTAGTGCACGGGGACGGTGACGGTCTCCCCCGTGCCCAGGTCGGCGGCGGCGCCGAGCCGCAGACCGGTGACGGCCTCGGCCACCCGGGCCGGGTCGGCCCCGGGCTCCAGCCGCAGCAGGACGGTGCGGGCGGCGGGGACGACGTCGGCGACGCCGGGTAGCGGCTCCGCCTCCAGGGCGGCACCCAGGGCGATCACCTGGGAGAGGTCGGCGACCTCCACCAGCACCCCGGTGTCGGCGCAGTTCAGGACGCGCACGGACGGCTCCAAGTCGGGACGGGCTCGGTCAGGCGGACGGGGCGGTGAAGGGGGCGATGGTCACGCCCTCGGCGCGCAGCAGTTCGGCGACCGCGCGGGCGATGTCCACCGCGCCGGGGCTGTCGCCGTGCACGCACAGGGAGTCGGCCCGGACCAGGATCTCGGTGCCGTCCACGGCCTCGATGGGCTCGCCTCGGGCGATGCGCAGACAGCGGGCGGCGATGGCCTCGGGGTCGTGCAGGACGGCTCCGGGTTCGCGGCGCGAGACGAGCGTGCCGTGCGGTGTGTAGGCGCGGTCGGCGAAGGCCTCGCGGTAGGTGCGCAGACCCGCGCCCTCTGCCTGTTCGAGGAAGCTCGACCCGGGCAGGCCGAGGACGGGCAGGTCGGGGTCGAAGGCGCGGACGGCCTCGACGACCGCCGCCGCCTGCTCCTCGTGGTGGACGATGGCGTTGTACAGGGCGCCGTGCGGCTTGACGTAGCGGATGCGGTCGCCGGTCAGCGCGGTGAAGGCGGACAGCGCGCCGAGCTGGTAGAGCACCTCGTCGGTGAGTTCGGAGGGCGGGACGTCCACGAAGCGGCGGCCGAACCCGGCCAGGTCGCGGTAGGCGACGTGTCCGCCGACGGCGACGCCGCGCGCGGCGGCCTCGGCGGTGGTGCGCCGCAGGACCGAGGGGTCACCGGCGTGGAATCCGCAGGCGACGTTGGCGCTGGTGACGAGGGACAGCAGTGCCCGGTCGTCGCCGAGCTCCCAGCGGCCGAAGCTCTCGCCGAGGTCGGAGTTGAGGTCGATGCGCACGTGTTTCCTCCAGTTTCTCGTACCCGCGGGTGGTACCGCCGCTGCCGTGCGGCGGCACCACCCGGTGTCCTGTCTACTGCCAGAGCGAGGCGATGCCGCTGAGGGACCTGCCCGCCATGTAGATGGTGAGGCCCCAGGCGGCGACACCGACGACCAGCAGCCAGCGCGGGTAGCGGTAGCCGTTGAGCAGGGTCTTCGAGTGGCGCGCGGCCACCCACAGCAGGAGGCCCAGGCCGACCGGGAGGATGACGCCGTTGAGGGCGCCCGCCATGACCAGCAGGGTGCCCGGGGCCTGTCCGGAGACCAGGTAGATGGCCAGGGAGATGCCGATGAAGCCGGTGACCAGCTTGCCCTTGTGCCGTTCCAGCCACGGGGAGAACGTGGTGACGAAGGAGATGGAGGTGTACGAGGCGCCGATCACGGAGCTGACCGCCGCCGCCCACATGATCATCCCGAACAGGCGCATGCCGACCTCGCCCGCGGCCTGGTAGAAGGCCTCGGCGGGCGGGTTGGGGGCGTCCATGATGGCGACGCCGCCCGCGACCACGCCGAGGATGGCGAGGAAGAGCAGGACCCGCATGATGCCGGTGACGATGATGCCGGTGACGGAGGTCTGGGTGATGGCGGCGACGTTCTCGCGCCCGCCCATGCCGTTCTCGATGAGCCGGTGCGCGCCCGCGTAGGTGATGTAGCCGCCGACCGTGCCGCCGATGATGGTGATGGTGGCGAGGAAGAGGTCGTTGGTGGCCGCCTCGGGCAGCACGGACTGGCGCAGGGCCTCGCCCACGGGCGGGCTGGACACGAAGGCGACGTAGGCCGTGAGGGCGATCATGATGACGCCGAGGAACACGAGGATGCGGTCCAGGGCCACGCCAAGTCTCTTGACGGCCAGGATGACGATGGCGACGAGCGCGGAGAGCACCGCGCCGATGCGCGGGTCGAGGCCGATCATGGCGTCGAGGCCCAGGCCGGTGCCGGCGATGTTGCCGACGTTGAAGATCAGGCCGCCGAAGACGATGAGGACGGCGAGCAGGTAGCCCGCTCCTGGGAGGACCTTGTTGGCCAGGTCCTGGGCGCGCATGTTGGCGACGCCGATGACCCGCCAGATGTTCAGCTGCACGGCGATGTCGACCAGGATCGACACGAGGATCGCGAAGGCGAACGCGGCACCGAGCTGCGCGGTGAAGGTCGTGGTCTGGGTGATGAAACCGGGGCCGATGGCGCTGGTGGCCATCAGGAACATGGCTCCGAGGAGGCCACTGCTCAGCGTGATCCGACCGAGCCTCGGACGCACCTTCTGCTCCGGTGCGGGGGGCGCTTCGCCCATGGCTGACTCTCCAGGTGTCCGGGAGGGGTGTGACGCCAACCTCATTGTTGGATTGTTGAACAATACTTCAATCTTGAGCCGCAGGTAAGGCACGGATCAGTAAAATCCCGACCCCCCGGTACGTAACATTGGTGGGACCACCCCGTCTCCGGAGTGGCCCACGAGACGGGTGGAGGACTCACGTGACGGCGACCGAGGACCACATCGACCGACTGCCCGAGCCCGCGCTGTCCCGCCCGACCAGCCAGGCCGAACGCGTCGCCGACCTCCTGCGCACCTTCGTCATCGACGGAGAGCTGGCCCCCGGCGTGCGCCTGTCCGAGGAGAAGCTCAGCCGCAAGTACGAGGTCTCCCGCAACACCCTGCGCGAGGCGTTCCGGCTGCTGGGTCACGAGCGCCTGCTGGTGCACCACATGCACCGAGGCGTGTTCGTCAACCGCCCCACCAGCGAGGACGTCCGCGACCTGTTCAATGCGCGGCGCTCTCTGGAACTTCCCGCCGTGCGCGGCGCGGCCACCTCGCCCGCCGACCGGGTCCGCGCCGTGGGCAGCGCCGTCGACGAGGGCGAACGGGCCCGGGCCGAGCGGGACTGGTGGCGCATGGGCAGCGCGAACATGCGCTTCCACGAGGCGCTCGCGGCCCTGGCGGGCAGCACCCGGGTCAACGAGTTCATGCGCCAGATCCTGGCCGAGACACGGCTGGTCTTCCACGTGATGGACGCGCCCCGCGAGTTCCACGACCCCTACCTCAAGTGGAACCGGCGCATCCACCTCGCGCTGGCCGAGGGCGACGCCGAGACGGCCGCCGCGGAGCTCACCGCCTACCTGGACACCTCCGAGCGCCAGCTGGTGACCGCTTTCGTCGCCATGGAGGAGGGCTCCAGGAGCGCGCGGCCCCCGATCTGACGGGGGCGGGCCTCGCGAACTCCCCCTGCCACAGGTCCCGAAGTGCCAGAATGAGCCCGTCATGGAACTGAACGGACGCCCCGTCAGCGCGGGAGAACTCTCAGGCCTGGCCCTGTACGGTTACGGGCACTTCACGACCATGCTCGTCACCGACCTGCGCGTGCGCGGACTCGGCCTGCACACGGAACGGCTCACCCGCGACTGCGCGGAACTCTTCGACGCCGAACTCGACGTCTCGCGCGTGCGCGAGCTGGTGCGCCGTGCCGCCCGCTCCCACACCTCGCCGTGCGTGGTCCGGGTGACCGTGTACGACCCGGCACTGGACCTCGGCCGCCCCGGGGCGCGGTCCCTGCCGCAGATCCTGGTCACCACGCGACCGGCACCGACCGCAGCCCCTCCACCGGTCCGCCTCGGCACGCGTGAGTTCACCCGGGACGCCCCGGGGGTCAAGGGCACCGGCCTGTTCGGGGCGGTACGACAGCGACGCGCCGCCCAGCGGGACGGCTACGACGACGCGCTCTTCATGGGAGTGGACGGGCGCGTGTCCGAGGGCCCCACCTGGAACATCGGGTTCCTTGACGGCGAGGAGCTGGTCTGGCCGCAGGCGCCCGCCCTGGAGGGGGTGACCTCCCGGCTGGTCGGCGGTGCCGCCCGGGCGCTCGGGGTCCCGGTCTCCACCCGTCCCCTCGCGGCGGTCGCCGCCACCCGTATGCGGGGCGCCTTCCTCACCAACGCCGTGAGCGGGGTGCGCCCGGTGGCCTCGATCGACGGGGTCGACCTGCCCGCGCCCGAGCTGGTGCCGAGGATCGCCGAGGCCTACCGGGAGCTCCCGGGCGACCCGCTCTAGGGTGTGTTTTGTGGATGCTTTCGCCTACTGGCGGCGGAGCCGCCAGCACCGCGAGCGGCCGCCAGGCCATCTCTCGCAAGACGATGAGCGACGGTCAGCCCGGGTTTGGCTGTCCGAGCTCCATCGGCGCAGCGAGAGGCAGCCTGGCACCGTGAGAACACCGCGCCGCCAGGCGTCCCTTGAGGGTGGTGGAGGGCGACGGGCGGGCGGAATGATCCACAAAACACGCCCTAGCGGCTCCGGGCCGCGCGTCCGGGCCACCACAGGCGCGGCCCCGCGTCCAACGACAGGGCGGGGACGAGCAGCGTCCGCACCAGCAGGGCGTCGACCAGCACGCCGAAGGCGACGAGGAACGCCAGCTGCAACAGGAACAGCAGCGGGATCACGGCCAGCGCAGCGAAGGTGGCCGCCAGCACCACGCCGGCCGAGGTGATCACCCCTCCCGTCACCGTGAGCGCCCGCAGGATTCCCTCACGCTGCCCGTGCGCGAGGGTCTCCTCACGGGCACGGGACATCAGGAAGATGCTGTAGTCGATCCCCAGTGCCACCAGGAAGACGAAGGCGAAGAGCGGCACCACCGGATCGGCGCCGGGCAGGCCGAGGACGTGGTCGAACACGAGGGTTCCCACCCCCAGGGCCGCGGCGAACGAGAGCACGTTGGCGGTCATCAGGAGCAACGGGGCCACCAGTGACCTCAGCAGCGGGATCAGCACCAGGAACACCACCAGCGTCACCAGCGGAACGACCACCACGAAGTCCCGCTGCGCGGTGTCCAGGGTGTCGAGGTTCGTGGCGCTCACCCCGCCCACCAGCGCGTCGGCCCCCTCGACCGCGCCCAGCTCGGCGCGCAGGTCGCGGACGGCCTCCACCGCCTCGGGGGACTCCGGGTCGGCGGCCAGCACGACCTCCACCAGGACTCGACCGTCCTCCACCAGCGGCGGGGCCTGCGCGCCGGGCGGGCCGGGTTCGGTCACCGGGGCGGCGCCCTCCACCCGGGGAACCCGTTCGGCCGCCGCCACGACCTCGTCCAGGTGGCTCTCCGCGGTGACCACGAGGGCGGGCGCCGCGCTGGAGTCGGCGCCGAACCCCCGGGTCAGCGTCTCCTGCCCCTCGACGGCCTCGACCTCGGTGCGGAAGACCTCCGCCTGCCCGGTTCCCTGCGCGCTGAACTGGGGCGCGAAGACGGCAGCGGCCAGCAGGAGCGCGGCCGTGCCGAGCCAGAGGGCGCGGGGTCGGCGGGCCACCGCGGCGGCGATCCGCCCCCAGAAGGGGTGCTGGCGCAGGACCTCGTCGGTGGTGTTCCCGGCGGCCTCACGGGCGCGGTGCGGGGCGGTGGGCCAGAAGGCGGCGCGGCCGCACAGCGCGAGGGCGGCGGGCAGGAAGGTCATGGCGGCGAGCATCGCGGCGACCACCCCGATGGCGACCACCGGGCCGAGGCTGCGGGTGGAGGCGAGGTCGGCGGCGAGCAGGCACAACACGCCGAGGATGACGGTTCCACCCGAGGCCAGGACCGGGCCGGTGACCCCGCGCACCGCCGCGAGCACGGCCTCGGGCGCCGTCTCCCGGGCGGCCAGCTCCTCCCGGTACCGGGCGACCAGGAGCAGCGCGTAGTCCGTGCAGGCGCCCACCACCAGGATGAACAGGATGCCCTGGCTCTGGCCGTTGAGGCTGACCAGCCCGGCGTCGGCGGCGGCGTAGACCAACGCGCCGGAGAGACCGAGCGCGAGCAGCGAGGCGACGATCACCAGGACCGGGAGCAGGGGCGACCGGTAGACGGCGACGAGGATGACCAGGACCGCGACGACCGCCACGAGGAGCAGGGTGGAGTCGATGCCACCGAAGGCCGCGACCAGGTCGGCGGCGTATCCGGCGGGCCCGGTGACCTGCGCCTGGAGCCCGGGAACCGGGTGGTCGGCGAGCAGTTCACGGAGCTCGGCGACCGAGTCGCCGGTGTCGTGACCACTCCCGATCGGGACGATGAGCTGGGCCACCGAGGGGTCCTCGCTCCCCGGGATGGGGCCGATCACCGGCCCGATGACCCATTCCCGCTCCCCGATCCGTTCCGCGAGAGCGCCCACCTCGGCGCGTTCGTCCCCGGTGAGCTCCTGATCGCCGGACAGGACGACGATCGCCGGGACGGTGTCGCCCCGGTCGAACCGCTCGGCCAGCGCTCCGGCCTCGGTGGACTCGGCGCCGACCGGAAGGAAGGCGGAGGGGTCGTTGGTCTGTACCTCGCCGAGACGGCCGAGGAAGGCGCCGAGGGGTCCCGCGCCGAGCAGCCACACGAGGCTGACCAGCAGCGCGGCACCGATCCACAGGCGTGGGCGCCGGGTCCGGGGGGCGCGTGGTTCGTCAGGTCGGCGGGGGACGGATGGTGTCGGCACCGTGGGAAGCCCTTTCGAGACCGCGGCCGGGACGGCGCGGCTCCTTTGACTCGGAATCCGAGTCTCTTGGATTTCTAGCTACTTCTCCGCACACGTTATCGCGGTCCGGCACCCGCCCTCCACCGGGGTCAGGTACCGCCCGTCACCCCGTCGTCCGGCCGCTGCGCGTCCCGCTCGTCCGCCTCCGCGCGGCCAGCGATGTTGTCGGCCATCGAACCGAACACGACCCCGTGGAAGGGCGTGACCGCCTTCCAGTACAGGTGCCCTGCCAGTCCCCTCGGGTGGAACAGCGCCCGCTGGCAGTAGACCGTGCGCCCGTCCGCTCGGCCCACCCGCAGTTCGAGCCAGGCCGGACCCGGCAGGCGCATCTCCGCGCGCAACCGGAGCAGCTCACCCGGGACGATCTCCTCCACCCGCCAGAAGTCCAGGGAGTCCCCCACCCGCAGGCGTTCCGGGTCGCGGCGCCCCCGCCGGGGCCCCACCCCGCCCACGGCGAGGTCGATCCACCCGCGGGCCGCCCACGCCAACGGCCACGAGTACCAGCCGCGCTGACCCCCGATCCCCTCGATCACGCGCCACAGGCTCTCCGGGGACGCGTCCGTGTACCGGGCCCGCCGGTCCGTGTACAGGCTCCCGCCCGCCCAGTCGGGGTCGGTGGGCAGCGGGTCCGAGGGGGCGCTCGGCCAGGCCGCCGAGGACCAGCGCGTGTCCACCCGGTCCTCGTCGATTCGCCGCAGGGCCAACCGCACCGCCTTGTCGAACGGTATTCGGCCGTGGTCCGGGAGCGTCCGCGCCAGGTCGTCCTCACCCGCCACCGCGTCGTGCCGCAACGACTCCACCAGCGGCCGCGCCACCGAGGGCGGCACCGGCGTGATGAGACCCACCCACAGACTGGACAGGCCCGGCGACAGCACCGGGACGGGGACGATCAGCCTCCGGGCCAGCCCCGCCACGGAGGCGAAGCGCTGGATCATCTCGGCGTAGCTGAGCACCTCGGGGCCACCGATGTCGAAGGTGCGGTCCGTCCCCTCGGGCAGCTCGTCCGCGCGCACCAGCAGCCGGAGCACGTCCCGCACGGCGATCGGCTGCACCCGGCTGCGCACCCAGCGGGGCGTGGTCATCGCCGGAAGCCGCTCCGTCAGGTGGCGGAGCATCTCGAAGGAGGCCGACCCCGAACCGATGATCACGGCGGCCCGCAGCACCACGGCCGGGACCGGCGCCTCCACCAGGATGCGCCCGACCTCTTCCCGGGAGGCCATGTGGGCGGACAGCTCGACGTGCTCGGGGGCCAGGCCGCCGAGGTAGACGATCCGGCCCGTACCCGACCGCGCCGCCGCCCCGGCGAAGGTGCGGGCCCCCTGCGCGTCGGTGCTCGCGAAGTCGCGGCCACCGCTCATCGAGTGCACGAGGTAGTACGCCACGTCGACGTCGGCCAGCGCCTCCGCCAGCCCCTCCCCGGAGACCACGTCACCGCGGACCACCTCCACGCGCTCGCGCCAGGGGTGGTCCCGCAGCTTCTCCGGGCTGCGGGCCAGGCAGCGCACCCGGTACCCGGACGCGAGCAGTTCGGGGACGAGCCGTCCGCCGATGTAGCCGCTGGCCCCGGTCACCAGGGCCAGCCGTCCCGAAGGCGCGGTGCTCATCCCCGGCTCTCCTCACTGGTGTCCTCGCGTTCGCGCGCCGACCGCGGGCCCGGTACCGCGTTCCCGCCCGGAGCCCCGGCGGCGTGCGCCCCCGTGTCGGTCCCGGCGTCGGTGCCCTCCTCGGGGTGCCGGTACCGGCGGAACGGGTTGTCGCTGGGGAGGTTACCGGTGAACCGGCCGTACATCCCGATGGTGAGCAGGACCAGGCCCACCACGTAGCTGAAGATCACGTTGGGCACGCTGAAGGCCAGGACGTTGAAGTCGGTGCTCATCAGGATCAGGTTCACCAGGCCGCTGACCAGGAAGGCCCCGCCGACCGTCACGCACACCGTCGACGCGAACTTGCCGCCCAGGATCGCCGCACCCAACAGCAGCGAGCCGATCGCGATGGACAGGAAGCTCAGCGCGCCGTTCGTGGACAGCCCGGCGACCACCTCGCCCCGCGTGTCGAACAAAGGAAGCCGGATCATCATGCCGGCGCTGCCGAAACCCACCAGGACCAGACCGGTGAACCCGGCCCCGATCCGGTAGACGCGGTCCAACCGCCGGTCGGCCCGGCGTGTGGTGTCCAGATCCATGTCGTCGCCCCTTTCGGTGCTCTCACGCTCTAGAGTCGGAGGTCAGCGGCCCGCGTCACAAGTCGCACCGCTTTCGCAACGTGTTGGGGTGCCATGACCGACGCACTCGGCCCGGGGGCCGTGGCCCGACTCCTCGGTGTCGCGCCGACCACCCTGCGCAGCTGGGACCGGCGTTACGGCGTCGGCCCGCGCGAGCGCAGCCCCGGCGGGCACCGGCGCTACTCCCCTACGGACGTCGCACGGCTGCGCACCCTGTGCCACCTCGTCGGCGAGGGCGTGCCCCCGGCCGAGGCGGCGCGGCGCGTCCTGTCGTCGGCCGACCGCTCCGTTCCGGGGCCGCGGGCACCCGCCGCATCGGCCGCTCCCCGCTCCTCCCCCGCCCTACCCGTACACGGAAGCGGGCACACTCCGACCCTCCGGGGCGTGGCCAGGGCCGCCATGCGCATGGACTCCGACCTCGTGGAGCGCCTGCTCCAGACCGCCGTGGAGCGGCACGGGACCGTCGCCGCCTGGGAAAACCTCGCGAAACCCCTGCTGTACGGGATGGGCCGACGGTGGGAGGACACCCGGCGGCACGTGGAGGTGGAGCACCTGCTCTCCTGGAGCGTGTCGACGGTGCTGCGCCGCGTCCCCGCGCCGCTCGCGGCTCCCGGGCCCCGTCAGCGCCCGGTTGTCCTGGCCTGCCTGCCGCACGAGATGCACAGCCTCCCGGTGGAGGCCCTGGCCGCCTCCCTGCGCGAGGCCGGGCTGACCCACCGGGTGCTGGGCCCCTGCACCCCCACCGAGGCCACCGTCCGCGCCATCGCCCGTGTCGGCCCGCGCGCCGTGGTGCTGTGGTGCCACGCCAGCGGGGACCGCGACGCGGAGACCCTGCGCGCCGTGGCCCGCACCGCCGCCTCGGCGCCTCAGCGCACCGCCGTGTACACCGCCGGGCCGGGCTGGCGGGGGGTCGGGGACACGCTGCGGGTCGCCGACGGGCACCTGGACTCCCTCACCGAGGGCGTGCGGGTCCTCGGCGGCTGACCACCGGAGGCCGCCGCCGGGAGGCGCCGCCCGGGAGGGCCCCGGCGAGGGACGAGCGCAGCGTGTACCAGAGGTGGTCGGCGCTGGTCAGCGACATCGCCGCGACCGGGGTGGTCAGGCCCATGGCGAACTCGCGGACCGGCCCCGTGTCGCCGTCCAGGAAGGCCAGGACGTCACCCAGGCGGTTGGCCGCGAAGAGCCGCGCGAAGAAGTCCGCGCCCGACACCCGTCCGCTGTCCAGGGCCCGCAGCAGGACCGCGTCCATCGCCAGGTGCCGCGCGCGGTGCGGAACCGGCGGCACCGGGACCCGGCCCCGCTCCAGCGCCCACGCGACGGCGGCGGCCTGCCGCGACGCGCCGCTGAAGGTGTACCCCGTGGAGGGCCGGGTGGCGCCCCCCGCGGCGCCGATCCGGAACAGCCGCCGTCCGGCCCGGGTGGGCAGGGACTCGTCGGTCATCGGGATGGCGCCCTGCTCGGACGCGGTGACCTCGGCCCCGTGGAGCCCGCAGCGCTCGCAGTAGTCGGCCAGCGCCCGCTCGTACTCGGCGGTGGTGAGCGCGGTCCGGCCGAACTCGGTGTACTCGACCAACGCCTCGCGTCGGGACAGCGGCAGCACGTATCCGAAGGCCACACCGCCGGGGGGCTGGGGCGGACGCAGGTCCATGAGCACCGCGGAGCCCGGGTCGAGGGCGTCCTCGGGCAGGCGCACGAACCACCCCCGGAAGTGTTGGAGGAGGCGCGTACGCCCTCCGTGCGGGGGCCGGGGCGGGCGGGTGTCGAACACCCACCGGGCGGTGAGCTCCGACCGTTCGCCGTCGGGCCCCACGGCCTGGACGGTGGCGTGTTCGGGGCCGTCCCGTGTCGTCCGCGCGTACAGCGGGCGGAACTCCACCCCCGGGCCCGCCGAGGCCCGCACGTGCGCGTCCACGTCGGTCGAGCGCAGCATCTTGTAGACGTAGGGGCGGGCCGGGGAGCGGTGCCGGGCCCCGTCCGGACCGACGACCGACAGGTCCCGCCACGAGGCCGTGAGCAGCGGGTCCCACGGCCCCGGCCCGGCCTCCCAGAAGCACCAGGTCCTCGGCGGCGGGGTCCACGGGCCCGGAGGAGGCTCCAGGACCGCCGTTCTCAGCGCTGCGCCGCGCCGATCGTTGCTTTGCCCGATGCGATGGGCCAGGGTGAGCCCAGCGGCCCCCGCTCCGATGATCACCACGTCGTAGTCGGCCATCACCCCAGCATGGCCCCTGCGGCGGTCGAAGTCCCCCGTCCACCCCGAACCGCCCGGAGGACCGATGACCACAGCGACCGAACGAATGAAGGCCGCCGAGGTGACCGAGGAGTTCGACCTCGCGGCGCCCGCCTACGACCGGCTGGTCTCCCGCAGCCCCGGCTACCACCGGGACCTGCGTGCGTCGGCGATCCGCCTGCGCCTCCCGGATCGCGGCGCGGGGCGCCTCCTGCTCGACCTGGGGTGCGGCACGGGGGCCTCCACCGCCGCCCTGGCCCGCGAGTACCCGCTGGCCCGGATCGTCGGGGTGGACTCCTCCGAGGGCATGTTGCGCGAGGCCCGCGCCAAACGGTGGTCGGACCGCGTCACCTTCCGCCAGGCCCGCGCCCAGGACCTCACCCCGGAGTGGGCCGGGGAGACGCTCGGCGGCCCGGCCGACGCGGTGTTCGCCGCCTACCTGGTACGCAACGTGCCCGATCCGGACGCCTTCCTGGCCGGGGCGCTGGCCCTACTGCGCCCGGGTGGGCGGATGGCGCTGCACGAGTACTCCGTGGCGGACTCCGCCGCCGCCCGAGCGGTGTGGACCGCCGTGTGCTGGGGCGTGGTCGTGCCGTCCGGACGAGTGCTCGTCGGCCGCGACGACCTGTTCCGGTACCTGTGGCGCAGCGTCCTCGACTTCGACGGCCGCGAGGCCCTGCTGGAGCGCATGCGCGCCGCGGGACTGGTGTCCGTGGCCAGCGCGCCGATGCCGGGCTGGCGCTACGGGATCACCCACACCTTCGTCGGCGCCCGCCCGTGAACCCGGACGTGAACCCCGACGTGAACGACCCCCGCGCCGAACGGATCGACCCGCCCGCGCCGGACGGGTCCCGACCGGGCCGCGTTCCCCGTGTGGCGGTGGTGGGCGGAGGCATCGCCGGTCTGGCCGCCGCCTGCGGGCTGGCCGAGCGCGGCGTGGGCGTGGTGGTGTTCGAACGCGAGGACGGGCTGGGCGGGCGCCTGCGGGGGTGGGACACCACCCTCGCCGACGGCAGCGCGGCCACCATGAGCCGGGGGTTCCACGCCTTCTTCCGGCAGTACTACAACCTGCGGGGACTGCTCCGACGGTCCGACCCGGGCCTGGAGGCGCTCGTGCCGCTGGCCGACTACCCGCTGGTGCACAGTTCCGGGGCCCGGGACCGCTTCTCCGGCCTGCCCGCCACGCCGCCGTGGAACGCCTTCGCGCTGGCCGCCGTGAGCCGCAGCTTCCCGGCGTCGGAGCTGGCCGGGGTGAACGTCCCGGCGGTGCTCCAGCTGCTGGACGCCGACGTGCCGGGCGTGCACGAGCGCCTCGGCCACCGCAGCGCCCGGGAGCTGCTGGAGGTGACCCGGTTCCCGCGCACCGCGCGCCACCTGGCCTTCGAGGTGTTCAGCCGCAGCTTCTTCGCGGCGCCCGAGCGCCTCTCCGCCGCCGAGATGGCGGTCATGTTCCACGTCTACTTCCTGGGGTCGTCGGAGGGGCTCGTGTTCGACGTGCCGCGCTCGCCGTTTCCCCAGGCGCTCTGGAATCCGTTGGAGGCGTACCTGCGCGGGCGGGGGGTCGAGTTCCGCACCGGGGCGTCGATCGACCGGATCGCGCCGGGTGAGCGTCCGGGCCACGCGGTGTTCTGGAGGGGCTCCGAAGGGGTGCGGTGCGAGGAGTTCGACGCGGCGGTACTGGCGGCGGACCCGCCGGGGCTGCGCTCACTCGTCGCGGCCTCGCCCGAGCTCGGCACGGCGGAGTGGCGGGCGCGGGTCGCGGGCGTCGCCTCGGCGCCCCCGTTCCTGGTCTCCCGCTACTGGCTGGACCGCCCCGTCCGGCCGCACCGGCAGGCCTTCCTCGGCACCGCCGGATACCCGACGCTCGACAACGTGAGCGTCCTGGACCGCTACGAGGACCAGGCCCGGGAGTGGGCGGCGCGCACCGGGGGCTCGGTGGTGGAGCTGCACGCCTACGCCCTGCCCGAGGAACACGACCCCTCGGTGGAGCGGGCGTCCCTGTGGAAGCAGGCCGTGGCGGTCTACCCGGAACTGGCCGGGGCACGCGCGGTGGACGCGCGACACGAGCTCCATGCCGACTGCGCGCTGTTCCCTCCCGGTGGCTACCGGGACCGCTGCACGGTGACCACCCCCGACCCCACCCTGGTGGTGGCGGGCGACCACGTACGCGTCGACCTGCCGGTCGCCCTCATGGAGGGGGCCGCCACCACCGGGCTGAGCGCCGCCAACGCGCTGTTGTCGCGGTGGGGGCTGCCGGGACACGCCCTGTGGACGGTGCCCCGGCGGGGGCGCGGCGCGTTCCTGCGCGCACTGGCCCGCGGCGCCCGTCAGCCCGGCCAGCGACCGGTGGTCCGCAGCAGGTAGCGGCGTTCCGCGTAGGCGAGGTCGTCCCGCCACAGACGGCGCGCCACCGTCCGCACGGCGGGGCGTACGGCCGCCGCCACCCTGCGGGCCAGGGCGAAGCCGGTGCGGTCGGACACCGCGACCGTCGCCTCGATGACGGCGGTGCGGGGAACACCGTCGCGATCGGTACCGAGCGGGGTCGCGTGGGTCTCCACCACGCTGCCCACGCCCTCCCCCTCGATGATGCGCATGACCACGGTGCGGGGTTCCGGGCAGGTGAACTCGGCCCGGACCGGGACCCCCCACCGCCCCGCCACCCGGAAACCGAGGTCGGCGACCAGCCGGTCCGGGTCGGGGTCCGGCCCCTGCGGCACCTCGGTCACCCGCAGCCCGACGAAGGAGTAGGGGTGGAACCAGGCTCCGTGCCAGGGGTCGAGACGGTTGGCGACCACGTCCTCGGGTTCGCACCGCCCCGCCAGGCTCTCCACCGCGGCGATGCTCCGCTCCGGGCGCGGGCGCTCCGGGACGACCGGGGCGCCGGTCGGCGGCTCACCGCCGATCGCGTCCAACCGGACCCACACGAGCACGCCGTCGTCGTGCACCGGCAGGGGGCTCCAACCGGGCATCCCCTCTGAGCCGAGCGAGAGACCGTGCCACCGGCACACCAGGCGCCCCTCGGACACCGCGCCCCGGCACAGGGGCGCCCCGAGGTGGGGGCAGGCTCCCGGTCCGGCGTGCGCGCTCCCATCCGGGGTACGCCAGGCGACGAGTTCCGTGCCGCCGACCACCCGGCCGAAGGGGCGGTCGGCGCGCACCTCGGTACTGGCGGCCAGCACGAACCAGTTCCCGGAGGGGCGGGCCAGGGCCCGCTTGAGCGCACCGCCGATGACGGCGGGCGAGGCCTCTCGCCAGGTCGGCTCCTGCCGGGCCCAGGTGCTCCTGGGCATCCGCCGCAGCGGAAGCCGCCGTGGCTCGGGGGCGGGCATCGTCATGGGGCCTCCTCAACTGCGGTGTGCGCCCGGTCGCCGCGCGACCGGGGGTCAGTCGCCGGCCCTCGGGCCGGGCACGGTCCGCGCCCAGAGCGCGCGGGCCAGGGCGGGTGCGGCGACCGCGAGCTTGCGGGCGTCGGAGACGCGGTGGCGGACCCGCCACACGTCGAAGTCGGCGTCGGCGATCTCGTCGAGGATCTCCCGGTACAGGCGCAGGGCCGTCGCCACGCACGGGCGGGCGACCGGGGAGAGCATCGCGACACCCGGTTCGGCCTCCCGGTAGAACCCCTGGTTGACCTCCACGAGCGCCGCGAGGGCGTCGCGCACGCGCCGGTCGGACCGCCGGGTGCTGGCGCAGTGCTCCAGGAGCGGGCGGTCCACGCCGTGTGCGTCCAGGACGTCGGCGGGCAGGTAGACCCGCCCCCTGCGCAGGTCCTCGGCGACGTCGCGCAGGAAGTTGGTGAGTTGGAAGGCCTCCCCCAGCGCGGCGGCGTGCGGCGCCGCCTCCTCCCTCGGAACGCGGGTCCCCAGGACCGGCAGGACCTGGAGCCCGATCACGGCGGCCGACCCGTACATGTACGCGCGCAGGTGGGCCAGGTCGCGGTAGGCCGTGGTGTCCAGGTCCATGCGCATCGAGTCCATGAACGCGGTGAAGTAGTCGGCCGGCAGCCCGTACCGCCGCACGGTGTGCGCGAGGGCCCGCAGAAGGGGTTCGTCCGGCCGCCCGCCCGAGAGCGCGGTGTCCAGATCGGCACCGATCGCGTCCAGCCGGGCGCGCTGGTCGGCGGTCGTGGTGCCCGGCGCGGGCTCGTCGACGATGTCGTCCACCCAGCGCGCGAACCCGTAGAGGGCGTGGACGCCGGGGCGGCGCCCGGGCGGGAGCACCCGTGTGGCCGTGTAGTAGGTACGGCCGTGGCGCGCGTGCAGCGCGCGGCAGCGGAGGTAGGCGGAGCGCAGCGGCTGTTCCGCGATCCCGGCCGCGTCCAGCTCTCCCGTGGCGGAGGTCATCGTCGCGCACCCGTCCTCGTCGCGGCCACGACCCGCGCGGCCGCGATCTTCCCCGAGATCAGGACCGTGGGCAGCCCCACCCCGGGTGAGGTCCCGCATCCCGCCAGGAAGGCGTTGTCGACGCCCGGTACGGTGCCGCGGGGCCGGAAGGGTCCGGTCTGCGCGAACGTGTGGGCCAGGGAGAAGGGTGTGCCGCGCGCCAGGCCCTGACGCGCCCAGTCGGCGGGCGTCACCAGGCGTTCGGCGCGGACCGAGGCGTCCAGTCCGGTGAGGCCGCGCGCTTCGAGCACGGACACCAGGTGGTCGCGGTAGCGGGGGCCCGCGCGGTCCCAGTCGATGTCGGCGCAGGCCAGGTTGGGCGCGGGTGCCAGGACGTACAGGAGGTGGTGGCCGTCGGGCGCCAGGGAGGGGTCGGTGACGGTGGGTTGTGTGACCAGCAGCGAGGGGTCGCTCATGGTCCTGCCTCCGTCGGTGATCTCGGCGAAGGTGCGCCGCCAGGCCGCGCCGAAGGAGATCGTGTGGTGGGACAGCCGCTCCCAGGTGCGGTCGGTGCCCAGGTGGAGGACCACGGCGGAGGGCGAGTAGCGGTGCGGCACCGGCCGCCGGGAGCGGTGGTCGAGCAGCCGGTGGGCGGCGGGCAGGTCGGCGGTGACCACCACGTGGTCGCAGGGCAGGCGCTCCCCGTCCTCGGTGATGACGGCGGTGACCCGGTTCCCCCGGCGTTCCACGCGGCGCGCGGACTCCCCGAAGCGCAGGACCGCCCCGGCCTTGGCCGCCGCCCCCGCCATGGCCTCGGCCACGGCGCGCATCCCGCCCTGGGGGAAGTGGACTCCGGCGACGGTGTCCATGTAGGCGATGACACCGTAGGCGGCCAGGGCCCGGTCGGGCGCGACCCCGGCGTAGAGCGCCTGGAAGGAGAAGACCCGGCGCAGGCGCTCGTCCTTCAGGTGGCGGCCCACCGCCCGGGACCACCGGCCGAACCCGCCCATCGCCGCGAGACGCACGAGGTCGGGGCCGAGGAGGTCGAGCGGGGAGTCGAGCCGCGCGTCGATGAACGAGCGCATCTCCACCTCGTACAGGCGGGTGAGCCATTCCCGGAGCCGCAGGTAACCGCGGGCCTCCCGGGGTCCGGCGACCCTGGCCACCTCGGCGGCCATCCGCTCGCGTTCGGTGTGGACGTCGACGGTGGAGCCGTCAGCGAAGGACGCCCGGTAGGCGGGTGTCAGCGGCCGCAGCTCCAGCCGGTCGCGGACGGACTCCCCCACCGCCGCGAAGGCCTCGTCGAGGAGGTCGGGCATGGTGAGCACGGTCGGTCCGGTGTCGACGCGGAAGCCGTCCATGTCCAGGCGCCCGGCGCGCCCCCCGGGGTGGTCCTCGCGTTCGACGACCACCACCTCGCGTCCGGCTCCGAGCAGGTGGAGGGCGCAGGAGAGGCCGGACAGTCCGGCCCCCACCACGACCACGGGGTGCCTTCCCTTCCTCGCGGTCACGTTCTCGGGTCCCTTCTGCGCGGTGGTCACGTGCGGGCGGCGGTGTCGGCGAAGCGGTGCAGTCCGTCGGCGACGGCCGGGTCGAGGTCGAGCGAGCGCAGGCGTTCCCGCCCGCGCTCGGCGAGGCGGCGGCACCGGCGCCTCACCTCCTCACGAGCGCCGACGCGGTCGAGGGCGGCGGCCGCCTCCTCGGGGTCGACCCGGTTCGAGGGGTGGCCGGCCCGGGAGAACAGGTCCTGGGCCGCGGTGTCCCCCGCCTCCCCCGCCAACCGGACCCCGCTGGCCAGGAGCAGGGTGCTCTTGCCCTCCCGCAGGTCCTCGAAGGCCCGCTTCCCGGTGCGGTCGGGTGCTCCGAAGGCGTCCTGGAGGTCGTCCCGGAGCTGGAAGGCCACGCCCACGTCGGTTCCGTAGGCTCGCAGCGCCGACACCGTCGACGCGTCGGCCCCCGCCATCGCGGCCCCCATGTGCAGGGGGCGCTCGACGGTGTAGGTGGCGGTCTTGAGCCGGTCGATGCGCACCGCGGTCTCCTCGGAGCGGTCGCCGAGGGCCTGGGCGGTGAGGTCGAGGAACTGCCCGGCGACGACCTCGGTGCGCATGTCCCGCCACACCGCGTGGGCCGCCGCCCCGGTGGACAGGGCGGCGAGGGACTCGTGGAGCAGGTCGTCGGCCCAGAGCACGGCGAGGTCGCCGACCAGGACGGCCAGGGACTCCCCGTAGCGGCGCGCGTCCCCGCGCATCCCGCGCTGCCGGTGCCGGGCCGTGTACACGGCGTGGAACGACGGGGCACCGCGTCGGAGCGGCGCGGCGTCCATGACGTCGTCGTGGGCGAGGGCGAAGGTCTGGAGGACCTCCAGGGCCGAACAGGCGCGCAGGGCCGCGCGGGCCCCGCGCCCCGTGGCGGCGCCTCCCCCCGCGAGCCAGCCCCACCAGGCCAGGACCGAGCGCAGACCCTTGCCGCCGTGCAGCGTGAACGCGGCCATCCGCTCGCAGAGTTCCGTCGCGAACTCCCCGTCGGCCGCACCCGCGTCGGCGACCCGTTCCGCGAGGTAGGCGGCCAACTGGTCCCGTACCGCGTCCCGAACCCCGCCGAAGTCGGCGGGCAGGGGTTCCTCCCGTGTGTCAGCTGGCGAGACGGTGATGGCCACCCCCGGTGAGTGTCCGATTTTTCGTCAAATACCTTGGAGACAAAGCATCTTGCTAAGGCGATCATTTCATGTGGCCCCCTCCGGGGCCACGCGACACTTGGAGGGCGTCCTAGACTCGGACGACGGGTGGCCGGAGGGACCGTTCACCGAGCGGTAGGGAGACCCATGGACACCGTGCCCAACACCGAGCCCTCACAGAAGGCGCTCGGAGACGGCCACGGTCCCCGCACCCGCGAGGAGCTGTACGAGGCCCTTCAGGGCGACGGGCAACAGCTCGCCGTACGCCTGGTCCGCCTCCTGCACCGCATGGCCGACCGCTCCGGGATGAACCCCACCGACTTCCAGTGCTTCACGCTCCTGCGCGTGACCGGCACCATGACCCCCGGTGAGATCGCCGACAGCCTCTGTCTGTCCACCGGTTCCGTGACCGGTGTGGTGGACCGGCTCGAGGCCCACGGACTGGTCGAGCGCGCACCCCACCCGCTGGACCGGCGCAAGATCGCCGTCCGGCTCCTGGACGGCGCCGAGGGCGCTCTGCGCAGTCCCCTCCCCGGGATACGCCAGGCCATGACCGACCTGCACTCCGTCTACTCCGAGCGGGAGCTGGAGGTGATCGCGGACTGGCTGGACCGTACCGGAGCCGTCCTCGACCACCTCGTCGAACCACGGGACTGACCCCGGCCGCCGTTCCGCGCCCCGGCCCGCTCCGCCCTCGCGCCCCACCCGGCCGCAGGAGCCCACAACCGACATGGCACACCCTGACGGAAACTCTCCGCAATGTGACGGTTGCTTTACTACCCGGGACGAAAGCCTCTACCATCCCACGGGACATGTCAGCAGCCGGTGGCAGGAACCGGCACTCCAACCCCCGTAGTTTCAGTGGGGCTGGGAAGGAGCAACCATCTCATCCCTGCGCACGTACATAAAAGAAAAGACGAACCCGACGGTCTTCGGCGTCTCGGGCCTGGTGATCATCGCCTTCATCGTCATGGGCGTGGCGTTCACCGGCCCGCTGCTCGCGGCCACCGAGACGACCCGCAACTGGATCGGTGAGCGGATCGGCTGGATCTACGTCCTGGCGACGGTGTTCTTCGTGGGCACCGCCGTCTTCCTCATGCTGAGCCGCTACGGCAACATCCGGCTGGGCCCGGACGACTCACGGCCCGAGTTCAGCACGCTGGCATGGTTCGCGATGCTCTTCACCACGGGCATGGGCATCGGCCTGGTGTTCTGGGGCGTGGCCGAGCCCATCGAGCACCTGCACTGGCCGCGCGACGCCGCGCTGAACCCCGACTCCGAGGGTGTCCCCCAGCCCGAGGCCGCCTCGGAGTCGCTGGCGCTCACCTTCTTCCACTGGGGGTTCCACCCCTGGGCCGTCTACATCGCCCTCGGCCTCTCCCTGGGATACTTCGCCTACCGCAAGGGCCTCCCCCTGCGACCGGCGTCCGCGCTCTACCCGCTGCTCGGCGACCGCGCGTTCGGCTGGCCCGGCAACATCGTCGACATCCTCGCGGTGTTCGGCACGATGTTCGGCCTCGCCACGTCACTGGGGCTGGGCACGCTCCAGATCAACGGCGGGCTCACCGAGATGTTCGGGGTCCCGAACAACCCGCTGGTCCAGACCGTCATCATCGCGGTGATCTCGGCCGTGGCGCTCTTCAGCGTGCTGTCGGGCATCGACAAGGGCCTGCGGCGCCTGTCGGTGATCAACCTGTGGCTGGCCTTCATCCTGCTGGCCTTCGTGTTCCTGGTCGGCCCCAAGCTGTGGATCATCGCGAGTACCACCACCGCGACCGGCGAGTACCTGAGCAACCTCGTCTCCTGGAGCCTGTCCTTCCCCAGCCCCCGCGTCGAGCCGCAGGCCGCCGCCTGGACCCAGGCGTGGACGGTCTTCTACTGGGGCTGGTGGATCTCCTGGGCGCCGTTCGTCGGCATCTTCCTGGCCCGCATCTCGTACGGACGCACCATCCGCGAGTTCGTGATCGGCGCCCTGTTCGCACCGACCGCCGTCTGCGTCCTGTGGTTCGGCGTCTTCGGCGGCTCCGGTCTCTTCTACGACCTGTCGGGCCGGGCCAACTTCGTCGAGGGCGACGAGGCCGACGCCGCGTTCACCCTGTTGGACGCCCTGCCCATCTCCGGTGTGGTGGCCGTCATCGCGGCCGTGTGGCTACTGGCCGTCGTGGCGATCTTCTTCATCACCTCGGCGGACTCCGGCTCCCTGGTCGTGGACATGCTCACCAACGGAGGCACCCGCAACCCGAACCGCTTCCAGCGCGGCTTCTGGGCGGTCTGCCTGGGCGCCGTCACCTGGATTCTCCTGGTGGCGGGGGGCGACGACGCGCTGTCGGCGCTCCAAGCGGCCTCGGTCATCACCGGCCTACCGTTCGCGGTGATCCTGCTGTTCATGGCGGTGGGCCTGTTCAAGGGACTGGCCAGCGAACGCGCGCCGGGCGAACCGAAGAGGGCCCGGGCCGAGGACCGCCCCCGGGCTGAGGACCGCCCCCGCTCCGGGGACGGTCACGGTCACAGTCACGGTGGAATGCACTAGGTCCGTCGGACCGACCGACACCGACGTCGAACTGAGGAGGTAACGGTGGCACCCAAGAGGTTCAGCAACCCCTTCCACGGGGTGGTGGACATGATCACCGAGATGAACAGGATGTCGGACACGATCTCCACCATCGAGACGACCCAGGTCGGTGAGCGGGAACGCACGTTCGCCGACGCCTGGAGCCCGTCCACGGACATCCTCGCCAAGGGGAACGACCTCGTCATCCGGGCCGAGCTGCCCGGCGTGAACGAGACCGACGTCTCCGTCAGCCTGACCCACGGCGTGCTCGTCATCAGCGGTGAGCGCCACCGCGAGGAGGAGGACACCACGATCTACTACACGTCCGAACGCTTCATGGGTTCGTTCCGGCGTGAGATCAGCCTGCCCGAGGGCATCGAGGACGAGGACGTGGAGGCGGCCTTCGGCGACGGCCTCCTGGAGGTCGTCGTCCACGGCGGCGCGCACACCGGCGGCCCGCGCCAGATCGCGATCAAGAAGCGCGGTCGGCCCCGGGGGCGCCCGCTGTAGGCGTCGGCGCACGTCACCGTACACGGGGAGCCCGTGACCGGCCCCGGTCACGGGCTCCCCGTTCGCGTCCCCGGACCCGCCGGGGAGCGGAGCCTCAGAACATCCGGTCGGCCGTGTACGGCCCGATCACCGCGAGCGCCCTCGGGCGGGACAGGAGTTCGGCCGCGACCGCGGCCACGTCCTCCAGGGTGACGGCGTCGAACCGGGCCAGGTCCTCGTCGATGGAGAAGTGGCGCGGCTGGGTGAGCTCGTGCGCGAGCAGGCGCCCCATCCGGGCGTTGGTGCCCTCGCTGCCGAGCACCATGGCCCCCTGGATCTGTCCCTTGGCTCGGGCCAGCTCCTCCGGGGAGATCCCGGACGCGGCGACCTTGGCCAGCTCGTCGCGGCAGACCCCGACGACCTCGTCGGCCTTCTCCGGCAGGCAGCCCGCGTAGATCTGGAACGTACCGGTGTCCGCGTAGGCCGTGTGGTAGGCGTGCACCGCGTAGGCCAGACCGCGCTTCTCGCGCACCTCCTGGAAGAGGCGGGACGACATGCCGCCGCCCAGGGCGGCGCTGAGCAGGCGCAGCGCGTGCCAGCGCGGATCGGTGCGGGTCAGCCCCTCCGAACCCAGGATGATGTGCGCCTGCTCGGTCTCACGCGGCTGCACGACCGTGCCGCCGAACGTGCGCACCGGCTCCCCGGCCCCGCGCGGACGCGAGGGGCGGGCGTCACCGGCCGCCGCGAGGCGGTCGGCGAACATGGCCCGGACCTGCTCCACCACGGTGTCGTGGTCCAGGCTGCCCGCCGCCGTCACGATGAGCTCGGAGGGGACGTAGGCGTCCCGGTACTGCTCGGCGATGCGCTCCCGCGACAGCGCGCGGATCGTGTCGGTGGTGCCCAGGATCGGGCGGCCCAGCGGGGTGTCGCCGAAGAAGTGCTCCGCGAAGACGTCGTCCACCAGGTCGGCGGGCTCGTCCTCGTACATGGCGATCTCCTCCAGGATCACGCCGCGCTCGGTCTCCACCTCGCCCTCGTCCAGCACCGAGTTGGCGACCATGTCGCCCACCACGTCCACCGCGAGCGGCAGGTCCCGGTCCAGGACCTTCGCGTAGTAGCAGGTGTGCTCCTTGGTGGTGTAGGCGTTGTGGTCGGCGCCCACCCCGTCCAGGAGCGCGGAGATCTCCAGAGCAGAACGGGTCCCGGTCCCCTTGAAGAGCAGGTGCTCCAGGAAGTGCGCCGACCCCGCGTGCGCGGAGTCCTCGTCACGGGAGCCGGTGGTCGCCGAGATCCCGAAGGCGGCGGAACGCCCCCCGGGAACGTTCTCGGTGACCACGCGCAGGCCGCCGGGCAGCACCGACCGGCGCACCAGACCGGAGCCGCCGTCCGGCTCCAGCAGCGTGACGGTGGTACCCGGCTCCTGCTCGGCGGCGATGGGGACAGAACTCATGAATCCTTCTTCTTCGCGTCGGGACGTCCAGCAGAGCATACGCCCCGGGACGACGGCGGGGCGGCCGCGTCGTGCAGACGCGACCGCCCCGTACAGGGTCACACAGGTGTGGATCAGGTGTTCTCGGAACGCCCGCCCGAGCTGCGACGACGGCGGCGGCGCGGGGCCTCGGCCTTGTCGTCGCCCTTGTCGGAGTCCTCGTCCGGGGCCGCGGGGGCCTCGGCCTTCTCGGACTTGTCCGTCTTGGCGGCGGCCTCGGACTCCACCACCTCGACCGGCACCAGGGAGAGCTTCCCGCGGTCGTCGATCTCGCGGATCTCGACCTGGATCTTCTCGCCGATGCCGATCACGTCGTCGAGGTTCTCGATGCGCTGGCCGCCGTGCAGCTTGCGGATCTGCGAGATGTGCAGCAGACCGTCCTTGCCGGGCAGCAGCGAGACGAACGCGCCGAAGGCGGTCGTCTTGACGACGGTGCCCAGGTAGCGGTCGCCCACCTCGGGCATGGTCGGGTTCGCGATCTGGTTGATCGTGTCCCGGGCCGCCTCGGCGGAGGGGCCGTCGGTGGCACCGATGTAGATGGTGCCGTCGTCCTCGATCGAGATGTCCGCGCCGGTGTCGTCCTGGATCGAGTTGATCATCTTGCCCTTCGGGCCGATGACCTCGCCGATCTTCTCGACGGGCACCTTGACGGTGAGGATGCGCGGAGCGTTCGGGCTCATCTCGGCCGGACGCTCGATGGCCTCCTGCATGACGTCGAGGATGGCCAGACGGGCGCCGCGGGCCTGCTGGAGCGCCAGGGCCAGCTGCTCCGCGGGGATGCCGTCGAGCTTGGTGTCCAGCTGGAGCGCCGTGATGAGCTCACGGGTACCGGCGACCTTGAAGTCCATGTCGCCGAAGGCGTCCTCGGCACCGAGGATGTCGGTCAGCGTGACGAACTGGTCGCCCTCGCTGATCAGACCCATGGCGATACCGGACACCATCTCCTTCAGGGGCACACCGGCCGCCATCAGGGACATGGTGGAGGCGCAGACCGAACCCATCGAGGTGGAGCCGTTGGACCCGAGGGCCTCGGACACCTGGCGGATGGCGTACGGGAACTCCTCGCGGGCGGGCAGGACGGGCAGCAGGGCCCGCTCGGCCAGGGCGCCGTGCCCGATCTCGCGCCGCTTGGGCGAGCCCACCCGACCGGTCTCACCGGTGGAGTAGGGCGGGAAGTTGTAGTTGTGCATGTAGCGCTTGGTCTTGTCCGGGTTGAGCGTGTCAACCGTCTGCTCCATGCGCAGCATGTTCAGCGTGGTGACACCCATGATCTGGGTCTCGCCGCGCTCGAACAGGGCCGAACCGTGCACGCGGGGCAGGATGCCCACCTCGGCGCTCAGCTGGCGGATGTCCTTGGGACCGCGACCGTCGATACGGACCTGGTCGCGCAGGACGCGCTCACGCATGAGCTGCTTGCTGAGGCTGCGGAAGGCGGCGCTGACCTCCTTCTCGCGACCCTCGAAGTCCTCGGCCAGCTTCTCGGCGGCCGACGCCTTGATCTTGTCGAGCTCGGCCTCGCGGTCCTGCTTGTCCGCGATGGTGAGAGCCTTGGCGAGCTCCTCGCGCACGGCCCCCTCGACGGCGGCGTAGGCGTCGTCCTCGTAGTCGAGGAAGATCGGGAAGTCACCCTGCTCACGGCTGGCCTGGTCGGCGACGGCCTGCTGGGCCTTGCACAGCACCTTGATGAAGGGCTTGGCGGCCTCGAGGCCCTCGGCGACGGTCTGCTCGTTGGGGCCGACGGCGCCCTCGGCGACCAGCTTCAGGGTCTGGGTGGTGGACTCCGCCTCGACCATCATGATCGCGACGTCGCCGTCCTCCAGGACACGGCCGGCGACGACCATGTCGAAGGTGGCGCCCTCGAGCTCACCGTGGGTCGGGAAGCCGACCCACTGGCCGTCGATCAGCGCGACGCGGACGCCGCCGATCGGGCCGGAGAAGGGAAGGCCGGCGATCTGCGTGGACATCGAGGCCGCGTTGATGGCGACGACGTCGTACAGGTGCTCGGGGTGCAGCGACAGGATCGTCTCGACGATCTGGATCTCGTTGCGCAGGCCCTTCTTGAAGGAGGGGCGCAGCGGACGGTCGATCAGACGGCAGGTGAGGATGGCGTCCTCGGAAGGACGGCCCTCACGCCGGAAGAAGGAGCCGGGGATGCGGCCCGCGGCGTACATGCGCTCCTCGACGTCCACCGTCAGGGGGAAGAAGTCGAGGTTCTCCTTGGGGCGCTTCGAGGCGGTGGTCGCCGACAGGACGACGGTCTCGTCGTCCAGGTAGACCGTGGCCGAACCGGCGGCCTGACGGGCCAGGCGGCCGGTCTCGAAGCGGATGGTGCGGGTGCCGAACTTGCCGTTGTCGATGACGGCCTCGGCCGAGTAAACGCCCTCCATGGGCGACCTCCTGTTACACGTTGCGGGCGCGGCGCCCGGACCCGACGGCCCGCGGCGCGGCGATGTTCTGCCCGTGTCGTGCCCCGGAAGGTGATGACGGCCGGTCATCGATCGAAGCCCACGGCACGCCCGAGACGGGCGGTGTCCGGAGACCACTACCGAGGACCGACCCCTGGGTCCGGGTGGCGGCACGGGTGGTGCGGGTGGCGTCCTGTCCCGGACACCACTCTGGTCACACCTTACTAACAAAGAGGGAGCGGCCGAGGCCACTCCCTCCCGAAAGACCTAGCGGCGCAGGCCCAGACGCTCGATGAGCGAGCGGTAGCGGGTGATGTCCTGCTTGGCCACGTACTTGAGCAGACGGCGGCGACGGCCGACCATCAGGAGCAGGCCACGACGGCTGTGGTGGTCGTGCTTGTGGTCCTTGAGGTGCTCGGTGAGCTCGGTGATGCGGTGCGTGAGCAGCGCGATCTGGACCTCGGGGGAGCCGGTGTCACCTTCGACGGTGGCGTACTCGGCGATGATCTTTTCCTTGGTGGCGGTGTCGATCGACACGACGCTCCTTCATTGAGAAGTCGGTACGCAGGGCGAACCCCGGTACGTGACAGGGTTCAGACGCGACGACCGCGCGTACGAGCAGTCGCCGTCGCGTGTGGTGCGCGCGGCCCGCCGCCGATGGCGTGGGTACGCCGCGCTCCCGCCGAGTCCGCCCCCGAAGGGACGCACCTCGCTGCGGGCACACGTGGACGGACCCACCCTACAGCAGGCGGAGCGGGATCGGGACCCGGTTCCGGGGTGACGGCGGCCTCAGGACACTCCCAGGACCTCGCGGCAGCGGTCCACGTCACGGCGCATCGCCGCGATGAGGGCGTCGATGTCGTCGAAGCGTTCCTGACCCCGGATGCGCGCCGTGAAGTCGACCGCCATGCGCAGGCCGTACAGGTCCAGGTCGTCGCGGTCCAGGGCGTAGGCCTCCACGGTGCGCTCGGCACCGTCGAAGGTGGGGTTGGTGCCCACGGAGATCGCCGCGGGCCAGCGCGACTCGTGCCCCGGCACCGGCTCGAGCCGGGTCAGCCACCCCGCGTACACGCCGTCACCGGGAACGGCGGTGTCGGGGGGCAGGTCGGCGTTCGCGGTGGGGAACCCGAGGAGTTCACGTCCTCGCGCGGCGCCGTGCACGATCTCCCCCGAGACCCGGTGCGGACGCCCCAGGAGTGCGGCGGCGGCGGCCACGTCCCCCTCGTCCAACAGGGCCCGCACCCGGGTGGAGGTGATGGTGTCGCCGTCCGCGACCAGGCGCACGCCGTCGGCGGTGAAGTCGAGCTTCTCCCCCAGTTCCGCGAGCACGGTGACGTCTCCGGCCGCCCGGTGCCCGAACCGGAAGTCCTCACCGACCACCACGGCGGCGGCGCCGAGCCGGTCGGAGAGCACGCGCCGGGCGAACTCCTCGGGAGCGAGGGCGGACAGCGCCTCGTCGAAGGGCAGGACGCACACGGCGTCGACTCCGAGCGGTTCCATGAGTTCCACCCGGCGCTCCACCGGGGTCAGGACCGCCGGGGTGGTCCCGCGCAGTACCCGCTCGGGGTGCGGGTCGAAGGTGACCGCGACCACCGGGAGGCCGAGCCGGTCGGCGCGGGCGCGCGCGGCGGCCAGGATCGCGCGGTGTCCTCGGTGCACGCCGTCGAAGACGCCCACCGCCACCACGGACCGCCCCCAGTCGGAGGGGATGTCCCCCAGCCCGTCCCATCGCAGCACGTTCGGTCCCCTTCGGTCACGTTGTCTCGGTCCACGTCAAGCCTGCCACGTCGCTCCCCCGCTTCCGCCACGGGCGGGGTGTCACCCGGCGCACCCGACCGCTCGCCTCGTCACCAGGGCGGGCCGTGTGGAGGCACGCGGGTGGGATGTCCGAGAAAGTACGGAGGACTTTCGTGAAACCCGCACGCACCCGGTGACGCGGCGCTATCTTCGCTCATGCGAACAACACGCCGACATCGGACTTCACCCGAGACGTCGCCGAAACACCGCCCGACTACGTGGTGGCATGCTGGGTAGCATAAGTGTCATGAGCAGCCTTACCCAGAAGTACTCCATCACCATGCCTAGAGACATCGCCGAGCAGGCACGCTCCAGAAGCGGCCCCTCGGGCCTGTCCTCCTACGTCGCCGCCGCCGTGGCAAGGCAGTTGGAGCGGGACAATCTCAACGACCTCATCGAGGCGATGGAGGCCCACCACGGTCCCATCACCGACGAGGAGATCCAGCGAACGCGCGAGGAACTGAACCGTGCCCGTGAGGAACAGGGCACACCTGGAGCCATGGAATAGATGAGTCCCAACCCCCACAGGCCGAATGGCACTCTCGTCCTGGACAGCGAAGGGCTGGCCAGAGCAGTACTCCAGGATCGGGACATCACACGTTGGCTCGTCCTCGCCCGGGCCGATGACAGCAGAGTGATCACCAGCTCCGCGACCCTTGTCGAGATCATCCATCCGCGTATCAACCGAGCGGCGTTGGAGTGGCAGCTCTCCCGATTGACGATCGAACCGGTGACCGAGTACGTCGCCAGGGAGGCAGCCCGGCTGCTGAGCTCAGCGGGTCTACACGGCCACAGGCACGCGATCGACGCGATGCTGTGCGCGACCGCGCTCACCGCGCCAGGTCCGGTCACCATTCTCACTTCCGACCCCGACGACCTACGGAAGCTCTGCGGAAACAAGGCGACCGTCATCAAGATCTGATCAGGCCGGGGAGAACACCACGACCGGCTTCATGTGGTCCGGGCGGTTCTCGCCCAGGGCGATCACCGAGCCGTCCGGGGCGAACAACCCCACCGGCCCCTCCCCCAGCGAGCTCTCACTGATCCGGTTGCCGTGGCGGATCGCCCTGGTCTCGGCCTCGTCCATGGTGCGCACCGGGAAGGCCGCGGCGACCGCGTGGGCCAGCGGCACCAGGGTGAACTCCGTGGCGAGCTGGTCGAGCGTGCGGGCCTGGGACAGGTCGTAGGGGCCCACGCGGGTGCGGCGCAGGGCCGTGAGGTGCCCGCCCACACCGAGGTCGGCGCCCATGTCGCGGGCGAGGGAACGGATGTAGGTACCGCTGGAACCGGTGATCACCGCGTCCACGTCGACGAAACCGTCCGGGGTGTGCCGGATCGCGGTCACGTCGAACTGGGAGACGGTGACCGTCCGCGCCTTGAGCGCGACCTCCTTGCCCTCGCGGGCCGACTTGTAGGCGCGCTTGCCGTCCACCTTGATCGCGCTGACCTGCGGCGGGACCTGCTGGATCGGGCCGGTGAGCTTCGCGACGGCCGCGTGTACACCGGCGTCGGTGACGGCGGACGCGTCCACCCGGGCACCGGGTTCGCCCTCGGCGTCGTCGGTGTTGGTGACCAGCCCGAGGCGGATCGTCGCCTCGTAGGTCTTCTCGGTCAGGGTCAGGTGACCGAGCAGCTTCGTGCCCTTCTCGATCCCCAGGACCAGGACACCGGTGGCCATCGGGTCCAGGGTGCCCGCGTGGCCCACCCTCCGGGTGCGCGCGAGCCCCCGGGTCTTCGCGACCACGTCGTGCGAGGTCCAGTCGGCGGGCTTGTCGACGACCACGACACCGCTGTCGGCCATGGGGTTCCTTCCGGAAGGGGAGAGAGGGGCGGCGACCGCTGCCGCCGCCCCGGGGTTGCTGGTTACTCGTCGTCCTCGTCGTCCTCACGAGGAGCCTTGTACGGGTCGGCTTCACCCGCGTGCCGGGCACCGGTGGCCCGCTGGGCCACCTCCTCGTCGGACTTGCGCGCCTCGACCAGCAGCTTCTCGATGTGCTGGGCGTTCTCCTGCACCTCGTCGATGACGAAGGTCAGGCTGGGCGTGTGACGGATACCGGTCTGGCGGCCGACCTCGCTGCGGATCACGCCCTTGGCGCTTTCCAGGGCGGCGGCGCTGGCCGCCTTCTCCTCAGGCGTGCCGAACACCGTGTAGTACACCGTGGCGTCCCGCAGGTCGGCGGTGATCCGGGCGTCGGTCACGGTGACGAAACCCAGGCGCGGGTCCTTGATGCGCCGGTCCAGCATCTCGGCGACGATCCGCTGGATACGGTCGGCGATCTTTCGCGCGCGTGCGGCGTCAACCATCGTCAGTCTTCCTCTTCGTTGAAGAGCCGCTGCCTCGCGGAGAGCAGCTCCAGTTCGGGACGGCCCGCGACGAAACGCTCGCAGGTGTCCATCTGGTCCCGGGCGTGGGCCGCGGTCGGCGCGACCACGGCCACCCCGATCCTGGCCCGACGGTAGAGGTCGTGTTCCCCGACCTCGGAGACCGACACCGAGAACTTCCGTCGTAGTTCGGCGATGACCGGCCGGACCAGCGAACGCTTCTGTTTGAGCGAGTGGACGTCTCCGAGGAGCACGTCCAGGGTCAGCGCCCCAACGTACAAATGATCACCTGTGGTGTTGTGTGAGCCGTCAAAGGCGGGGCCCCGGACAGGATCGTCCGGGGCCCCAGGTGGATCAGTCCTCGCGACTAGTCGCGGGGCTTCTCCTGCATCTCGTAGGTCTCGATGACGTCCTCGACCCGGATGTCGTTGTAACCGACACCGATACCGCACTCGAAGCCCTCGCGGACCTCGGTGGCGTCGTCCTTGAACCGGCGCAGCGACTCGACGTTGAGGTTCTCGGAGATGACCTTGCCCTCGCGGATGAGCCGTGCCTTGGTGTTGCGACGGATGAGACCGTCGCGGACGATGGCACCGGCGATGTTGCCGATCTTCGGCACCTTGAAGACCTCGCGGACCTCGGCGCTGCCGAGCTGGACCTCCTCGTAGATGGGCTTGAGGAGACCCTTGACCGCGGCCTCGACCTCGTCGATGGCCTGGTAGATGACCGAGTAGTACCGGATGTCGACGCCCATGCGGTCCGCCAGCTGGCTGTTCTTGCCCTCGGGCCGAACATTGAAGCCGACGATGATCGCGTCCGCGGACGACGCCAGGTTGATGTCGTTCTGCGTGATGGCACCGACGCCGCGTCCGATGATCCGGATGCTGACCTCGTCGCCACCGGCGTCGATCTTGAGCAGCGACTCCTCGAGCGCCTCGACCGAACCGGACATGTCGCCCTTGATGAGGAGGAGCAGCTCGGAGCGCTCGCCCTCCTTGATGGCCGACTGCCAGTTGTCGAGGGTGACCCGGCGGGCCGACTTCGCCTGCTGGGCGAAGCGCTCGCGCGCCTCGCGCTGCTGGGCGATCTGACGGGCCACGCGGTCGTCCTTGACGACCAGGAAGCTGTCACCGGCGCTGGGCACGTTGGTCAGACCCAGGACCTGGACCGGACGGGACGGCTCGGCCGACTGCACGTTGTCGCCGTGCTCGTCGAGCATGGCGCGAACGCGACCGAAGGCGTCGCCGCAGACGATGGAGTCACCGACGTTGAGCGTGCCGCGCTGGACCAGCACCGTGGCCATCGAACCGCGACCGCGGTCCAGGTAGGCCTCGATCGCCAGACCCTGGGCATCCATGTCCGGGTTGGCCTGGAGGTCCAGGGCCG
Organism: Nocardiopsis sp. NPDC006938; assembly: GCF_042869555.1. Classification (NCBI taxonomy): domain Bacteria; kingdom Bacillati; phylum Actinomycetota; class Actinomycetes; order Streptosporangiales; family Nocardiopsidaceae; genus Nocardiopsis; species Nocardiopsis sp. NPDC006938. Next base: position 457,960 of record NZ_JBIAGA010000002.1, on the reverse strand, counting down.
CGTCGGACGTGAGGACGATCGACTCCAGCAGGGCGTCGATGTTGTCGCCCTTGAGCGCGGAGATGTCCACGAACTGGACGTCGCCGCCGTACTCCTCGGCCACGAGACCGTACTCGGTCAGCTGGGCGCGCACCCGCTGCGGGTCCGCTCCCTCGACGTCGATCTTGTTGACCGCGACCACGATCGGCACCTCGGCCGCCTTGGCGTGGTCGATGGCCTCGGCCGTCTGCGGCTTGACGCCGTCGTCGGCCGCCACGACCAGCACGGCGACGTCGGTGACCTTCGCACCACGGGCACGCATGGCGGTGAACGCCTCGTGACCGGGGGTGTCGATGAAGGTGATCTTGCGCTCTTCGCCGTCCACCTCGGTCGCGACCTGGTAGGCGCCGATGTGCTGGGTGATACCGCCGGCCTCGCCGCTGACGACGTTGGACTTGCGGATGGTGTCCAGCAGTCGCGTCTTACCGTGGTCGACGTGACCCATGACGGTGACCACGGGCGGGCGCGGACGCAGGTCGGCGTCGCCGCCCTCGTCCTCACCGAACTCGATGGAGAAGGACTCCAGCAGCTCGCGGTCCTCGTCCTCGGGGCTCACGACCTCGATCGTGTACTGCAGCTCCTCGCCGAGAAGCTGGAGCGTCTCGTCGGGCAGCGACTGGGTCGCGGTGACCATCTCGCCCAGGTGCATCATGACCTGGACCAGCGACGCCGGGTTGACGTCGATCTTGTCGCCGAAGTCCGAGAGCGAGGCGCCACGGGACAGGCGGATGACCTGGCCGTTGCCGCTCGGGATCTTGACGCCGCCGAAGGACGGGGCCTGGAGGTCGTTGAACTCCTGACGCCGCTGCTTCTTGGACTTGCGGGCACGCCCGGGACGCCCACCCGGACGGCCGAACGCACCGGCCGTGCCGCCACCGCGACCACGGCCGCCGCCACCGGGACGACCACCGAAACCGCCGGGACGACCGCCGCCGCCACCGCCGGGACGCGGACCCGCACCGGCGGGAGCGCCACCACGGCCACGGCCTCCGCCGCCACCGGGGCGACCGCCGCCGCCACCGCGACCGCCGGCCGGAGCGGCCGGGCGGGACGAGGGCATGTTCATCGGGCTGGGACGCGGACCGCCGGGACGCGGAGCGCCCGCACCGCCCGGTCGCGGAGCACCGCCACCGGGACGCGGAGCACCCGCGGCGCCACCGGGACGCGGGGCGCGCTGCTCGCCGCCGCCCTGCGGACCACCGGGACGGGGGCCCGGACGCGGGCCGCCGGCACCGCCGGGACGCGGAGCTCCGCCGCCCGGACGCGGAGCGCGCTGCTCGCCGCCGCCCTGCGGACCACCGGGACGGGGGCCCGGACGCGGGCCGCCGGCACCGCCGGGGCGCGGGGACGCGGGCTTGGAGCCCATGCCCGAGGCGTTGGACGCGAACGGGTTGTTGCCCGGACGCGGGCCCGGACGGGGACCGCCGGGACGCGGGCCGCGGCCGCCGTCGCGACCACCCTCGCGGCCGCCGGAACGCTCCGGGCGCTCACCGCGCTGGGGACGGTCGCCACGGGCGCCCTGGGCGCCGCCCGGCTTGGGGCCGCCGGGGCGCGGGGCCTCGCCGCGGGCAGCCCTCGGAGCCGGCTTGGGGCCGGGCTTGGGAGCGGACTCGGGCCGCTCGGCGGGCTGCTCGAAATGCGGGACCGCGGGCTTGTCCACCGGCGCGGCCGGCTTCTCCACCGGCGCGGCGGGCTTCTCGGCCTTGGGCGCCGCGGGACGCGCGGCGGGGCCGGGCTTGGGACCCGGCTTGGGCGCGGGGCCGGGCTTGGGAGCCGCGGGACGCGCCGCACCTTCGGCGGGCTTGGCGGCGGGGCCCGGCTTGGGGGCTCCGCCCTTCTTGCCGCCGTCGGAACCGTTGTTGAAAGCTTCCTGCAGGCGTCGAACGACGGGGGCCTCTATCGTCGAGGACGCCGATCGGACGAATTCGCCCATCTCGTTGAGCTTGGCCAGCACGGCCTTGCTCTCTACACCGAACTCCTTGGCGAGTTCGTACACCCGGACCTTCGCCACACTTCTCCTTCAGCTTCGGTCCGGGACATGGGCTTGTGCCGGACCGTCGTTAGCTTGAGTTACTCATCGCTGCGTACTCATCAGGCGCTCATCGCAATCTCGACCTGCTTCCTCATCGCTACACAACAATGGGCCAGCTCATCCGTGCCGACACAGCACTACACGCCGACCTCGATCACTTCAACCACGGGGTCGGCGCGGACATTCCAACCCTATCCGGAACCGAGTCGCGCTCGATCACGCGGGGCCTCACCAAGAAGGGACGTCACAAGTGAGACGTCCCACCCGGTGGCTCCGCCGCCGTTCCGACTCCGGAAGGCGCGGGACCATGCTCTGCGGCGTTCGGCGAGCTCCAGGCATCGCCGATCGTGGTGCAGATAGGCGCCGCGCCCCGGGAGTCGGCCTCGGGTGTCGGGCGTGATGACCGTGCCCACGGCCACCAGCCGCACGAGGTCGGACTGGACTGTCCGCGACCGACAACCCACGCACGTACGCACGGGGCGGTCAGGACCGTCAACGGCCACCCTATCGCGTCGGGACATGGGCGCGACCCGATTAACCGGCCGAAGGGGTGTCTTCGTCCCCCCGGACGGTCTCGTCGGTGTCCTCGGCCGCGGCCGCCACGGGCTCGGCGTCGGAACGGATGTCGATGCGCCACCCGGTGAGGCGCGCGGCGAGGCGGGCGTTCTGGCCCTCCTTGCCGATCGCCAGCGACTGCTGGTAGTCGGGGACGACCACGCGGGCGACCCGCGCGGCCATGTCGAGGATCTCCACGGAGTTGACCCGGGCCGGGGAGAGCGCGTTGGCGACGAACACGGCGGGGTCCTCGGAGTAGTCGACGATGTCGATCTTCTCGCCGTGGAGCTCGGCCATGACGTTGCGGACGCGGCTGCCCAGCGGGCCGATGCAGGCGCCCTTGGCGTTGACGCCGCCCCGGTTGGAGCGGACCGCCATCTTCGTGCGGTGACCGGCCTCCCGGGCGATCGCGGAGATCTCGACGGTGCGGTCCGCGATCTCGGGGACCTCCAACTCGAAGAGCTTGCGCACCAGGTTGGGGTGGGTCCGCGACAGGGTCACCGAGGGACCCCGATGGCCCTTGCGGACCTGCACCACGTAGGCGCGCAGGCGCTCGCCGTGGGTGTAGTCCTCGGTGGGGACCTGCTCCTGCGGGGGCAGGATCGCCTCCAGCTTGCCGAGGTCGACCAGCACGTTGCGCGGGTCCTTGCCCTGCTGGATGATCCCGGAGACGATGTCGTGCTCGCGTCCGGCGAACTCGCCCAGGGTCAGCTCGTCCTCGGCGTCGCGCAGACGCTGGAGGATGACCTGCTTGGCGGTCGAGGTCGCGATGCGGCCGAAGCCGGTGGGGGTGCCGTCGAACTCGCCGACGACCACGCCGTCCTCGTCGGTCTCGGTGACCCACACGACCACGTGGCCGGTGGAGCGGTTGAGCTCCACGCGGGCCTTCTTGTCGGGGCCCTCCTCGCGGTGGTAGGCGATGAGGAGGGCGTCCTCGATGGCCTTGGCCACCAGTTCGACGGCGATGTCCTTCTCGCGCTCCAGGCTGCGCAGGACGCTCATGTCAATATCCACGGGGCTCCCCCTCTAGTCCGCCGCGTCGGTGTCGGCTTCGCGACGGAATTCCACCTGGACCTTGGCCTTGGCGACGGAGTCGTAGGCCAGGGTGCGGGGCCGTCCCCTGACGTCCAGGGTCACGCCCTGGTCGTCGGAACCGGTGACACGACCGGTGAGGTCGCCGCCCTCGACGAGGGAGACCTTCACCAGGCGGCCCTGGGAGCGCCGCCAGTGGCGCGGCAGCGTGAGCGGGCGGTCCACCCCCGGGGAGGTGACCTCCAGCACGTAGGGCTGCTCGCCCATGACGTCGGAGGCGTCCAGGCTCTCGTTGACGGCCTGGCTGACCTCGCCGACGGTGTCCAGGTCGACCCCGTCGTCGGAGTCCACGACCACGCGCAGCACCCGGCGTTTGCCCGCGGGTGTCAGCTCGACGGCCTCCAGGTCCAGTCCGGCCTCGGCCAGTACCGGCTCAAGCAGCTCGGCGATGCGCTCGTTGCGCGCCTGCGCTCCCATGCGTGATTAGCCCCTCAAACGGCGAAATCCCGCCCGCTCGGCCGTGTGCCGTCGAACGGGGCGGTCCAGCTCTGTACGTAGTCTGCGTTGATTCCGCTCCGCGCCCCGTGAGGGGAGCCGAGCGCCGCGCGCCGCGTGCGGCGGCGGTCGTGGTGCAAGGGTATCCACACCTGAGCGCCGCCCAGGTCGGTACACGCGGGCGGGGCGGCCCGGGGAGGGGGCGGGGGCCCACCGGAACACCGTTCTGGCATGGGGTGTCGGCCCGGCCCGCGACCGTCTCGGGGCGTGGAAAGATGGGGGCTGACCGTCGGCGACGGCGGTCCTGTGGACACCGCGGGGCACGGGAGGAGAGCGCGTGGACCAGGGGTATGCCAGCGGTCGCACGCCGCCCGGGCTTTCGAGGAGGTCCTTCACTGCCGGGGGCCTGGCGCTCTCGGGCGTGGCCGTGACCGGAGTGGTCGCGGGCGCCGTCGGGGTGAGCGGGTGCGGCGGGGCCGACTGGTACCCGTACGACGTGACTCCGGACGTCGCCGTGCTGCGCGCGCTCATCCGCGAGAAGGAGCGGGCGGTCGTGCGCGTCGAGGCGGCGTTGGCCGGGGGGACCGGCCCCGGAGACCTCCTGGAGCGGCTGTTGGAGGACCACGCCACCCACCTGGACGCCCTGCTGGACGCCCTGCCGGAGGGGGTGGCCGCGCACGCGGAGGACGCGGAGGACGACGACGCGGACGGTGCCCCGCCCGGGGAGGACGTCCCCGTGGAGGGGGTCGCGGACACCGCCGGGTTGCGTGCCCTGGCGGCGGCCGCGACCAGTGCCCGGCTCGACCAGGCGGCGGCGGTGACCGACCCGGGCCTGGCCCAGCTCGTGAGCGCGATCGGGGCGTGCGAGGCCGGGCACGCGCACCTGCTCGCCCGGGCCTGAACGACGGCGGTCGAGCGGTCGAGGAACAACCCAGCGGCGTCCGAGCGACGTGAGGCGGAGAAGGCAGGTAGTCAGGTGAGCGAGAGCCCCGCGCCCGCACAGGGCACCCACGGCCCGGGCGCCGCGGCGTCCCCGTCCGAGGGGGGTGACCCGTCCGGCGCGGCCCTGGCCGAGGCCCTGAGCGCCGAGCACGCGGCCGTGTACGGGTACGAGTTCGTCGGCGGGGCCGCCGACGACAAGAAGCGGCGCGAACGCGCCTCGTCGTCCGCCCACGAACACAAGGCGTTGCGGGACGCCCTGCACGCGGCCTCGGTGGAGCGCGGGATGGACCCGCCCGCCGCGCTGGCCTCCTATCCGCTCCCCGAGGGGCGCGGTGACGGCGCGATGGACGGTTTCGCCGTCGGCCTGGAACACACCACGATGAGCGCCTACCTGTGGCTGAGCGCGTCGGACGACACCGACCTGCGCGTCACCGCGGCGCGCGCCCTCCAGGAGGCGACGGTGCGATCGCTGGAGTGGGACGCCGCGCTCGACCCCCTTCCCGGCTTCGAACGGGGCTGACCGCGCCCCGCCGGCGACGAACGCGGAGAAGGGGGCTCTCGCGCACCGGCGCGGGAGCCCCCTCTCGGTCCGTTCGGCACCCTACGGGGCGCAGGCGGCCACGGTGCTCTCGACGATCTCGCCGACCGGCACGTCGGTGCGCTCACCCGTGCGGCGGTCGCGCAGCTCGACCAGGCCGTCCTTGAGCCCGCGGCCGACGATGACCACGGTGGGCACGCCCAGCAGCTCGGCGTCGTTGAACTTCACGCCGGGGGCCGCCTTGCGGTCGTCGACCAGCACGCGGAGCCCGCGCGCCTCCAGTTCGCGGCCGATCCTCAGGGCCTCCTCGACCTCGCCGCCCTTGCCGGTACCGACCACGTGCACGTCGGCCGGGGCGATCTCGCGCGGCCACACGATGCCCTTGTCGTCGTGGGACTGCTCGACGACGGAGGCGACGGCGCGCGAGACGCCGATGCCGTAGGAGCCCATGGTGACGCGCCGGGGCTTGCCGTCGGGGCCGAGGGCGTCGAGCTTGAAGGCGTCGGTGTACTTGCGGCCCAGCTGGAAGATGTGCCCGATCTCGATGCCGCGCGCGGTGTACAGGGTGCCCTGGCCGTCCGGCGAGGCGTCGCCGTCGCGCACCTCGGCGACGTCGATGGTGCCGTCGGGGGTGAAGTCGCGCCCGGCCACGAGGTCGATCACGTGGTGGTCGGGCCGGTCGGCTCCGGTCACCCAGGAGGTGCCGGTGGCCACACGCGGGTCGACGAGGTAGCGGACCTTGTTGTCGAGCAGGGCGCGCGGGCCGATGTAGCCCTTGGCCAGGAAGGTGTTGGCGGCGAAGTCGGCGTCGTCCAGGAGCGCCACCTCGGTGGGCTCCAGGGCCGCCTCCAGGCGCTTGAGGTCGACCTCGCGGTCGCCGGGCAGGCCAATGCCGAGGAGCTCCCACTCCTTGCTGCCGGGGGCGCGGGTCTTGACCAGGACGTTCTTGAGAGTGTCCGCCTCGGTGAAGTCGCGGCCCAGCTCGGCGCCGTTGAGGAAGTCCACCAGGGTCTGGATGGTGGCGGTGCCGGGGGTGTGGTGCACCCGGGCCTCGGGCAGCCCGTCGACGGGGAGTTCCGCGGGGGCCGGGGTGCGCACGGCCTCGACGTTGGCCGCGTAGTCGGAGCCCGTGCTGCGGACGAAGGTGTCCTCGCCGGTGGGTGCGACCGCCAGGAACTCCTCGGAGGCCGAGCCGCCCATGGCGCCGGAGGTCGCGGAGACGATGACATAGTCCAGGCCGAGCCGGTCGAAGATCCGGATGTAGGCGGCCCGGTGCCGGTCGTAGGACTCCTGGAGGCCCTCGTCGTCCACGTCGAAGGAGTAGGAGTCCTTCATGTGGAACTCGCGGCCGCGCAGCACCCCGGCCCGGGGGCGGGCCTCGTCGCGGAACTTCTCCTGGATCTGGTAGAGCACGACCGGGAAGTCCTTGTAGGAGGAGTACTCGCCCTTGACGAGAAGGGTGAAGAGCTCCTCGTGCGTGGGGCCGAGCAGGTAGTCGGCACCCTTGCGGTCCTTGAGACGGAAGAGGGTCTCGCCGTACTCCTCCCAGCGCCCGGTGGTCTCGTAGTACTCCCGGGGCAGCAGCGCGGGCAGCAGCACCTCCTGGCCGCCCATGGCGTCCATCTCCTCGCGCACGACGCGGGCGACGTTCTCCAGGACGATCTTGCCCAGGGGGAGCCACGTGTAGACACCGGGGGCGGCGCGGCGCACGTAGCCGGCGCGGACGAGGAGCTTGTGGCTCGGCACCTCGGCGTCCGCCGGGTCCTCACGCAGGGTGCGCAGGAACAGGGTCGACATCCGCAGTAGCACGGCCACTCCTCGGTGATCGCGCCCGACAGGGGCGCGGGTTGGGACTTCTGGGGAACCCCAGGCTAGCGCTCCTTCGAGGGGGAACGCGCGCCCGTTTCCGAAGGCTCCCGGCTGCGCCTAACGTTGGGGGATCGTGGGAAGTGAGGCGGGGGCATGGGCAGACGTGTGCGTGACAGGGTCGAGGCCGAGGAGGAGGTCTCGGTGGTACCCGGGGTGGACCTGCTCGCCGACGCGGACCGGCCCAACTCGTGGTTCCTGCTGGTGGAGGGCACGCCGCAGTCGCACGTGGACCTGTCCGACCCCGGCTACCTCGACTTCTCGTACGTACGGCGGATCGCGCACGCGGCCGACCTGGTGGCCCCCGAGGGCGAGCCGGTCGAGGCGATGCACCTGGGAGCCGGGGCCCTGACGGTGGCGCGGTACGTGGCGCACACCCGGCCCGGGTCGCGCCAGCGGGCGGTCGACGTGGACGCGGCCCTGGTGGAGACGGTGCGGCGCCGGCTCCCGTGGGACCGCAGGGCCCAGCTGAGGGTGGGGATCGGCGACGCCCGGGACTGGATCGCCGCCAGGCGCGAGGACAGCGCGGACCTCATCGTGTCCGACGTCTTCTCCGGGGCCCGGACCCCGGCCCGGCTGACCTCGGCGGAGTTCTACGCGGAGGCGGCGCGGGTGCTGCGGCCGGGCGGCTTCCTGGTGGTCAACGTCGGGGACGGCTACGCGCTGGAGCACACGCGCACCCAGGTCGCGACGGTCCGCTCGGTGCTGCCGCACGTGGTGATGACCGCCGAACCGGGCATCCTGCGGGGGCGCCGGTTCGGCAACCTGGTGCTGGTGGCGGGCCACCGGCCGCTGCCCGTGGAGGAGCTGGGCCGCCGGGCCCACCGGGACCCGGAGATGGCCCGGTTGGTGGAGGGCGGGGACCTGGACCGGTTCGCGTCGGGCCGCTCCCCCGTGGCGGACGCCGACGCGGTGGACTCCCCCGCGCCGCCGACCGACATCTTCTGAGCGTCCCACCGGAGCGGAGGCCCCTGGTCCGACCGCGGACGCCTCCGGGCGTACTCCGCGGGGAGTAGGGCCCTACCCCGAAGTGTCGCCGTGGGGAGGACGGACGCGGCGGTGTGTCGGACGTACCGTCGGTGGGGTGCCAGCACTACTCTCCCGCGTCCCGCGCCCCACCCGCACCGACCTGTGGCTGGCCTCGGGCCTGCTGTTGCTCTCCTGGGGCAGCACCGCCCTGGTCGGGGTGGTCGACCCGGTCCCCGACGACCGTGACCCCTGGCCCTGGGGGTACGCGCTCGTCGTGGCGGCCTGCCTGCCGCTCCTGTGGCGTACCGCCCTGCCGCGCACGGTCGCCGTGGTCTCGGTGGTGGCCGCCACCGTCTACTACCCGCTGGGCTTCCCGGACGGCATGGTGATGCTGTGCACCGCCGTGATGCTCTACAGCGTGGTGCGCTGGGGGTACCGGGCCTTCGGCTGGACCCTGGGCATCGGGCAGTTCGTCGCCGTGAACGGTTACGAGTACCTGTCCACGGGCACCTACCGGCCCGAGGCGGTCGGCATCGTGGCCTGGGTCCTGCTCCTTCTGTGCGCGGCCGAGGTGGTGCGCTGGCGCCAGGAGTACCTGCGGGCGGACCGCGAGCGGGAGGAGGAGGCCGCCCGGACCCGTGAGGAGGAGCTCCTGCGCAGGGCCTCGGACGAGCGGCTGAGACTGGCCCGGGACGTCCACGACACGGTGGCGCACAACATCTCGCTGATCAACGTGCAGGCGGGCACGGCCCTGTACCTGATGGAGAGCCAGCCGGAGCGGGCCGCCGAGGCGCTCTCCACCATCAAGCAGACCAGCAAGGACACGCTGAGCGAACTGCGGTCCATGCTGGGTGTGCTGCGCGCGGTGGACGAGGACGGGGCCGCGCCCCGCTCGCCCGTTCCGGGGCTGGACCGCGTGCCGGACCTGGTGGAGGCCGCCCGAGGCGCGGGGCTGGACACCGGGGTGGAGGTGACCGGAGAGCCGCGGCGGTTGTCGGTGGGGACCGAGGGAGTGGCCTACCGGGCCGTCCAGGAGGCGCTCACCAACGTGGTGCGCCATGCGGGGGCGGACGGCGTCCGGGTGCGCATCGGCTACGGGCCCGACGAACTGACGGTGGAGGTCACCGACGACGGGCGCGGGACCATGGGCCCACCCGCCGAGGGCAACGGCATCACGGGCATGCGCGAACGGGCCGCGCTCGTCGGTGGGACGGTGGACGTCGGGCCCGTGGACGGGGCAGGATTCCGGGTGCGGGTGCGGCTGCCGATCGACGGTGGCCCCGCGACCGAACCGGGGGGAACGGGTTGATCCGAGTACTGCTCGCCGATGACCAGGCACTGGTGCGGGCCGGGTTCCGGGCCCTGTTGGACAGCGCGCCCGACATCCAGGTCGTCGCGGAGGCCGCGGACGGCGCCGAGGCGGTGCGGCTCACGCGCACCGAGCGGCCGGACGTGGTGCTGATGGACATCCGGATGCCGGGGGTCGACGGGCTCGAAGCCACCGGTCTCATCCTCGCCGAGCCCTCCCTGAAGCACACCCGGGTCGTCATCCTCACCACGTTCGACCTGGACGAGTACATCTTCGAGGCGCTGCGCGGCGGGGCCAGCGGTTTCCTGGTCAAGGACACCGAACCGCGCGACCTGCTCCAGGCGGTGCGGGTCGCGCACGAGGGCGAGGCGCTGCTCTCCCCCGGTGTCACCCGGCGGCTGATCGCCGACTTCGTCCGCCGTCCGGGCGGGTCCGCGACGCCCTCCACGCGGTTGGACGCGCTCACCGCGCGGGAGCGCGAGGTGCTGGCCCTGGTGGGACGCGGCATGTCCAACGAGGAGATCGCCCTGGAACTGGTGCTGAGCCCGGCCACCGCCAAGACCCATGTGAGCCGCGCCATGGTGAAGCTGGGCGTGCGCGACCGCGCCCAGCTGGTGGTGCTCGCCTACGAGACGGAGCTGGTCACCCCCGGGTGGTCTCGGGACGCCTGACGGGAGGGACGGTCGTCCGGGCCCGGGACGGAGCCGGTCGGGGCCCGGGGTGCCCCGAGGGCGCCTCCGGGGCATCCCGTACACCCCGGGGAGTAGCCGCGCCGCCCGGCTACCGCCCGGGGCGGCGCCCGGATGCCGCCCCGGAGACGATGTGCGGCACGGGGCCGTCGGCGGATGCTGTGGAGCGTTCCCACCGCCGACCGCAGAGGCACCCCGATGTTGGAAGACCCCCTCGTCCTGGCCCGGCTCCAGTTCGCGCTGACCGCCGCCACGCACTACCTGTTCGTGGCCCTTACTCTCGGCCTGGCTCCGTACATCCTTGTCACGCAGCTCGTGGCCACTCTTCGAGGGGACCGTTCACGCGTGGTCGCCGTGCGGTTCTGGGGCGGGCTCTACCTGGTCAACTACGGCATGGGGGTGCTGTCCGGGATCGTGATGGAGCTCCAGCTCGCGCTCAACTGGAGCGGGCTGCACGAGATGTTCGGCTACACGTTCGCGGCGCCCCTGGCCGTCGAGACGATGACGGCCTTCTTCGTCGAGTCGACCTTCCTCGGCCTGTGGGTCTTCGGCTGGGACCGTATGGGCCGGTGGTCGCACCTGTTCTGCTTCGCGGTGGTGACGGTGACGGCCTACTCGTCCGCGTGGTGGGTGCTGGTCTCCAACGGGTTCCTGCGCCACCCCGTGGGCTTCGAGATGGTGGACGGGGTGGCGCACCTGACCGACCCGGTCGCCCTGGTGACCAACCCGGCGGCGGTCTTCGCCTTCCTGCACGTGACCAGCGGCGCCCTGCTGGTGGGAGCCCTGGTCGTGGCGGCCGCCAGCGCCCACCACCTGTTGCGCGGGAACGATCCGCACGGGATCTTCCGGCGCGGGATGCGCTTCGCGGCGGTGACCATGACGGTGATGCCGATGGTGGTGGTGAGCTTCGGCGGCGCGCAGTTCCAGATCTTCGGTCAGGACCCGCCCACCAGTGGGCTGACCTACTCGGCCGAGGAGATCGAGGCGATCGAGAGCGCCGGGGAGAGCGCGTTCGTGTCCGCCGCCAACACCACCGGCGACGCGGTGATGATGACCGCGTGGGGCGTCATGTTCTTCCTCGGACCGGTCATGCTGCTGGCCCGGTTCGGGGGCTGGCTCGACCCCCGGCGCTGGCTCCGGAACCGGCGCTCCCCCGCCGTCACCGGCGCGGACGTCCACGGAGGGATCGCCGTCCGCACGCCCGTGGCCGCCCTGGTCCGGCTGGTGCCGTCCTGGTTCAGGCCCGGGCGCTGGGGGCTGGCGGTGCTCCTGTTCTCCCCCTTCCTCCCCTATCTGGCGAGCGTCGGCGGCTGGGTGTTCCGGGAGACCAACCGGCAGCCCTGGGTGGTGGTGCACCACCTGACCACCGCGGACGCGGTGACCCCCATGTCGCCGGTGACGGCCCTGGTGTCCTTCACGCTCTTCACGGTCGCCTTCGCCGTCCTGGCCTGCGTGACGTACTGGCTCCTGGTCCGCTTCACCCGGCTCGGACCGGAGGGCGGCCCGCTCGCCGAACCCCGCGAGGAGGAGCGGGGCGGGACCCCCGACCCCGTTCCCACGTTCTGAGCCGCGCACGCACCTTCCGACAGTCACGAGAGTCAACGGGAATCAGAGGGATCAGCCACCATGGAACTCCTGTCCGCAGCGCTCCTCGCCCTGTTCGTCGTGGGCTACCTGGTCCTGGCCGGGTCCGACGTCGGCCTGGGCATGCTCATGCCCCATGTGGCGCGCACCCCCGAGGAGCGCCGCCGCGTGGTCTCCGCGATCGCCCCCTACTTCCTGGGCTCCGAGGTGTGGCTCGTCGCGGCCGTGGGTGTCCTGGCGGGGCTCTTCCCCGCCCTCGAACACGAGATCGTCGTCGGCCTGTGGCCGGTGTTGGCCGCGCTGGCCCTGGGCTGGCTGGTCCGGGACGCGGGGTTGTGGTTCCGCGCCCGCGTGGACGGGCGGCGGTGGCGGTCCGTCTGCTACACCGCCGTCGTCGCGGGCAGCTGGACGCTGGCCCTCACCTGGGGGCTGGCACTGACCGGGTTGGCGGGCGGCGGGCTCGCGGCGGACCCGTTCACCGTTCTGGGCACCATCGCGGTCGTGGCGCTGTTCGCGCTGCGCGGCGCGGCCTTCGGAGCCGAGCGCCTGGTGGGTTCCCGGGAGGCGGAGAGCGCCGACGCGGCCGCCCGGGCGACGCGGACGCTGTCCCGCGTCGCGCTGGTCGCGGTCGCCTCGACGGCCCTGGTCGCGGTGACCGTCGACGGGCACGCTCCGGACCGGCCCTGGGTCGCGGCGGTGCTGGCGGTCGTGCTGCTGGCGCTGCTGGCCGCGACCAGCGGACTGACCGGACCGATGCTGTCCCGGCACACCTCGGCCCTGGCGATCTCGGTCCCCGGCCTCCTGGTGGCTCTGGCGACCGATCTGCCCGTGTCGGGACCGCCCGGCATGACCGGGGCGTTCGTGTGGTCCATGCTGGTGCCCGTGGTTCCGGTCATGCTCCTGGGCCAGGTCTGGCTCTACCGAATGACACGCCGACCGGCCGCGTCCCCCACGTTCTTCGCCTGACCGCCAGGAGAGGACGGTGCTGGTCAGCCCGGGGACCGCCACGGGCGCCCCGCCCCGGTCCCCGCGGGTCACGGTAGGGCAAGGTTCCCGTCTTCGATTGGAAAAGCCGGACAGCGGGCACCTTCTGGGACGGGAAACTCTCCCGTGGTGCCGAACCCGCCCCCGGGTCCGGCGCGATCGCGCACGGGTGACGGCGTCGAGCCCTTGAGGAGGGACTGTGACCGACCCCCTGACCAGACCACCGAACCTGAGCGGTTGCTCCTGCGGATCGGGTTGTGGCTGCGGCTGCCAGAGCGGCGGCTCCTGCGGGTGCGGCGGCAGCTGCGGCTGACCGGTTCCGCAGGGTGCCCCGTCCGCGCGGCGCCCCCGCCGACCTGCGGGCTGTCCCTCCCCTTGGGGACAGCCCGCTCCCCCGCCCGTGGTGGGCGTCCCGGGTGAAGAGCGGACCACACCGCCGAGTCGCGACAATACGCAACGGAATGTGTACTCTATGTCACAGTGCTTTTCCTTGGGGATGAGCCGCTGCGTATCCACCCGATGGGGGCGATCAGCGATGCCGCCGTTCACGAGACCCGCGACTCGGAGGGGCCACGCCTTCGAACACGCCCGTCTGCTCAGGTGCGTGCAGGAGATAGCGGAGCGCTCCGACCGCGCCGTACCCTGGGAGCCGGATACCGTCGGGCTCCCCGAGGCCCGCTCCGACAGCGCCCTGGCGCGCATCAACGACGTCGCCTTCTACGCCAACGCGCGCAACGAGGTCTCCGCCCTGGCCGGGGTCTGTGTGGACCTGCTGCGCCTGCACCGCCCCGACGAACGCGACCAACCGCGCTGCCAGGGGTGCCGCCTGGCCTGGCCCTGCCCCACGTTCGGCGAGATCTCCCGCCTCCTGGGCTGAGCCCGCACGGGCCCACACGCCCACATCCCGCCCCGACACCGCAACCTGATCCTCCGGACCCAGGACACGAGGGGAACGGAGCACGACACGGGAACGGGTCAGGCCCAGGGGCGGGCCGCGCGCCGCCCACGACACGGGAACGGGTCAGGCCCAGGGGCGGGGGACAGCCCCTGGGACCGACGGTGGCTGACGCGACCCACCCGCGACCGGGCGGACGATGGACCCTCCCACACGTACCGGGGCGCGCCTACACACCAGACGTTAACGAGGCGCCGGTCACGCGAACACCCCCCTTCGGGTAACCGGAATGTCTCGATTACCACCGGGGAATCCCGCACGCCCGCACCGAACCGCGACCAAACCGCACCGCACGGCACTCCCGCACACGCACACGCGAACCGGATAAACGGGATAAGGGCGACGGAGAAGCCCCACCGGGAAAACCGAAGAACGCGGACGCACGGCCGCGACCAGCGAAAGGGGCTGGTCGCGGCGTTTTCGGTGGGGCTGCTACACGAACTCCCCGGGGCGCCCCCGGGGAGTCACATCAGCTAATCCGCGTAGCGATCAGATACGCACTCGGCGAATCGGCGTCAACGATTTCCGTGACCCGCCAAGCCTGACCACCGACGCTGAAAACGTCATTGACGCGCACGTCGATCATGGGCGTGGGGCGCCACTCCCGCGGACCGCCGATCTTGGCGACCGGCTCGCCGTCGTCGTCGGTCCAGAAGCTGCCTCCGCCCACGGGCCCGCCCGCGAAGCGGTCGTTGCGCCCGTAACTGATCTTCTCCTGCGCGCCGATCTCGTGGACCACCGTGGATTCAGTCCCAACCGTCTCGAATAACCTGGAAAACGCATCCATATTAACCCGCGTCCACCAATTACACCGGCAACCAGCGGGATAGATTAGCGCTTCAGCAGACTAGCCGACAAAAGTAATGCGCGGGCCGGGACTTTGGTCCCGACCCGCGCGAGTGGCGGTTGAGCGAATTAATCAGTCACCGCTCGACGTACCCCGGCCGCCCTTGAGCCTGCCCACAAGCGTCTCCAGGGCCGAGCTGAACGGGTGGTCGTGCACCATGTAGGTCCAGGTCATCGACGGACGCTTCACACCGACCGAGCTCACGTCCAGCTCGCCGTCCACCACCTCCAGCTCCTCGAAGCTCTCGGCGGCCCGGGCCCGGGCGTCGTCCAGGAAGCCCTTGAAGACCGGAACCGCCTCACGGTTGAACTCGTCGAGCGGGTCCCTGCGACCCAGGTACCTCAGGTGGATGCCCTCACGCAGCTCCGACAGGAACGCGTTGTGGTCCGTCCACCCCCGGTCCAGGTGGTAGAGCGTGATGAGCGTGGCGGCCCGCGCGACCTCGTCGGGGTCCAGCTCCTCCACCAGCTCCCCGTGGCGCTCCGCGCGGTCCGCCGCGACGTGCCGGTCGCCCTGTCCGTCGGTGAGGACCAGCTCCCGGTGTTCCAGGACCACCTCGCGCTGCACGTCGATGAGCTTGTTGTAGCGCCAGGTGTTGCGGTGCACCTCCAGCAGCTGTCCCTCGGAGACCCGCTGCGCGTGGTCGACCATGGCCAGCCAGCCCTCGTCGGTGATCTCGCCGTCGGCCGAGGTCTGGTACCCGGTCGTCTCGGGAGCGTGGTTCACCAACAGGTCGTCGTCCATGCTGACGAAGAAGATGGAGTCGCCCGGGTCGCCCTGACGGCCCGCCCGGCCCCGCAGCTGACCGTCCAGGCGGCTACTGGGGTAACGGCCGAAGCCCATCACGTACAGGCCGCCGGTCTCCACCACGCGCTCGCGGTCGGCCATGTCGCTGCCGCCCAACCGGATGTCCGTGCCCCGGCCCGCCATCTGGGTGGAGACGGTGATCGCGCCGTAGGTGCCCGCCTCGGCGATGACGGTCGCCTCGTCCGAGTCGTTCTTGGCGTTGAGGACCACGCACTCCAGCCCTGCCTCGCGCAGCCGGTCCGCCAACAGCTCGGACTCGGCGACGTCCTGGGTACCGATCAGGATCGGCCGTCCGGTCTTGTGGATCTCCTCCACCCGGGCGACCAGGGCGTCCTCCTTCTCCTCACGCGTCGCGTACAGGCGCGTGCCGTGGTCCTCACGGACGTTCGGCTTGTTGGAGGGAACGACCGCGACCTCGAGCTCGTAGAACTCGCGCAACTGCTCCGCGACGCTCATGGCCGTGCCGGTCATACCGGCCAGCGTGGGGTAGCGCAGGACCAGGGACTGGACCGTGATCGAGTCCAGCACCTCACCGGTCTCGCTCACCGCCACCTTCTCCTTGGCCTCCACCGCCGCCTGGAGCCCGTCCGGCCAGCGCTGGAGGAGGGCGATCCGCCCCCTGGACTCGTTGATGAGCCGCACCTCGCCGTCGCGCACCACGTAGTGCACGTCGCGCTGGAGCAGCACGTGGGCGTGCAGGGCCAGGTTGACCTGGGGCAGCACCGAGGTGTCGTCCTCGGAGTACAGGTCCACCCCGTCCAGGGCCTTCTCCACCGCGTCGATCCCGGCGTCGGTGAGCTGGACGTTGCGCCCCTCGCCGTCGACCTCGTAGTGCAGGCGCGGCTTGAGGGCCCGCACCACGTCGGCCATCTCCACGTCGGCGGCCACCGCCTCGGCGGCACCGGCCAGGACCAGGGGCACCCGGGCCTCGTCGACGAGTACGGAGTCGGCCTCGTCGATGATCGCCACGTGGGGTTCGGGCACCACACGGTCGTCGACGTCGGTCACCATGCGGTCGCGCAGTACGTCGAAGCCGAGTTCGCTGACCGCCGCGTACGTGACGTCGCAACCGTACGCGCTCTTGCGCTCGGCGACGGTGGAATCCTCGCCGACGGAGCCCACCGTGACGCCGAGCATCGTGTAGAGGGGGGACATCCACTCGGCGTCACGCCGGGCCAGGTAGTCGTTGACGCTGAGCACGTGGACCCGCTTGCCGCGCAGGGCGAACCCGGCGGCGGCGAGCGTACCGGCGAGGGTCTTGCCCTCACCCGTGGCCATCTCGGCGACGTGGCCGTCGAGCAGGGCCATCACACCGAGCAGCTGTACGTCGAAGGGGCGCTCGTCGAGGGTGCGCAGGGCGGCCTCACGGCCGACCGCACACAGACTGACGAGGTCGTTCTGGGAGTAGGGAAGCTCGGCGTAGCCGAGGTTGATGGCCTTCTCCGTCAGCTCGCCGTCGCTGAGTTCTCGCAGACCCTCCTCTTCGGCCTCGATCGCCGGCAGGAGCTTGGTATAGGGCCGCAGGTCCACCGCACCGGGCTTGCCCAGTAGGCGGCGGACGCTTTCCGCCATTCGTCCGAACACCACGCCAGGGTAACGCCGGACACAAGCGAATGCTTCCCCTCGGGTGCCCGCTTGTCGGATGCAACGGGGACAGAACACCCGGCGGCGCGGACCCGTGCGGTACTCCCCCGAAGGCCCGGTCTAGTTGACGAGCTGGCGCTGGCCGCGCTGGTCGCGCTGGTGCCGCTGCCGGGCCTCCAGGGCCATGCCGTGCTTGACGAGGGTCACCAGCACCTTGACCACCGACCTGCGGTCACGCGCGTCGCAGTAGACCACCGGGACGTCCGGGGTGAGGTCCAGGGCGTCGCGCAGCTCGTCGGCGCTGTAGGCGGCCTCCGGGTCGAACTCGTTGACCGCCACGACGAAGGGCAGCCGGTACTGGCGCTCGAAGTAGTCCAGTGCCTGGAACGTGTCCTCCAGGCGCCGGGTGTCCGCGAGGATCACCGCGCCCAGGGCACCGCGCACGAGGTCGTCCCACATGAACCAGAAGCGCTGCTGGCCCGGCGTACCGAACAGGAACAGGGTGAGGTCGGTGTCCAGGGAGATACGCCCGAAGTCCATGGCCACCGTGGTGCTGGTCTTGTCCGGGGTGTGCGAAAGGTCGTCCACACCCGCGCTCGCCGCGGTCACGGCGGCCTCGGTGCGCACCGGGGGGATCTCCGACACAGCCCCGACGAACGTGGTCTTGCCGACCCCGAAACCCCCGGCAACGATGATCTTGGTGGACAGCTCGGTGGGCGCGTGAACGGTGTTCGTACTGTTAGCTGAGTGGATCACTGTTAGTCCTAGCGAGAGTGCCGGGCCTGCACGGACGGACGGAGCACACGACCCGGGCTGGAGGGGCGCGGCGTTCCCGGATGCGAACCTCCACGGAAACGACCGCAACTGGAACCTAACACCGGACGGCACTGGAATCCGGGTTTTCGACACAGTGGGGGAAGACGTCACATCCCCGACCAGTGGGCGCATACGGGCCGACGGCGGCCGACAGGGCCCCGAGGGCGCATGTCCGCCTCGTGTCAGGGAGTCCGTACTGTCCGACGAACCGTAGTCAGACAAGCACACTCCTGTACCCCGGCAGGTCGACTTTACGACATTGTGAGGGGTCATTTTCGGCCGCTTTCGGCCGCGCCGAGCCCTGTCCGGCACCGCCCCCGCCATCTACGGTGGAGAACAGGGCACCCGACCAGCGCGGCCGCAACGGACTCCTGGCACGAGGACGCGGCCGCCACGGGGCCCTGGCGGCGCCCCGGGGCGCACGACCGCCGCCGACGTCTCGCTCTTCGACGTCGGACCGGCCGTACACCCACACTCGGGCGCTCCCCAGCCCCACCGGCCCACAACCGTCCACGTGGGCCGGTGGGAGCGGTATCGTCCCGTGTCCGCCGCCGCGCCTCGACCGGGGCCGAGCTCGGCGAACGGGTGGTGCGCACCGGCGTCCCCCGCCGTCGGCGGATGCGAAAGGAAACGACCCGGGTGCGTAGGATGGTCGGCGTCCTCCCCGTGCCGCGTCGGCCGTGGTCCGCGCGGGAACACGGGTCGAGGGACGCCTTCCGAAGCACGCCGCACACTCCCAAGGGAGCCGAGAACCCCACATGTCCGATCAGCGCGTCGTCCGCCCCACTCCCATCAGCGGTTTTCCCGAGTGGACCCCACAGGTCCGGGCCGTGGAGCAGCGCTGGCTGGACCATATCCGCGCCGGTTTCGAGTCCTTCGGCTTCGCGTCCGTGGAGACCCCCTCCGTGGAGAACCTGGACGTGCTGACGGCCAAGGGCGAGACCTCCCAGGAGGTCTACACGCTGCACCGGTTGCAGGCCGACGCCAGGGACGACTCCGACGCCAGGCTCGGACTGCACTTCGACCTCACCGTGCCCTTCGCCCGGTACGTCGCCCAGCACTTCAACGAGCTGACCTTCCCGTTCAAGCGCTACCAGATGCAGCGCGTCTGGCGCGGGGAGCGCCCCCAGGAGGGCCGCTACCGCGAGTTCACCCAGTGCGACATCGACGTCATCAACGTCGACTCGGTGCCGCTGCACTTCGACGCCGAACTGCCGCGGATCGTCCACCGGGTGCTCAGCGGGCTCGACATCCCGGCGTGGACGCTCAACGTGAACAACCGCAAGGTGCTGCAGGGCTTCTACGAGGGCCTGGGCGTCAAGGACCCGATCGCGGTGATCCGCGCCGTGGACAAGCTGCACAAGATCGGTGAGGACGGCGTCCGCCAGATCCTCACGGGCGAGGGCCTCACCACCGGGCAGATCGACCCCTGCCTGACCCTGGCCCGCATCCGGGGCACCGGCGTCGTCGAGGAGGTCCGGGCGCTCGGGGTCACCTCCGATCTGCTGGAGGAGGGCCTCACCGAACTCGCCTTCGTCCTGGACGACCTCGCCGACCTGCCCGAGGGCAGCGTCGTCGCCGACCTGTCCATCGCGCGCGGCCTGGACTACTACACCGGCACGGTGTACGAGGCGTCGTTCGACGACGACCCCGGGTACGGCAGCATCTGCGCCGGCGGCCGGTACGAGGACCTCGCCGGACAGTTCATCCGCAAGCGGCTGCCGGGCGTGGGCATCTCCATCGGTCTCACCAGGATCTTCGCCAAGTTGGTGGCGGAGGGCCGCATCGAGGCGGGCCGGGTCTGCCCCACCGACGTGATGGTCGTGGTACCCGGCGCCGAACGCCGCGCCGAGGCCCTGCGTACCGGAGAGCTCCTGCGCGCGCGGGGGTTCAACACCGAGGTGTTCCACTCCACCGCCAAGGTCGGCAAGCAGATCCAGTACGCCTCCAAGAAGGGCATCCCCTTCGTGTGGTTCCCGCCCTTCGAGGAGGGCGGCGAGCACGAGGTGAAGGACATGGCCCGGGGCGAGCAGGTCACCGCCGACCCCGCCGCCTGGTCCCCCACCGCCTAGCAGGTTCCGTTCCGGCACGGGCGGTTTCCGACCTCCCGTGCCGGAACCGGCCATTCGCGAGACAGTTCCGGGTCCGGGTGCCAGACTGGGACAGGCTGTACTCCGTGCCGTACCTCAGGCACGGCCGATTGGTGTCCTAGTAATCGAGGCCATGTCTCCTCCTCGCCACAACCTGCCCCTGTCCGCTGGTGAGTTCATCCAGTTCGTCGGACGTGAACGCGACATCGTCGACCTGAGCCGTCTCATGGGCTCGGCCAGGATGATCACGCTGACCGGCACCGGCGGGATCGGCAAGACGCGGCTCGCGCTCCACCTCGCCGAGCGCGTCCTGCGCCGGTTCCCCGACGGTGTGCGGTTCATCGACCTGAGCGAGGCCACCACCCGCGAACAGGCGCTGCGCGCGGTCGCCTCCGGTATCCAGGCGGTCACCGGTGACGCGACCACGCTCATGGACAGCGTCATCACCGCGCTGCGCACCCAGCACCTGCTGCTGGTACTGGACACCTGCGAGCACGCCGTGGAGCCGATGGCCGAACTCTGCGAGGCGGTGCTGCGGGACTGCCCCCGGGTGCGCGTCCTGGTGACCAGCCGCCAGCCCCTGCACGTGCCGGAGGAGAACATCTGGCGGGTGCCACCGCTGTCGCTGCCCGCGCGGCCCACCCCGACCGACCCCTACGCGGCGGTACCCGCACCGATCCCCCGGCGCGACGCCCAGCGCTACGAGTCGGTGCGCCTGTTCCTCACCCGGGCCCACGCGGCCCGTTCCGGGTTCGAGATGACGCGCGAGAACTCGGGGTACGTGGCGGAGATCTGCCGCATGCTCGACGGCATGCCGCTGGCGATCGAGCTGGCCGCGGCCCGGGTCCGGGTGCTGTCGGTCCAGCAGATCCTGCGCCGCCTGGATGACCGTTTCCAGCTCCTGACCAGCGACGGCACGGGGCACCTCCCGGCACGGCAGCGGACCCTGCGGGCCGTTCTGGAGTGGAGCCACGACATGCTCGGCGACACCGAGCGGTTGCTGCTGCACCGGCTGTCGATGTTCTCCACGTGGTACCTGGAGGCCGCCGAGGACGTCTGTTCCGGCGAGGGCGTGGACGCCACCGACGTGCTCTCCCTGCACTTCTCGCTGTTGGACAAGTCCCTCGTGGTGATGGACTCCGAGATCAACGGGACGGCCCACTACCGGCTGACCGAGACCGTGCGGGCCTACGCCGCCGAACACCTGGGCGCCGACAGCGACCGGCGCTGGGACCGCTACCTGCGGTTCACCGTCGACCGGCTGGAGGCGGCGGCCAAGAGCGCCACCACCCCCCAGGCCTGGGAGGAGTGGCTGGGGCGGCTGCGCATGTACGACCACCACCGTGAGAACCACGCCCGGCTGGTCGAGTGGGCGCTCTCGCGGGGGCGCGTCGACGACGCCCTGCGGGTGTGCGTGGCGCTGCGGGCCTACTGGCTGATGCGGGAGCTGTCCGCCGAGGGCAGCAGGCTCCTGGAGGGGGTGCTGGCGCACCGGCCGGACGAGCAGGTGCCCGCGCTGCGGGCCAGGGCCCTGGCCCTGCACGCGGAACTACGGCTGGACGTGGACCCCGCACCGAGGGTCGAGACGCTCGCCTCGTGTGCCCTGGAGGCCGCACGCGCGTGTCGCGAACCGGTGGCCGCGGCCTCGGCGCTGGCCACCCTCGCCACGCTCTCGCTGCGCACGGGCGCCCTGGAGGAGGGCGAGCGGCAGGCGGCCCGGGCCCTGGACTGGGCGGGCCAGTCCGGCGACCCCATGACCGAGGCCAGCACCCGGGGCGTCCTCGCCGAGCTGGCGCGTCGGCGCAACGCCGTGGGCGAGGCGGTCGCGCACCTGGAGGGGAGCGCGAGCGCCTCGCGGGCGCTGGGCAACCGCTGGAGCGAGGCCCGGGCCCTGTACGGGCTGGGCGGGATCGCCGCCGACGAGGGCGACCACGACCGGGCCCGCGCACTGTTCTCCGAGGCGCTGGAGGTCTTCGTCGAGCTGCCCTCCGCACCGCACGCCGCGCGGTGCGCCGCGGACCTGGGCCGTCTCCACCTGGCCGCTCGGGACACCCTGTCCGCGCGCGAGCCGCTCAGCCGCTGCCTGCGGGTGAGTTTCGCCTCGGGCCGCCGGATCGCGGTGGCCGAGGCCCTGGAGGCGCTGGCCGAGCTGGCCCTGGCGGAGGAGGAGCCCACACGGGCCGCCGCCCTGGCGGGAGTCGCGGCCGACCTGCGGGCCTCGCTGGACCACCCCTCGGCCGAGACCGTCCGGCTGCGTTCGGCGGTGGAGCGCCGGGTGGGCGCGGGGCGGGCCACGGAGGCGTGGAGCGCCTGGCGTTCACTGCCCCTGGAACAGGTGCGCGACCGCGCCCTGGCCTTCCCCCGGCCGCCCACGCCCCGCCTGACCGGCCCGGACTCGCTGACACCACGGGAGCGGGAGATCGCCACGTTGGCCGAGGGGGGTCTGTCCAACCGCGAGATCGCGACGCGCCTCACCATCAGCCAGGCCACCGCAGCGCGCCATATCGCGAACATCTTCAGAAAACTCTCGATTTCCTCCAGGACGCAGTTGACCGGCTGGGCTTCCACCGGTGAGACCGGCTGAACCGGGGGTGTTCGTGCCGAAGCACTTGCACAGTGCGCGTGCACCCGCTAAACCAGGAAGCCCAAGCCCTCCTCCCGAACCGATGTCTCCCGTCCCCCCGTATCCCTCGAATCCTCCGAGGTAAGCCCCCCCGACAGCCCCTACTTGTGAAGGCCATGGCACCTCTGACCGCGCCCGCGCGGCACAATCTCCCCCTGCCGGGCACCAGTTTCGTGGGCCGGGAGCGAGATCTCAGCGATCTGCTCCGCCTACTCGGCTCCAGCAGGTCCGTCACGCTCAGCGGCGCGGACGGCATCGGCAAGACGCGGCTGGCGCTGCGTGTGGCCGAACAGTCCACCGTGTCGTTCCCCGACGGAGTGTGGATCGCCGATCTCACCGACGTGCGTACGGCTCTGGAGGTGTACGCGCGTGTCGCCCAGGCCGTGGGGGTCGTCGAGGAACCGGGGCTGCCGCTCGGGGCGACGGTGACCGAGGCTCTGCGGGATCGCAGGCTGCTGTTGGTGCTGGACTCCTGTGAGCACATCGCGGACGAGGTGACCGAGGTCGGGGAGACCCTCCTCGCGGAGTGCCCCGCGGTGTCGGTGCTGCTCACCAGCGAGGTCCCGGTGCGGTTGGCCGGCGGGACGGTGTGGCGGGTGCCCGCGATGGCGCCTCCGATGGCCCCGCGCAACGCCCCGCCCCCGGACCCCGAGGACTCGGAGCCGGTGCGGTTGTTCCTGGACCGGGCCCGCTCCCGCGACCCGCGGTTCGCCGTCGCCGGCCCGGAGCTGGAGGCCGTGGCGACCCTGTGCGACCTGGGCGGCGGGGTACCGCTGGGCATCGAGGTGCTGGGCGCCCTCGCGCCGGAGCGGGGCGTCGCGGCGCTCACGGAGGAACTGCGCGACCACCTGTCCTCGCCGGTGTTCCGGCCCGGTCCGGGCCAGGCCGTCTCGCGCAGCGAGGTGCTGCCGCTGGTGTTGGACTTCGCCTACCGGGGGCTGCCCGAGCCCGAACGCGTCCTGCTGCGCCGCCTGTCGGTGTTCCGGGGCTGGGACCTGGAACTGGCCGAGCAGGTGTGCGCGGACGAGTCCCTGCCCGAGCAGAGCATCCTGGACCTGCTCACGTCGTTGCTGGACCGCTCCCTGATCACGGTGACCGGTGAGTTCGAGGGCCGGGTGCGCTACCGGCTGCCCGAGGCGGTTCGCCGGTTCGCGCGGGAGCGGCTGGTGGCCGCGGGCGAGTCCGAGCTGTTCCAGGAACGCCTGCTGGCCCGCATGCTGCGGCTGGCGGAGGACCTGGGCCGGCGGCTGGAGTCGAGCCGCCCCATGCCGTGGTCCGAGCGCGACTCCGGGCGCCAGCGGGTGATCGCCGAGTACGACACGCTCCGGTCGCTGCTGCGCTGGTCCCTCCAGAAGGGCGCCGCCGAACCCGGGCTGCGGCTGTGTGTGAGCCTGGTGGCGCACTGGGTGAGCCACAACAGCTACTCCGAGGGCGCGCACTGGATGGACCGCCTGCTGGCCCTCGAGGAGAGCGCGAAGGCGCCTTCGAGGGCCCGGGCGCTGGTCGGCCGGGCCCAACTGGCGCGTGTGCGCCGGGACCACGCGCTGGCGCTCGAGGCGGGCGAGGAGGGGCTGCGGCTGTGCCGGGAGGCGGGCGACGACGCGTTCGTGCGCACCGCGCTGAGCCTGCTGGCCCTGGTGGAGGTCCGCGAACGCAACCTGGACCGGGCCTCGGTGCGGGTGGAGGAGGCGCTCCGGCTGTGCCGGGAGGCCGGCGACCTGTGGGGCGAGGCCATCGCCCTGGGATGTAGGGCGGCCCTGGTCGCGCAGCAGGGCGACTACCCGACCGCCGACCAGCACTACAACGCCGCGTTGGCGCTGTTGCGGGGCATCGACCACCGTTGGGGTGTGGGCGTGACCCTCATCGGCCAGGCCCGTACCGCCGAGGTGAACGACGATCTCATCACGGCCGACCGCTGCTACCGGGAGGCGTTGGACACGCAGCGGCTGATCGGTTCGGTGTCCGAGGAGGCCCGCTGTCTGGCCGGGATCGGCCGGGTGGCGCACGCCCAGGGGTACACCGGCCAGGCCTACGACTACCTGAGTGAGGGGCTGCTGCTGAGCCACGCCAGCGGGCAGCGGGCCGAGGCGGCTCGGAGCCTGGTGGCGCTGGCCCGGGTGGCGTTCGGTTCGGGGCTGCGTGAGTCGGCCTGCCGTCTGGCGGGCGCGGCCACCGCACTGCGTGCGCGGGTCGGGCTGCCGGAGCGCGAGGCGCCCTGGCCGTTCGCGGGCGCCGAGCGGGGGCGCCGCCGCCACCGCCAACTGGTGGACTGGTGGGAGCGGGGTCACGCGCTGGGGCATTCCGAGGCGGTCCGCGAGGCGGAGCTGTTGGCCGAGGAGGCGCGTCACCCGGCTCCCCGGTCGGCGCGCGGGCGGCGCGCGGGCGAGGGCCGCACGTCCCCCGCCCGGCGCAAGCCCTCCACTCCCCTGCCGGAGTCCACCAGTCCCGAACAGCTGCTGACCCGGCGGGAGCTGGAGGTCGCCCAGCTGGTGAGCACGGGCCGGAGCAATCCCGAGATCGCTCGGAAGCTGTTCATCACGTCGTCGACGGCGGCCCGGCACGTGGCCAACATCAACCGGAAGATGGGCTTCCACTCGCGCACGCAGATCGCGGCGTGGATCAGGCGGCACCGGCCGGGTTGATCGCAGGCGCGAGCGCACGGCACGGGTGGACGGGTGAGCCCGCCCGGGTGGTGTAGTTCGCACCCGACCCTGAATCTACATATGCATCTGCATGGCCAGATGCATGTGCATATGGCCATGAACGCGCTAGGGTCGAAGCCATGGGACCACGGGCTCCCGGCATCGTGCGAACGGCGCCCGAGCCGGTCCCAGAAACGGCCGTCGGAAGCCCGGGCCGAACACCGGGCCGCCGTCGGGCCGTCGGTCACGGGAGGGTTCCCGGGGCCGGTGGGCAACCGCGTCGGCGCGGGGGGACCTGGGGAGGCCCCTCGCGGTGAACGTCCGGCGCGGCGCTTCCGGGCTCGCCACGTGGAGGGGGCGTGACGAGCCCGGTTAGCGGGCCCGCACGACAGACCGTTCGAGTGGGGGAGCGCATGGGGGTTGGGCTGAGTTCAGGAACCGGACGACCGGGTCGTCACCTGCCGCGTCGGGACGACCCGATCGGCTCACTCACGGGCGGGTTGTGCGAACGGCTGCGGCTGCGGACCGGGCGCGGCGGAACCATCCGCGGCGCCTCCGGGCGCACCGACGCGCTGACCTTCGCGGCCACGGTCGAGCAGGCCGCCGCGGGGCTCAGCCGCCGTGGACTGTGTCTGGGGGACGTGGTCGGCGTGCTCGCCCCCGTCTCCCCCGACCGTTTCCTCGCCTCGTACACCGTGATGGCCGTGGGCGGCCGGGCGCTGACCGTCCACCCCGAGTCCGACCTGCGCACCCAGTGCCGCGCGCTGGCCGAGACGGACGCCCGACTGCTGATGGTGAGCGAGGACCTCGCCGAGCGGGGACTGGAGCTGGCCGAGCGCTCACGGGTGCGGCAGGTCATCACGTTCGGCACCGCGCTGGGCACGACCCCGTTCCGGGATCTGCTGCTGCCGAGCCCCGACGGGAACGGCTACAGCCCCGCGCGCGGTCTCTTCGACAACGGGCACCTGGGGTACGAGCCCGCCGGAGACGACATCCTCACCACGCTGCACACCCACCACGACCTGCTGGCGCGCTTCACCGAGCTGCGGGACGACCTCGCCCTGACCGCCGACGACGTCGTCGCGGTGGGCGGGTCCGGGGACGAGGCGACCCGTCTGGCCCTGGTGGCGCTGGCGCTGTGGACCGGCACGTGTGTGGTCGCGGGCGAGGGCTGCCCGGCCCCGGAGGGGCGCCAGGTGACGGTCACCTGCGATCCGGTGCCGACCCGGATCGCCCACCCGCGGTCGGACCTCGCGGGCTAGCGTCCACGCGGCCGGGGCGGCCGTCACCCCGGGAGGGGCCACGGGATGATCCGTGGCCCCTCCCCCGCTTTCTCAGACCTGTTCCGACGCCGTGTCCGCGGCCGCCTCGTCGTCGATCTCGAACCAGGTCACGTGGGTGGCCTCGCTCCAGTACTCACCGCTGCGCGTGGCACAGCTGTCGACGATGAACTTGCCACGGCCGAAGTCGTCACCGTCCTCGCGGGTGTGCACGCCGTCGGCGTCGACCGGGTCGCGCTCGCCCTGGTCGGCCACGGCCACCCGGAGGCGGTTCGCGTCGGAGCGGATGAACAGCGTCATCACGCCCCCGCTCTGGCCCGAACGCGAGTGGAGCAGGGCGTTGGTCGCCAACTCGCTCACGGCCAGCTCCGCGTCGTCCAGGGCACCCGGGCCGTGCCCGTTCCTGGTGAGGAACTCGCGTACCCGTGCGCGGATGGACCGCACGGCGGTCAGGTTCCCCGCGCAACTCCACACGGTGTGGTCGGTGACCCCACCCGTGAGATCGCCGACGTCGATGCTCGGTGCGGTCGACGTCGCGGCGTCTGCGGCTTCCGCGGGCACGTAATCCCGGAGTTGCCTCGCCTCAGCCATCCGGTCACTCCAATCACCCGCGACGGGCGCGCGGGTTGCGCCGCCTGCACTCACCTTAGACAAGGGTGTGCCGGGTCCAGAACAGCACACCTCGCTTCTTCACGCCGGGGATTGGCCACAAAACCCCGTCCCGTGTCCTCCCCGATGTGAACAAAGGAAACGGTCCGGACCTCAGGGCCACCCATGTGAGGTGCAACACGCGGGCAACGGTTGGCCGTATCCGGCCGCGCGCGGCGCCCGTGCTCCGCTCGGCGGCGGGCGCGGCACCCACGGGGACCCGTCCAGGACACCCCAAGGAAGTCACCCTACGTGATCGCGCGCCCGGTAAAGACGGAAAACAAGCGACTAAACGCCACGTTTTCACTACCCACAGACAACGATGAGGACACAACAGGGAGCGCCGGAAACCCGTGCGGGACCCCTACCACGGCTCGGAAGGCGTGCGCGCCCGGACACGCGGAAGGCCCACCGATTCGGTCGGAAACCCCCAGGCCACAGCAGATTCCATCAGCCCCTCAATTCCCATCCCGGGCCGTCCGTAAGTGCGGGCGGGAGCGGCCCCGATCCCGCCCCGACCTCGTTTGACGCTTCCTGTGGGGCGAACAAGTATCGATTGGGGCCGATCCCGACATCCCCTCCCGGGGGCACCCCCAGCCACCGTCTGTCACAGGGTCCCGGCCTCTCCGAAGTCCACGTACCCACACGAGGTGTCCCCGTGCCTGCCCAGTCCGAAGACCCCACCACCGCCCTGAACCACCTCACCTCCCGCCGCAGCCTCCTCAAGGCGGGCGCGGCCGGTGCGGCCGTCGCCCCCGTCCTCGCCGCGTGCGGCGGCGGAGGCTCCGGCTCCGGTGGTTCCGGCGACGGCGAGCCCCAGACCGGCGGCCGTCTCAAGGTGGGTGTCGCGGGAGGCGGCGCCAGCGACACCCTGGACGCGCACGACCCCACCGACAACGTCGACATCGCGCGCAACCACGCCCTCTACGCGGCCCTCATGCGCTTCGACAACGACGGCACCATCGAGCCCTACCTCGCGGAGTCGCTGGAAGCCAACGAGGACGGCACCGAGTGGACCCTGGTCCTCAAGGAGGGGCTGACCTTCCACGACGGCTCCACGGTCACCACCGAAGCCGTCCTGTACTCCCTCAAGCGCATCCTCGACCCCGACAACCCCATGCGCGGCGCGGGTGACATGCCCGGCGTCGACCCGGAGCGGATCGAGATCGTCGACGACCTCAGGATGACCATCCCCGTCGACGAGCCGCTGGTCACCCTGCCCGAGGCGCTCGCCGAGTACTACAACTGCGTCGTCCCGGTGGACTACGACCCGGAGAACCCGATCGGCGCCGGGCCCTTCAAGTTCTCCGAGTTCAAGGTCGGCGAGTACAGCGTCTTCGAGCGCCACGAGGGCTTCCACATCGACGGCCTGCCCTACGTGGACGAGCTGGAGATCGTGAACTTCCCCGAGGACGACGCCCGCGTCAACGCGCTCAACAGCGGCAACGTCCACGTCATCAGCCAGGTTCCGCACGTGCAGGTCGCCATCATGGAGGGCGACCCCAACGTGAGCATCCTGGAGTCCGAGACCGGCATGTGGCTGCCGTTCACGATGAACATCGAGGAGAAGCCCTTCGACGACGTCCGCGTCCGTCAGGCCTTCCGCCTCATCGTGGACCGCCAGGAGATGATCGACCAGGCCCTGGCCGGGTACGGACAGCTCGGCAACGACATGTACGCGCGGATGGACCCCTCCTACCCCGAGGACATCGAGCAGCGCGACCAGGACATCGAGGAGGCCAGGCGCCTGCTCGCCGAGGCGGGTTACGAGGACGGCCTGGAGGTCGAGCTCGTCACCTCCGACATCAGCGCGGGCGTGGTCGCCGCCGCCGAGGTCTTCCAGGAGCAGGCCCGCGAGGCCGGGGTCACCGTGACCCTGCGCCGGGTCAACCCCAGCGACTACTGGAACCCGGAGGAGGGCTTCCCCTACGCCTTCGGCCAGGACTTCTGGAGCGCCCGCAACTACATCACCCAGACCGCCCAGGGCTCGGTCGTGGGCGCCCCCTACAACGAGACCATGTGGGGCGAGCACGAGGAGTGGCTGGAGTACCTGGAGGAGGCGCGCCGGACCGCGGACGACGACGAGCGCAACGCGCTCATCCGCAAGGCGCAGGAGATCGAGCACGAGGAGGGCGGCTACATCGTGTGGGGCTTCGTGAACCTGCTCGACGCCCACCACATCACGGTGCACGGCCTGACCCCGGCGGTCTCGGGCCACCCCCTGGGCTCCTACGCCTTCCACACGATGTGGCTGGAGCAGTAGCGGACACCCGGTTCCCGCACCTCCAGACCGCTACCGAAAGCTCACCATGACTCGACTCATCGTCGTCCGCCTCCTGTTCGGGGCGCTGACACTCTGGGCGGTGTCCCTCGTGGTCTTCGCGGCCACGCAGGCGCTGCCGGGCGACGCGGCCCAACTCATCCTGGGCCGCGACGCCACCCCGGAGCGGCTGGAAGCCCTCCGCGACCAGCTGAACCTGCACCAGCCCGTGGCCGTGCAGTACGCGCAGTGGCTCCAGGGCCTGCTCCAGGGCGACCTGGGCACGTCCTTCTCCAACCGGCTGCCCGTCGCCGACTACCTCGCCGACCCGGTGCGCGGCTCGCTCACCCTGATGGGCCTGTCCGCTCTGGTCGCGACCCCGGTCGCCCTGTTCGTCGGGGCGTTCAGCGCGCTGCGCCGCGACCGGGCCTTCGACCACACCTCGTCCATGGGCACGCTGGTCCTGGCCTCCGTCCCCGAGTTCGTGGTCGGCATCCTGCTGATCCTCCTGCTCGGCCCGGGCGGCCTGGGCGTCTTCCCGTCCGTGTACTCCCGTGACGGCGGCCCCGAACAGTGGGTCCTGCCGGTGCTGACGCTCGCGCTGGCCGTGGCCCCGCCGATCGTGCGCATGATGCGGGCGACCATGATCGAGGTCCTGGAGAGCGAGTACGTGCAGCAGGCACGCCTCAAGGGCATGGACGAGCGCACGGTGCTGTGGCGCCACGCCGCCCCCAACGCGATCGGCCCGGTCGCCCAGGTGGTCGCCCTCCAGTTGGCCTGGCTGGCCGGCGGCGTGGTGGCGATCGAGTTCCTGTTCAACTTCCCCGGTGTCGGCAAGGTCCTCATGGACGCCATCAGTAACCGCGACGTGCCGCTGATCCAGGCCGTCGTGCTGCTCATCGCGGGGATCTACATCCTGGTCAACCTGGTCGCCGACGTGATCGGGCTGGCGGCCAACCCGAAGGTGAGGGTCGCGAACCGATGACTGGACCCTCGACGAACACGCCCGTCACGGCGGCGCCCCGCCGCCGTCCGGGGCTGTTCCGGACCGCGTGGCGGTTCGGCCGTACCAAGGTGGGCGTGGGCCTGACCGGCCTCATCGTCCTGATCGCCGTGCTGGGGCCGTTCGTGGCCCCCTACACCGCCACCGAGTTCGTGTCCAAGCCGTTCGAGACGGGTGTGGACGGCACCCTGTTCGGCGGCGACAACCGCGGGCGCGACGTGCTCACCCGCTTCCTGTGGGGCGGTTGGACGCTGCTCCTGCTGGCCGCCGCCTCCGCCGGGATCGGCGTGGCCGCCGGTACCGTCGTCGGCGTCATCGCCGGCTACCGCCGCGGCTGGGTGGACGACGTCCTCATGCGGACCAACGACGTGCTGCTGGCCTTTCCCCAGCTCATCGCCGCCCTGTTGGTGATGTCGATCCTCGGCCCGCAGGTGTGGCTGATCGTGGCGGTCATCGCCGTCTCGCACATGCCGCGCGTGGCCAGGGTGATCCGCGAGGCCACCCGCAAGGTGATCGAACAGGACTACGTGAAGGCCGCCGAGGCGATCGGTCTCCCCCGCTGGCGCATCATGACGGTGGAGATCCTGCCGAACGTGACCAGCCCGCTCCTGGTGGAGCTGGGCCTGCGCCTGACCTACTCCATCGGTGTGGTGGCGGTGCTCGGCTTCCTCGGCATGGGACTCCAGCCGCCCACGGCGGACTGGGGCCTGATGATCAACGAGAACCGGGGCGGCATGGCCATCCAGCCGTGGGCGGTGGCGCTGCCCGTGACGGCGATCGCGGTGCTCACCGTCGGCGCCAACCTCATCACCGACGGGCTCTCCCGAGCGGCGATCGGCATCGACCGGGGGGTAGAGAAGTGACCTTGGACGAGAACACGGGGGCCGGGGACACCGGCCGCGAGGAGCGCCGCGACGGCGAGACCGTACTGGTGGTCGACGGGCTCACCGTGATCGGGCGCCCCTCGGACGTCGAGATCATCAGCGGCGTGTCGGTGACGGTGCGACGGGGCGAGATCCTCGGCCTGGTGGGAGAGTCCGGTTCGGGCAAGACCACCCTGGGCCTGTCACTGCTGGCGCACTGCAAGCGCGGCACGGAGATCGTCGACGGCCACGTGCTGGTCGACGACCAGGACCTGGCCACCCTCAACCCGCGCGAGGTCCGCCAGCTGCGGGGCCGCGCGGTGGCCTACATCCCGCAGTCACCCGCCTCGGCGCTCAACCCGGCCCTGCGGCTGGGCACGCAGCTGGCGGAGGCCCTGCACGACGGGTCGCTGTCGGCCGCGCGGGTCCGGGAGCGGGTCCGCGAGGTCATGCGCGAGGTGGCGCTGCCCGACACCGACGCGTTCCTGCGCCGCTACCCGCACCAGCTGTCCGGCGGGCAACAGCAGCGGGTGGCGATCGCGATGGCGTTCGTGGGCCGCCCGGACGTGATCGTGCTCGACGAGCCGACCACCGGCCTGGACGTCACCACGCAGGCTCACGTGCTGGAGACCATCCGGTCGATGACCCGCGACTACGGGACCGCCGGCGTGTACATCAGCCACGACATGGCCGTGGTCGCCGACCTGGCCGACGACATCGCGGTGATGTACCGGGGCGAGCTCGTGGAGCACGGACGCGCCGACGCGGTGCTGGCCGACCCTCGGCACGAGTACACGCGCCGACTGCTGATGGCGGTTCCGCTCCTGCGGACCTCGGGGCACGAGGAGCCGGGGACCGGGGCCGAGGAGGAGCCGCTGCTGCGGGTCCGCGGTCTGTCCGCCGGGTACGGGCGCACGCGGGTGCTGGAGGGGATCGACGTGTCGGTCTCCCGTGGGGAGTGCGTGGCCCTGCTGGGCGAGTCCGGCTCCGGTAAGACGACCCTGTCGCGCTCGGTGGCGGGCCTGCACCACGAGTTCACCGGTGAGATCCTGTTCGACGGCGAACCGCTGGCCACCAGCAGTTACCGGCGGACGGCGGAGCAGCGCCGCCGGGTGCAGTACGTGTTCCAGAACCCGTACGAGGCCCTGAACCCGCGCAAGCGGGTGCGGGAGCAGATCCTGGGCCCCTACCGTCACCTGGTGGGCCGCCCCGACGACCCGGACGCCGTGGTGGCCCGGGCCCTGGAGCGGGCCGCGCTGCCCGCCTCCTACGCGGACCGCTTCCCCGAGCAGCTCAGCGGCGGCGAGCGCCAGCGCGTGTGCATCGCGCGAGCGGTGGCCACCGGCCCGGACCTGCTCGTGTGCGACGAGATCACGTCGGCGCTGGACGTGTCGGTGCAGGCGGAGATCGTGAAGCTGCTGCGCGAGCTCCAGGACCAGGGCATGGCGCTGTTGTTCGTGACCCACAACATCGCGCTGGTGTCCAACATCGCCGAGCGGGTCGCGATCCTCAACAAGGGCGAGATCGTCGAGTACGGGACGGTGGGCGAGGTGATGTCGTCGCCGAGCCACGAGTACACGCGCGCGCTGATCGCCGACACCCCGGACTTCGAGTTGTCCTTTCCGGGCGCCCCCGCGCGCCTGGGCCTGGACGCCGAGGACCGCGTGACCGAGGGCTGACCGGGCCCGACGGACGGGGGCCGGGCGCGCACGACGCGCACCCGGCCCCGGTCCGCGTTCCCCCGCTCATGGGAGGGGGTCGGCCTCCGGCACCGCGGCCTCCGCGCGCGGCCTGGCCAGCGTGAGCAGGACCAGCAGGCCCAGGGCCGAGCTGGCGCACAGGAGCAGGCCCATGGGCACGGCCGTGGTCTCGTCCAGGCCGACCAGCGGCGCGACGACGGCGCCGATGGTCATCGGTAGGGCTCCGAGCAGGGAGCTGGCGCTCCCGGCCCGGTTCTCCTGCCCCTCCATGGCCAGGGCGAAGGAGCCGGTGAGGACCACGCCCATACAGGTCATGTAGACGAAGATGGGCACGACCAGGAGCACCAGCGGTCCCTGGAGGAGCGCGGTGGCGAGCACCACGGAGGTGGCCGCCACCGCGACGGCCACGGCCGCCGCCAGCAGGCGCCGCTCGCCGTAGCGGCCGCTGAGCCGGCCCACCGCGGAGCTGCCCAGGATGATGCCGATCCCGTTCACCCCGAAGAGGAATCCGAAGACCTGCGGGGACACCCCGTACAGGTCCTGGTAGACGAAGGGCGTCCCGGCCACGTAGGCGAAGCTGCCGCCGTGCAGCAGGCCGACGATCAGCGTGTAGCCGAGGTAGCGGCGGTCCCGGAACAGCGCTCCCATCGTGCGCAGGCTGCCGCCCAGGGTGCTCGGGATGCGCCGCCGAGGGTGGAGCGTCTCCGGCAGGCGCACCGCCACGACCAGGACGATCAGGGCGCCGAGCAGGGCCAGCGCCCAGAACACGCTCCGCCAGGTGGTGGAGGGCAGCATGAGGACGCCGCCGCCCACCACGGGGGCCACCATGGGGGCGACCGCGACCACCACCATGATGAGGGCGAAGAACCGGGTGAGCGCCGGGCCGTCGAAGACGTCGCGCACCACCGCGCGGGAGAGCACCACCCCGGCGCTGGCGGTGAAGCCCTGGAGGAACCGGCCCAGCACCAGCACCCCGGTGTCGGGGGCGAGCGCGCACAGGGCCGAGGCGAGCACGAACAGCGCCACGCACACCAGGAGCGGCCCCCGCCTACCCCGGGCGTCGCTGATCGGGCCGATCACCACCTGGCCGACCGCGAGGCCGACCAGGCAGGCGGTGAGGCTCAGCTGCACCTGGGAGGCGTTGGCGCCCAGATCGTCGGAGATCTCGGGAAACGCCGGAAGGTACATGTCGATGTTGAGCGGGCCCAGCACGGTCAGCAGGGCGAGCAGCAGGGCCAGCCCCAAACGCGCGCGGCCGGTCGGGTTGTGGAGCATGGGGCCTCTCTGCGGCACGGGTGAGGGAGCCCGTCCACGGTACCCAGCTCCACCCGGCCGGTTGCCGGACCGGTCGGCAATCTGACGAGGACCCGTCAGTTGGGTCCGCCGGTCAGAAGAGGACCGACATGACCTCCCCCACCTGCCGGAAACCGACGCGCTGGTAGGTGGCCCGGGCGGGGGTGTTGAAGTCGTTGACGTAGAGCGTCACGCGGGGGGCGATCTCGGCGAGCGCGTAGTTGACCACCGCGGCCATACCCGCGCTGGAGTACCCGCGTCCGCGCAGCTCGGGGTGGACCCACACGCCCTGTACCTGACAGGCCTGCGGAGTGACGGCGCCGATCTCCGCCTTGAACACCACCTGCCCGTCCTCGATCCGGGCGAAGGCGCGGCCCGTGCGGACCAGCTCCTCGACGCGGGCCCGGTAGAGGGCGCCACCGTCACCGGAGTCCGGCGGGACCCCCACCTCCTCGGTGAACATGGCGACGCACGCGGGGACGAGGGTGTTGAGCTCCTGGACGCGGACCCTGCGCACCAGGGGGTCGGGCGTGACGGCGGGCGGGCCGTCGATCTCCAGGACGGGTTGGCTGGCCCGGATGGCGCGGGCGGGCCCCCAGGCGGGGGTGACCTGCTGCCAGAAGTCGTTGACCGCCTCGACCGGCCCGACGATCGAGGAGCAGCGGCGGCCGCGCCAGCGCGCGTGGTCGGCGAACCCGCGCACGGCGGCGGGTCCGGCGTTGACCGGGACGAGGTTGGCGCCCGAGTAGCACAGGGCGGTGAGTCTGCCGCGTTCGGTGTGTCCCCACAGCTCGGCCCCGGCTCCACCGGACATGCCGGTGGCCATCAGCCGTGAGGCCACGAAGACGTTGCCCACGGGGTCGGCGTCCAGGAGCGCGCGAACGGCGTCCCGGTCGCGGGCTCCGAGAATCCGTACGGCCGAGGTCCGCAGCATCGCATCTCCCCCTCTTCCCGATCACCGTCTCCGGCTGGACACCGGGTCAGTTCGTGGGCCCACGGCGGTTCGCGCCGGTTCCAGCCTATTCGACGGCCTGTCCGGACTCACCTGGAGGTTTCGAGTCCGACCGGTCCGAGCCGCTCGACCGGGGTGAGCTCGGCCCCCTGCGCGGTGCGCGGGCTGGGCTCGGGCCGGGCGTCACAGGTCAGGTCGGGTCCCTCCGCCATGCGCTCGGGCAGGGTCCCCTCGCGGAGGTAGGCGACAACGGTCTCGTCCACGCAGGCGTTCCCGGTGAGGGCCACGCCGTGGGTGATGCCGCCGTCCTCGATCACCAGCGAGGAGCCGGGCAGCCGGTCGCGCAGGGAGCGGGCCCCCTCCACGGGGGTGGCGCCGTCGCCGGTGGCGTGCACCAGGAGCACGTCGCCGTCGTAGGCCGGGTGCTCGTAGGGGCCGTCGCCGACCTGGAACCAGGGCTCCGACTCGCCGGACCAGGAAGCGCACGGAGCGTTGTACCAGGTGTTGTGCCAGGCCAGGAAGGGGGCGTCCTTGTGGGCCCGGTGGGCGTCCGCGCTCCACGTGTCCCAGTCGTGGGGCCACCGGGAGTCGGTGCACTGGACCGCGAGGTATCCGCCGTAGCCGGGGTCGCTGCCCGCGTCGTCGCCGTAGGTCGCGTTCAACTCCAGCAGCGGAGCCGGGTCGGCGTCGTTGACCTGCGCGGACAGCGCCGCTGCGACATCGGGCCAGGTGTTGCCGCTGTAGGCGACGACGGCGGCCGCGCTCTCCAGTTCGCTGGGCCCGACCGTGTCCTCCAAAGGCGCGTCCCGGAGCTGGGAGCGCAGGCGGTGGTAGGCGGACGCGACGGACGCGCCGTCGGCGCCCAGGCCGAAGACGGCGTCGTGGCGGGCGGTCCAGTCGAAGAAGTTGGCGGCGGCGCGGTCGAGGGAGCGGGTCTGTCCGAGGTTGCTCTCGTACCAGGGCAGGTTCGGGTCGACGACGCTGTCGAGGACGACGGCGCGCACGCTGTCGGGGTAGAGCGAGGAGTAGACGGTACCGAGGTAGCTGCCGTAGGAGTAGCCGAGGTAGTCGATCCGGTCGAGGCCGAGGGCGACCCGGATGGCGTCCATGTCGTGCGCGGTGTCCTCGGTGCGCATGTGGTCCAGGAGCGGCCCGGCGTTCTCGGCGCAGGCGTCGGCGTAGGCGCGGGCGTCCTCGCGCAGCGCCCTCTCCTCGGCGGCGTCGGCCGGGACGGCGTCCTTGCGGACCGGGGCGAAGTACCCGGGGTCGCAGGTGACGTTGGGGGTGGATGCGCCCATGCCGCGCGGGTCGAAGGCCACCACGTCGTAGATCTCGCGCAGCTCCTGGGGCATGCGGTTGTGGGTGACCGCGGCCCACCGGCGTCCCGCACTGCCCGGGCCGCCGGGGTTGACCAGCACGGTGTGCTCGGCCTCGCCGGTGGCGGGGACCCGGGACAGGGCGATCCGGAGGGTCTCGGCGGTGTCGCCGACGCGGTCTCCCCCGGTGGTCCGGGTCATGGGGACGGTGAGGGTCGCGCACTCCATCTCGGTGCCGCCGACCGGGGCGAGGTCCTCGCAGGGCCGCCAGTCGAGGGACCGCTGGTCG
The DNA here is from genome assembly GCF_042869555.1 of Nocardiopsis sp. NPDC006938. Taxonomy (NCBI): domain Bacteria; kingdom Bacillati; phylum Actinomycetota; class Actinomycetes; order Streptosporangiales; family Nocardiopsidaceae; genus Nocardiopsis; species Nocardiopsis sp. NPDC006938. The sequence goes on along the minus strand of NZ_JBIAGA010000002.1, from coordinate 420,958 downwards.
AGCCGGGTGATCGGCGCGACGGCCTCGACCGGCGCGGCGGCCCGGGCCGCGGGAACGGCGACCAGTGAGGCCAGGAGCACCCCAGCGGAGACCGCTGCCCACTGTGTGCAGGTTGAACGCACGCTCTTACCCCCGATACCGGCCAGGACGTCCACCTGCATTCTCACCGCTACGCGACGTGACACCGGGAAACGACACGGACCCCGGTCGGGCACTGCCCGGTAACATGTGCCCTGGTCAGATCAGACGGGGACGAAGGGGCACCATGCGGCTTGATCGTGTCGACGAGCGGATCATCGCGATGCTCGGCGCGGACGCGCGGACCAGCTTCGCCGAAATCGGCGGCGAGGTCGGTCTGAGCCCCTCGGCGGTCAAACGCCGGGTCGACCGGCTGGTCGACTCGGGCGCCGTACGCGGCTTCACCGTGGTCGTCGAACCCCGGGCGATCGGTTGGACCACCGAGGCGTTCATCGAGCTCTACTGCCGTGCCCGCACGTCCCCGGGCGAGATCCGCCTCGGCCTGTCCGGGTACGCCGAGGTCACCTCGGCCTGCACCGTCACGGGCGACGCCGACGCGATCGTGCAGGTCCGCGCACGCGACACCCAGCACCTGGAAGAGGTCATCGAGCGGATCGGCGCCGAGCCGTTCGTGGTGCGCACCAAGAGCACCCTGGTGCTCTCCCGGCTCGTGGACCAACCCATCCTCGCGGGTGCCGCCGGAGCCGAGCCCTCCGACGAGGGCGACGGGCGGGCGGAATGATCCGCACAACAGGCCCTAGAGGTACCAGTTGGCGGCCAGGAACGACCCCCACCAGGTGAGACCGTAGGCGACGGGCGCCATCAGCACGGGTATCGGAGACCAGGAACGGCGTACCCGGGACAGGCCGTCGTCGTGCCACACGCGCTCCTCGCGGACCGCGTCGGCCCGCGCGGCGATCCGCTCTGCCATGCGTTCGGCCGGGCCGGTCCCGAGGAACATGGTGGGCCTGGAACGCCAGTAGGTCCGGACCACCACGAGTCCCCCGTCCCTCGTGCGTATCTCGATCAGCGCGTCCTCGGTGACCCGCACACGCTCGACGTCGATCCACCTGACCCGGGTGAGGGTCCGAAAGCCCCCCGTGACGAGCCCGTCCTCCCGCACCAGGGTCACGTAGCCGACGGCGCTCACACACCAGGCCCACAAGAGGAGCAGGACGAGGACGAAACCCCCGACGCCGAACCACAGGGAGATCTCCCACGCCAGCTCACCCAACTCGAGGAGCAGGACGAAACAGGCGACGAGAACGACGGGCGCCATCAATGCCGTCGCCGGTGACCAGTGGACGCTGCGAAGGGGGTCGCGCGCGGGGGTGGGCATGGAGGCGTCGGGGGTACGCATGGGGGAATCCCGTCGGGAGGTCTCGGGCCCGGAGCGGGAACCGGGAGGGGTACCGGACCGATACCCGCCGGAAGCGCCGGAACACGCGTATCCGCAGGCCGGAAGCGGCCACCCCCCGACCAGGACGGGAGGCCCGGCGGCGGCCCCGTACGCGCCCCGGACCCCCTCGAACGGTCAGTCCTCGGGCAGCTCCACCGGGGCCAGCTCGTCGAACAGGTCGCCCGGCCCGGGGTTGGTCGGGTCGGTCTCCCCGCCGAAGTGGCGCATCACGCCCCACACCGCGTTGAGGGCGGTCTGCACCGCTCCCTCCGCCCATCCGGCGGTCCAGGACACGTCGTCGCCCGCGAGGAACAGGCCCCGGTGCCGCTCGGCCAGATCGTCCTGGTGGAAGTGCGTGAACAGGCGACGCTGGTACCGGTAGTGGCCGGGGAGGTTGGCCTTGAACGCGCCCATGAAGTAGGGCTCGTCCTCCCAGGAGACCGTGACCGGGTCACCGGTGATGTGCGAGCGCACGTCCACGTCCGGGTAGATCTTGCCGAGCGAGGCCAGCATGACCTCCATGCGCTCGTTGGGCGACAGCGGCAGCCACTTGAGCGAGTCGTCGCACCAGGTGTAGGACAGGCAGATCGCGGCCGGGCCGTCCGGGTCCTCGCCCTCCAGCAGGTAGGTGCCCCGGGTCATGCGGTCGGTGAGCGTCATGCTCATGACGTCCCGACCGGTCTCGGGGTCGCGGTCGCGCCAGAACGCGCGGTCGACCGGTACGAACAGCTTGGACGACTCCATGTAGTGGGTCCGCTCGATCGCCGTCCAGTGGTCGATCGGCAGCAGGTCGTCGTCGCAGTCGATCTTGGACAGCAGCATCCACGACTGCGCCGTGAAGACGGCCGCCGGGTAGGTGCGGGTGGAGCCGGAGGAGTCGGTGACGGTGATGTTGCCCGCCGGGGAGTCCTTGGACGCCGTCCGGCGCAGCGCCGTCACCGCCGGACGCGGCTGCCCGCCGTGGAGCGAGGCCAGGGAGGTCCCCCGCGCCCAGTGCACCAGCTTGTCCGGGGCCGCCTCCCACAGTCGGCGCGGCAGCTGGTCCACACCCCCGACGATGCCCAGGTGGTCGTCGTCGGCGCCGGTGTAGGTGACCCGCAGGATCTCCAGGATGGAGTTGGGGAAGTCGGTGTCCCAGCCTCCGGTGCCGAACCCGACCTGCCCGAAGACCTCGCGGGCGCGGAAGGACGAGAATCCCGGGGACTCGCACAGGAACCCGTAGAAGGTCTGGTTGTCGAGCCGCTCGACCAGCGCGTTCCAGATCTCCTTCTGGGTGGCCACGTCGCGCTCGCGGATCGCCCGCTGCATGCGGGTGTGCTCGACGCTCTCCAGGGTCCGCTCCCAGGCGCGCGCCACCTCGCGGTAGGTCTCGGGGAGGTCGTCCAGACGCGTCGCGTAGTGCGACTCGCCCTTGAGGTCCACGACCGTGCTCGGGGTGGCGGGCGAGAGCGGGTTGGGGAACGGGCTGGTGCGCAGCCCCATGAGGTCGGCGTAGTGCCAGAACGAGGTGGAGGTCGGCGGGAAGCGCATCGCGCCCATCTCCGCGACGACGTCGTCGGGGGCCCCGGGCAGGCGCTCGGTGCGCAGGCGGCCGCCGATCCGGTCGGCCTCGTAGACGACCGGCCGCAGCCCCATCCTCATGAGCTCGTAGGCGGTGACGACGCCGGACAGGCCGCCGCCGATGACGGCCACCTCGGTGCCGTGGTGCCCGGCGGGAACCTGGCCCAGACCGGCGGGGTGCGCCAGGAACGCGTCGTAGGCGAACGGGAAGTCGGGCCCGGACATGGTCAGCGGACGGTGGTCGGGCCGGTCGGACACGGGCGCGGTACCGGCGGACGTGGGTACGGCGGACGTCATGGGGTCCTCCTTCACTGGGGCGGGAGCGGGCGCCGCGTGAGCGGCGGTGGTCGGGTGGTGCGGTCGTCGCGGAGAGGGTGCGTCAGGGGGCGCCGGGAGCCGGGTACAGGTCGGTGCGGCGGTCCCCCAGGTACGAGAGCTCGGAGCGGGAGGCGGCCACGTCGGCGGGGTGCACCTCGCCGACGAGCAGGGCCTCGGCGGCCCCCGCGCGCAGCAGTTCCGCGCCGTCGGGTCCCACCAGTGCGCTCAGCCCGACGTAGTCGAGGTCGCCCTCGGCGTCACAGCGGTTCGCGTAGGCCAGGTGGATCTGGTTCTCCATGGCCCGGGCCGGAACGAGGAGCGTGGCCACCGAGGTGGTCGGCGCCATCAGCGCGGTGGGCACCACGAGCAGGGTGGTCCCGGCCCGGGCGTGGGCCCGGACCGTCTCGGGGAACTCCACGTCGTAGCAGACCAGCAGGCCGATCCGGTGGCCGTCGAGGTCGGCCTGCACGACCAGGTCGTCACCGGCGCGGAAGTGGTCGCGGTCCAGAGCGCCGAACAGGTGGGTCTTGCGGTAGAGCGCGCGGGAGACCCCCGTGGCGTCCACCAACCGCACCGCGTTGTACACGTCGCCGCCGTCCAGCTCGGGAAAGCCGTAGACGACGGCCACTCCGGTGTCCGACGCGATCCGGGAGACCTCCGCGAAGAGGGGGCCGTCCGCCGGTTCGGCCAGCTCCCTGAGGCGATCCCCGATGTTGTAGCCGGTCAGCGACATCTCCGGGGTGACCAGCAGGGCGGCGCCCCGGTCGGCGGCGGCGCGGGCACGCTCTCGGAGGCGACGGAGCGAGGAGGCGGGGTCGCCGCTGCGTCCGGTGCCCTGGTCGAGGGCCACGCGCAGGGGTGCGGGCATGACTGGCTACCTCCCGAGGTGTGCTGGTGCGCCGACGCTGTCCGGCCGCGTCCACTCTAGGTGGAGGGAGGCGTGGGAACCGTGTGTGGAACCTGCGCCGTGTTGCGAGTTCGCACTGATCAGACGCGCATCTTTGCGTCCGAGGGCGTCTTCACGCTCCGTTCGTTCGCGTATCCGCGACGGTCACCCGTGGGAACGCGCGGCGGGGCCGGGGGATTCCCCCGGCCCCGCCGTCCTCACTCGCCGACCGCGCCCGGCGCCCCGGCCCCGTCCGGGGTCAGGCGCGGACCTCGGGAACGGTCTCGGCCTCCAGGGCGGAGCGGCGCATGCCGTAGCCGAAGTAGATCGCCAGCCCCACCGCGAGCCAGGCACCGAAGGCCGCCCAGACGCTCACCGGCATGCTCGCCATCAGGTAGGCGCAGGCCAGCACGCCCAGGACCGGGGTGATGGGCGCCCCGGGCATCCGGAAGGCCCGCCTGAGGTCGGGGCGGGTCCTGCGCAGTACCAGCACGGCCACGTTGACCAGGGCGAAGGCGAAGAGCGTGCCGATGGCCGTGGCGTCGGCGAGCGGCCCGAGCGGGATGAACGCGGCCAGCACGGCGATGAACACCGACGTGATGACCGTGTTGGCGCGCGGGGTGCCGTGGGCGTCCACCCTGGAGAAGGCCGCGGGGATCAGGCCGTCGCGTGACATCGCGAAGAGGATGCGCGTCTGGCTGTAGAGGACGACCAGGACGACGCTGGCCAGGGCCAGCACCGCACCGGCGGCGAAGATGACCGCCCAGACCGGTGTTCCGGTGACGACCGTGAGGATGCCGGCCAGGGAGGTCCGCCCCTCGGCGAACTCGGTCCAGTTGAGGGCGCCGACCGCGCTGAAGGCCACCAGGCAGTAGAGGGCGGTGACCACGATCATGGAGAACATGATGGCGCGCGGCAGGTCGCGCTGCGGGTCGCGCGCCTCCTCACTGGCGGTGGAGGCGGAGTCGAAGCCGATGTAGGAGAAGAACAGGGTGGCACCGGCGGCGGACACACCGGCCATGCCCATCGGCATGAACGGGGCGAAGTTGCCCCGCTGGACGGCGGTGACCGCGATGGCCACGAACATCACCAGCACGGCGACCTTGACGGTCACCATCACGGCGTTGACGCGGGTGCTCTCCCGCACCCCGACGAGCAGGGCGAACATCGACAGCAGGACCACCACGGCCGCGGGCACGTTGACCAGGCCGCCCTCCAGAGGACCGGCCAGGAGCGCGCCCGGCAGCGACAGCCCTGTGGTCAGGTGCAGGAGCTCGTTGATGTACTGGCCCCAGCCGACGCCGACCGCCGCGACGGAGACCCCGTAGGTGAGCATCAGACACCAGCCGCACACCCAGGCCGTGAACTCGCCCATCGTGGCGTAGCTGTAGGAGTAGGCCGACCCGGAGGCGGGGATCATCCCGGCCATCTCGGCGTAGGCCAGCGCGGAGAACAGCGCCGTCACACCGGCCAGGACGAACGCGAGGATGACGGCGGGCCCGGCGATCGGGACCGCCTCACCGAGCACCACGAAGATTCCGGTGCCCAGGGTGGCGCCGATACCGATCATGGACAGCTGCCAGAAACCCATGGTGCGGCGCAGGCCGTGGTCGCCCTCGGTCTCGGCCACGAGCTTCTCGACCGGCTTGCGCCGGCTCAGACGCCGCCCCAGGGTGGACTCGGACGCGTCCGCCCCCACGGGGCTCCTCTGCTGCACCACGAATGGACTCCTCGACGTTCTGCGGGTGGGCACACCGGTTCGGCTCCGTCTCGAACCAACGCAAGCCCACCTGTGCCTCGGGCAACGTTAATGGCGCCGCGCGAGTAGCATGACCCACATTCATTGCCTCTGTCCGCTTTCCATGGCCGAATCATGCGCACTGACGCAAGAAAACGCACACCGTGGTGATCCGTGCCACGTGACGTGACTCATCGCGGACCTGCCCCCCGACCGGCGGTGGCGCCGGTCCGGGCCACCGGTGGGTGTAAGCCTCCGGCGGTCCCGCGTGTTCCCGAACGGGGCACACGGGTGCCCACCCCCGAGTCGGACGCGGGTCCGGGCACGGCAAAGGGGGCACGGCGCACGCCGTACCCCCTCCGATCGGTGGCCCCCTCAGGGGGCGGTGCGGATCAGCCCGCCACGGACACGCTGGGCTCGCCCTGGACCCCGGCCTCGCCCATCTCCTCGGCGATGCGCATGGCCTCCTCGATCAGCGTCTCGACGATCTTGGACTCGGGGACCGTCTTGATGACCTCGCCCTTGACGAAGATCTGGCCCTTGCCGTTGCCCGAGGCCACGCCCAGGTCGGCCTCGCGCGCCTCACCCGGACCGTTCACGACACAGCCCATGACGGCCACCCGCAGCGGCACCTCCAGGCCCTCCAGACCGGCGGTGACCTCCTCGGCGAGCGTGTACACGTCCACCTGGGCGCGGCCGCAGCTCGGGCAGGAGACGATCTCCAGGCCGCGCTCGCGCAGGCCCAGGGACTCCAGGATCTGCGCGCCCACCTTGACCTCCTCGGCGGGCGGCGCCGACAGGGACACGCGGATGGTGTCGCCGATTCCCTCCGACAGCAGCGCGCCGAAGGCCACGGCGGACTTGATGGTGCCCTGGAAGGCCGGTCCGGCCTCGGTGACGCCCAGGTGCAGCGGGTAGTCGCAGGCCTGCGACAGCAGCCGGTAGGCGTTGACCATCACGACCGGGTCGTTGTGCTTGACGGAGATCTTGATGTCCTGGAAGCCGTGCTCCTCGAACAGCGAGCACTCCCAGAGCGCGGACTCCACCAGCGCCTCGGGGGTGGCCTTGCCGTACTTGGCGAGCAGCCGCCTGTCGAGCGATCCGGCGTTGACGCCGATACGGATCGGGGTCCCGGCAGCCGAGGCCGCCTTGGCGATCTCGGCGACCTTGTCGTCGAACTTCTTGATGTTGCCCGGGTTGACGCGCACCGCCGCGCACCCGGCGTCGATCGCGGCGAACACGTACTTGGGCTGGAAGTGGATGTCGGCGATCACCGGGATCTGCGACTTCTTGGCGATGATCGGCAGCGCGTCAGCGTCGTCGTTGGTGGGGACGGCCACACGGACGATCTGGCAGCCCGAGGCGGTGAGCTCGGCGATCTGCTGGAGGGTCGCGTTGATGTCGGAGGTGCGGGTCGTCGTCATCGACTGCACGGACACGGGAGCGTCGCCGCCCACCGGGACGTTCCCGACCATGATCTGCCGGGTCTTGCGCCGGGTCGCCAGCGGGCGCGGCGGGGTGGCGGGGATACCGAGATCAATGGTCACGCTAGGTTCACCTCGTCTGCCGCCGGAGGGAGGGGCGGCACTTGATGTCGTCCGGTCGTGGAGAAACGGGGCGCGCACACCGCGCCCGCGCGGGCGTCTTCCGGGAGATCCGTCCCGGTGGCCTCGGCCACGGCGGCGATCCCGGTACGCGACCCCCAGGTTACCCGCCCTTGGGGCGGCGCTCGGCCCTTCGTGGCCGCGCTCACACCAGTTCAACCGGTGTTCACCCCCTCAGGGGGCGCGGGGGGGCGCTCCTGAGGGGGCGGCCGGAGGTCATCCGAAGAGCCGGACCGGGTTGATGAGGTCGGCGACGAGCAGGATCACGCTGAACACCAGGAAACAGGCCACGATCACGTAGGCCACCGGTGTCAGCAGCGCGACGTCCACCGGACCGGGGTCGGGGCGTCTGAACAGCCGCGCCGTCCACTTCTTGACCGACTCCCAGACCGCCCCGGCCATGTGCCCGCCGTCCAGCGGCAGGATCGGCAGCATGTTGAAGGCGAAGAGGAAGAGGTTGACGCTGGCCAGGATGCTGATCATGATCGCGACGGTGTCGACCACGGGCAGGCCCTGCGACATGATCTCGCCGCCGATGCGGGAGATGCCGACGATGCCCACCGGGGAGTCCTCGGTGCGCTGTTCGCCCAGGAACGCCGCGCCGAACACCTCGGGGACCCGGCTGGGCAGGGCGATGATCGCCTCTCCGACCCCGACCAGCATGGAGCCGACCTCGGAGACCGACTCCCCCACGCTCAGCGGCTGGCGCTCCTGGACGAACACCACGCCGAGGAACCCGACGACCTCGGTTGCGGCGACCCTGCGGCCCTGGTCGTCGTAGACGAGGTCGCCGTTCTCGTCGGTCTCGTAGACGATGTTGCCGTCGGCGTCCCGGGCGGGCAGTTCGTTCTCGACGATGTCGACGTCGGTGGTGAGGCGCTCACCGTCGCGCTCGACCACGAACTCGGTGCTGCCCAGGGACTGGCGGATCTGCCGGTTGACGGTGGCGCCCGTCACGGGCTCGCCGTCGATTGAGACGATGACGTCGCCGGGCTCCAGGCCCGCCTCGTGGGAGGGGGTGGGGGCGAACGCGTCGGTGCACTCGGTGGCGGTGACCCCGGCCGGGACGACGCACTCGCGCACCGACCCGATCTGCGGGGTCTCCTTGTGCACGCCGATGCCCATGAAGAGCACGCCGAGGAGGATGACCGCGAGCACGAGGTTCATGCCCGGCCCGGCGAACATCACGATCAGGCGCTTCCAGGGGGCGCGCTGGTAGAACTGCCGGTCCTGGTCCTCGGGAGACAGCTCCACGAAGGAGGCCTCGCGGGCGTCCTCGGCCATCGCCCGCCACCGGGACATCTTCTTGGCCCCGGTGTCGGCCCGCTCGCGGGCGGGCGGCAGCATGCCGACCATGCGCACGAACCCGCCCAGCGGAATGGCCTTGATCCCGTACTCGGTCTCGCCCCTGCGCACCGACCAGAGCGTCTTGCCGAAGCCCACCATGAACTCGGTGCACTTGATCCCGAACGCCTTGGCCGCGGTCATGTGGCCGAGCTCGTGCCAGGCGATCGAGAGCAGCAGTCCTACGACGAACAGGACGATCCCGACCACCGTCAGCAGAACGACCATGCACCACTCCTCAAGCCGATGTCGGTCCTCAGCCGCGGGTGAGCAGCTCGCGCGCGCGGGTTCGGGCCCAGGTGTCAGCGGCGTACACGTCGTCCAGGGTCAGGGTCGAGGCTCCCGGACGGTCCGCCCTCTGGTGTTCAGAGACTACCTGGGACACGGTGTCCATGATCGCCGGGAACGCGAGGTTTCCCTTGAGGAAGGCGTCCACCGCCTCCTCGTTGGCGGCGTTGTACACGGCCGGGGCGGTGCCGCCCGAGGCGCCGACCTCGGCGGCCAGCCGCACGGCGGGGAAGGCCTCGTGGTCCAGCGGCTCGAAGGTCCAGCTCTGGGCGCGGGTCCAGTCCATGCCGGGCGCGGCGTCGGGGACGCGTTCGGGGGCGCTGATGCCGTAGGCGATCGGGATCATCATGCTGGGCGGGCTGGCCTTGGCCAGGGTGGTGCCGTCGACGTACTCGACCATGGAGTGCACGATCGACTGCGGGTGCACGACCACGTCGATCCGGTCGAAGGGCATGTCGAACAGCAGGTTGGCCTCGATCACCTCCAGGCCCTTGTTGACCAGGGTCGCGGAGTTGACGGTGATGACCGGCCCCATGCTCCAGGTGGGGTGGGCCAGGGCCTGCACTGGGGTGACGTCGGCGAGTTCCTCGGCGCGTCGGCCGCGGAAGGGGCCGCCGCTGGCGGTGACCACCAGGCGTCGCACGTCGGAGCGGGCGGCGTGCACCAGGCCCTGGGCGGGGCTGGTGAGCTCGCCCTCGGGCAGGTGGGGGAAGCACTGGGCGAGGGCGTAGTGCTCGGAGTCGACCGGGACGATCTGGCCGGGGGCGGCCAGGTCGCGCACGAGCGGCCCGCCGATGATGAGGGACTCCTTGTTGGCCAGTGCGAGGGTGGTCCCGGCGCGCAGCGCGGACAGGGTGGACTCCAGGCCCAGGGCACCGGTGATGCCGTTGAGGACGACGTCGCAGGGGTGCCCGGCGAGCGCGGCGACGCCCTCGGCGCCGACCAGCACCTCGGCCTCGGAGCCCTGCTCGCGCAGGAGGCGGGTCAGGTCGGCGGCCCGGGCCGGGTCCGCGACGGCCACGCGCTCGACCCCGAGCTCGACCGCCTGCTTGGCGAGCAGGTCGGTGCGGCCGCCCCCGGCGGCCAGCCCGACCACCCGGAAGCGTCCGGGGTTGCGCTGGACGATGTCGACGGCCTGGGTCCCGATCGAACCGGTGGAGCCGAGGATCACTACTGTTCGCTGCTGTTCTTCTCGCACCCGCCCATTGTCGCGCACCCGGCGCGCCGCCGCCGGGGCCTGTGGACAACCCGCGAGGAACGCGGGGCGAACCCCGGGGACGCTGTCACGGCGCGGCGGCCCGGGCACGGGCGCGCGCGGTACGGCACGGGCGCGTCCGTGTGACGGGGTCTTTACAACGGGCTCCGGATCACCTAACTTGACTGGCGAGTAAGTTACCTCACAGTAGAGTGCGGTGCCGATCACGTTCGGCGCCCCCGGCCCCTTCCGACGGCGTCGGCGCGAGCGACCGTCGGAGCCTCCCCGCCCCCACCCCTCCGAGGTTCCCGCCATGCCCCCAGCCAGCACGCGCTCCGTCAGTACGCGCTCCCCCTCCCCCGCGCGCGTCCCGTTCCGCGCGCGGTTCCACACCCTGTCCGCCGTGGCCGTGGCCGCCGCCGTCGCGGTCGCCGCGCTGTCCCCCGCCCCCGCCTCCGCCGTCACCGTCGCCTCGACCATCGGCTACGAGACGATCGTCAGCCACGACGGCACCGAGCTCAAGGCCAAGGTCATCACCCCCACCGGCACCGAGGGCCCGCACCCGCTGCTCGTGATGCCCTCCGCCTGGGCCACCCCGCACATCCTCTACGTCGGCGCGGCCAAGAAGCTGGCGGAGGAGTCCGGATACCAGGTCGTCGCCTACTCCTCACGCGGGTTCTGGGACTCCGGCGGCGGCATCGAGGTGGCGGGGCCCGAGGACCGGGCCGACGCCAGCGCCGTGATCGACTGGGCCCTGGAGAACACCGGGGCCGACCCCGACCGGATCGGTATGGCCGGCATCTCCTACGGCGGCGGCATCAGCCTGCTCACCGCCGCCGAGGACGACCGGGTCCGGGCGGTCGGCTCCATGAGCGGCTGGGCCGACCTGGAGGCCTCCCTCTATCCCAACGCGACCATCGACGTGCAGTCCGCCGAGCTGCTGCTCCTGGCCGGGAACCTGCTCGGCACCCCCGGGGAGTCCCTCAGGGAGATGGAGCGCGAGTACCGGCGCGGCAACGTCGACCCCATCCTGGAGATGGCCCCGGACCGCTCCGCCGCCACCAAGGTGGACCGGATCAACGCCAACGGCACCGCCGTGATGATGGCGCACGGCTGGAACGACGGCATGTTCCCCGCGGGGCACATCGCCGACTTCTACGAGGAGCTGACCGGCCCAAAGCGGCTCATGCTCACCCCTGGAGACCACGCCACCCCCGAGGCCTTCGGCGCGGTCGGGCTGCCCAACGAGGTGTGGGAGGACCTGGCCCGCTGGTTCGACCACCACCTGAAGGGCGAGGACAACGGCGTCGACGCCGAGGAACCGGTACGGGTGAAGCCCAACAACGGCTCGGGCGGGTGGACCTCGCACGCGGACTGGCCCTCGGTGACGGCGTCGGCCGACGAGTACCACCTCGGTGAGCCCAGCTCCAGCTGGGGTCGCTGGCGGAGCGAGGGCGCGATGGGCACCGAGCCCGCCACGGGCTGGGAGTACGGCTTCCGCACCGGGATCGGCACGACCGCCGAGAGCGGCACGGTGATCCTCTCCGGGGCCCTCCAGCAGTTCTTCGACGTGCCCACCGGCGTACTGCTGCCCACCGTGGACCGGTACCGGGCCGCCGTGTGGACCAGCCCCGTCTACCCCGAGGGCGCCCGGGTGGCCGGGACCCCCGAGGTGACCTTCACCGTCACCCCGACCGTCGCCGACCAGTCGGTCTTCGTGTACCTGTACGCGATCAACGACCGGGGCACCGGCTCCCTGCTCAGCCACGCCCCGTACACCCTGCGGGGCGCGACCCCGGGCGAGCCGGTGACGGTCGACACCGAACTGTCCTCGGTGGTCTGGGACGTCCCCGCGGGGCAGCGGCTGGCCGTGGTCGTGGACAGCCGGGACGCCCGGTACGTGAACGAGAGCCGGATCGGGGACAGGGTCACGGTGAGCTCTCCGGAAGAGGCGCCGACCCGGGTCACCATCCCGCTCGGGTAGACACCGGTGCCCCCGGACGCGGGGTTTCGGCGCTCATCGGCGCCGAAACCCCGCGTTCCGGTCAACGCACCGCCACGTGTCGGGCGGCCCCGCCCGACTCCGCGCGAGGTCGGGCGGCCGTCTTCCCGAGAAAGCCGCGACACAAACCCAAAGTAGTTATCGTGTTACTCCAAGTGTGCGAAGATCAGGGGCATGACCTCGCCCACCGCACGCAGGATCTTCGCCCCGCTGGCCGCAGCCGCGGTCGCCCTCGGGGGTCTCGCCCTCATCGACCACCTGCCCGCCCCGGCCGCCGCCGTCTCCCACGCCGTCCACTCCTCCGCCGCCCTCCCGGACGCCCTCGCCCCTGGGGGACCCGCTCCACAGGGCGCCGCACCCCATTCCCGTATGGACGGGGTCGTCCACCAGACCGGGGCCGTGACCAACGAGCAGCGCACCGCCGTCCTGGACTACTGGACGAGCGACCGCATGGCCGCCGCCCAGCCCATCACCAGCCTCGTCGAGTCCACCCTCGGGCTGACCGAACCGCTCCAGAGCTCCGCCGGGACCGAACCGCAGGCCTCCAGCCCCAACAGCGACGGCGACCGCTGGAACGACGGCGGGAAGGTCACCAGGACCACCGGCAAGGTCTACCTGACCATGGACGGCCGCGACTTCACCTGCTCGGCCTCGGTCGTGGACTCCGCCAACCGCAGCACCCTGGTCACCGCCGGGCACTGCGCCAAGGATGGGAAGGGCTCCTGGGCCCAGAACTGGACCTTCGTCCCCGGCTACTCCTCCGGGGACAGCCCGCACGGCAAGTTCACCGCCCGCGACCTCATGGTCGTCCCGCAGTGGTCCAACCGGGCCGACGACAGCTACGACTTCGCGATGGTCGTGCTCAACGAGGACGGCGGGACCGCGGTGCAGGACCGCGTCGGCGCCCAACGGATCTCCTTCGACACCTGGACCGAGCAGAGCGTGTCCAGGGGCGTGCAGGTGTACACCTTCGGCTACCCGGCCGCCTCCCCCTACAACGGCCGCGAACTCCACTACTGCTCCGGCCGGACCGTCCCCGACACCGGCGGCACCACCGCCAACGGGGTGCGCTGCACCATGACCCAGGGCTCCAGCGGCGGACCCTGGTTCTCCGGCTTCGACCCGGCCACCGGCACCGGCACCATCTCGTCCGTGGTGAGTTTCAAGTACGCCGACGACCGCGGCACCCAGTACGGGCCCCGCCTGGGCACCGAGGCCCGCGACCTCTTCGACCACGCCTCGAAGCTGTAGGACGCCGCGCACGAGGGGTGCCACGGGGCGGCGGCCGCACACCGGCCACCGCCCCCGTGCGCGTCGCGCCGTGGCCCCTACGGATCGATCCCGGTCAGCACCGGCGCCCGCTCGTGGGTGCGGTCGGTCATCGCCGCCCGCCGTCCCTCCGGTGGAGGGGTTGCGGACGGTCATCCCGGTGGCGCACACGCACGGGAAGTGTCGGCCCCGCCGACCATCCTGGGAGCAGTCGACCCACCAGGAGCCCCCTTGAGCGTCAGCCTGTACTACAGCGCCCGCCGCGACACCCCGCTCAGCGACACCGAACGCGCCGCCGTGGACCGGATCACGGCCGAGGGCGAGCGGGCGCTGGCCGCCCACGCCGAACGCCTGCTGCCCGAGTGGATCGCCCTGGGAGAGGTCACCGACCCGGCCCTGGGACCCCCCGAACTCTTCGAGCCCCTGGCCCCGTACGCCGTGTACGCGGGCGCCGGAGAACTGTTCGCCGGGGCCAGCAAGCTCTCCCACTCCGCGAGCGGCCCCCTGCCCGTCATGGCACACCTGCGCCACTACCTGGCCGCCCTCGCCCGGCTGCGCGAGGAGATCCCCGGAGCGCACTGGCGTGTGGCGATTGATGACTTGGCCGTTCCTTGGGTAAACGGAGAGTACGACCTGGAGGCCGCGGGGCGGTGACCCGCACCCCCGGGTCCGCAGCAGCCGACGGGAACCCGGGGGTGCCCTTGCCGCTCGTCTACCGCACGATGGTCGCGGTCCACCACGACGGCGACCTGGTCTCGGTCGCCTCCTCCGTCCTGTCCCGCTGGCTGAGCAAGCGCGGCAACTCGGGGGCGCGGGTCGACTTCACCGCTCCGGGCCGGTACGAGCTGAGCAACCGCTCCCGTGCGCTGGTGGTACGCCACCACAACGCCGACGAGGGCCTGACCTTCCTGCGGCTGACCACCGAGTCCGACAAACCCGAGGGTGTGTGGCGCACGCTGGCCACGGTGGTCGTGGACCCCGAACTCTCCCCGTGGAGCCACGTGTGGATCGACATGACCGTCGACCCCGCCGGCCCCGCCGCCCCGAACGCCCCCCGCCCCGACGTGATGCCGCCCGAGGTCGCGCGCATGCTGCTGGAGTCGGTCGACGCCCACGACGGTGCCCATCCCCTGCCGTCCTCTCCCCGGATCGTGCGGGGACGCGACGACGGGGACGTGGCCGCCCTCCTCTCGACCATCCACGACCCGCTGCGCCGTCTGGCCATCGTGGCCACCGGCGCGCCGCGCGACGTCACCGTGGCCGACTGGCGCGCGTCGATGGCCGGGGCCCTGTCACGGTGCACCGGCATGTGCGCCGGATACGTCCTGGACGGGGCCGCACTGGACCGGGTGGGCGCGCTGCTGCCCCGCGGCCTCGACGTGCCCCCGGGCGGAGTGCGCACCCTCCTGCCGGGCGTGGACCCGGCCGACGCCTCGGACGCCCGGCGCCACCCCCGGATGAGCCCCGGCACCCTCGACACGGCACGCGACGGCGAACGCGTGCGCAACTGGGTGGGCGCGGCCCTGTCCAGGCGGGTGCGCGACAACGCGCTCGGCCTGGGCCTGCCCGACGCGCTCCGGGCGATCGACGGCCTTCTCACCGAGGAGACCGAGGACCTGCGCCGGGGTCCGCGCACCCGTGCCCCCGTTCCCCCACGGGCACCCACAGGATCGGGGAACGTCATCGCACACCAGTCGGAACACGACTCCGCCTCCTCCCTGGAGCGCGCCGCCGCCCAGGCCCAGGAACACCAGGTGCGGCGGCTCCGCGAGGAGGTGCGCAGGCTCAACGCGCGGATCGGGGAGCTGTCGGAGGAACACCAGGCGGCGCTCGCCGAGAACTCCGACCTGGCCGAGGAGCTGGCGCTGGCCCGGGAGGAGCGTCGGGCCGCCCGGTTCGAGGCGCGGTGGCTGCGCGACCGTGTGCGGGAGGAGGGCCTGTTCCGACTGGCCGCCGAACCGGCCCCGCGCGACACCGAGCTGCGACCGCCGTCCAACGTCGTGGACCTACTGGAGCGCATCACCGACGGTTCCGCGCTGCCGCACCTGTTCTTCACCATCGAGGACCAGACGGTGCGCGAACTCTCCGACAGCCGCAAGGAGGGGCTGTGGGTGACTCGCGCCTGGGAGGCCCTGCTGGCCCTGAACGACTACGCCCGCTACCAGTTCGACAACCCCGGGAGCGGACTGGGGTTCCACTCCTACCTGCGCGAACCGCCGAACGGGTACCGGGTCATCCCGGTGAAGCGGCTGGCCTCGCAGGAGTCGGACCACGTCCGCAACCGGGGCAAGCTCCACGAGAAGCGGGTCTTCCGGGTACCGGCCGAGGTGGAGCCGGACGGCCGGGTCCCGATGTACGCGCACATCAAGCTGGACACCGAGTACGGCATCTGTCCGCGGCTCTACTTCTTCCCGCACCTGGGCCCGGACACCACCAACCGCGTGTACGTGGGCTACCTGGGAAGGCACCTGCCGGTGCAGCAGTCGAACTGAGCGCCGCGCCCCGCGCCGGAGCGGTCAGACCAGGGCGTGCCCGTGGGCGCGGGACAGGGCGGCCAGGTCCGGTTCCCCGTAGCGCTCGACCAGCTCCCGGAAACGGCGTTCCTTCTCCGGTCCGAAGCGGCGCACCTTGGCGGCGTAGGTCGCGGCGGTGAGGAAGACCGGCGGTTCGCTCTTGCTGTGGAACTTGTCGGCGTACATCACCAGCTCCTCCTCCGGGGTCTCGGCGAGGTAGTCCGCGACGGGGACCGGCAGGCCCTGGGAGACGACGTCCTCACGGGTCACACCCACGCCCGTGTGGTGCGAGCAGAACCGGCACAGGGTCCGGGACCACCCCTCCTCCGCCAGCAGCCCGTGGCCCAGCACCCCGTGGCTGACGTAGCGGGGGCCGTCGATCACCCCCCGCGCGTCCATCAGCCGGTAGACGCCGACGTCGTGGAGCAGACACCCGGCACGGACCAGATCGGCGTTCACACCCCGGTCCCCGCGGTCCAGGAGCAGTTCGGCCACCTCGCACACCGCCCGGCAGTGGGAGTACACGCGCTCGAAGGCCTCGGCCGTGGGCGCGTGGCGCTCGTGGAGGGCGCGGATCTGTTCGTCGGTGGGAATCTGCACCCCAGCAGCCTAGGGCAGGGCCGGGGACCGGCCGCGCGTACCCTGGGTGCCGTGACGGGAACGAGGACCGCGGCCGTGGCAGACCTGGCGGAGACGGAGTGGCGCGAGCGCGCCGAGCTGCACGCACGGCGGGTCGACGCCCTGGTCGGCGACCACGTCCGGCGCCGGAGCGCCGGGGAGCGCCACCCCGTCGAGGACTTCCTGTTCACCTACTACAACCTCAAGCCCGCACAGCTGCGGCGCTGGCACCCCGGGGCGGGGACGGTACTGCTGGGCGGGGGCGCCCGCGAACGGCTCTCCGAACGCTTCTACGCCGAGCGCTCGGGCGGGGTGGGACTGGACGTCCCCGCCTTCCTGGCCGCCCGGCCCGTGCTGGACTTCGTGGAGCGGCTGTTGTCGGCGGTGGCCGAACGCCCCGCCCACCTGGGCTGCTTCGGGCTGCACGAGTGGGCGATGGTGTACCGGACCGAGGAGGTCCGACACGGGCAGGTCCCCCTCCGGCTCGGGCACGCGGGCACCGACCGGGTCGTGGAGTCGCACCGGGTCCAGTGCTCGCACTTCGACGCGTTCCGGTTCTTCACCGGCCCCGCGCGCCCCCTCAACGTCCTCCAGCCCTCCCGGGAACGCCAGACCGAACTCGACCAGCCCGGCTGCCTGCACGCCAACATGGACCTGTACAAGTGGGCGTACAAGCTCACCCCGGCGGTCCCCTCGGAACTGGTGGCCGACTGCTTCGAGCTGTCGAAGGAGATCCGCGTACTGGACATGCGCGCCTCCCCCTACGACCTGCGCGCGTGGGGGTACGACCCGGTACGGATCGAGACCGCCGAGGGCAAGGCCGCCTACATGGAGTACCAGCGGGACTTCGCCGAACGCGGCGCGGTGCTGCGCGGACGGGTCCTGGACGTGTGCCGGGCCCTGCGCGCGGCGGCCTGAGCTCAGGGCAGGTCCGCCCGGCCCGCCTCACGCGCCTCGCGTTCCCGCGCCACCCGGTGGGCCCGGAGCACACCGGTGAGGAGCACCACCGTGGAGGCTCCGATCGGGACGAGCACGGCGGCGGCCTGGCCTTCGGGCGTGGCAGCCAGCGGCAGCCAGAACAGTCCGGGCAGACAGACCAGACCGGCGGCGACGTTCCAGCGAGCCGCGGCCTTGTGCACCGCGTACCAGGCGGACTCGCTGGAGCGGGTGTAGGCCGTGCGGATACCGACGAACGGGCTGGGACGCAGCCCGCGCCGCCCCCCTTGGACACCGACGTACACCAGGACGGCCGTGACGAGTAGTAGGCATCCCGCCATGGCCAGGGCCGCGAACGGGGGCATCATCTGGTCGGTCGCGGCCTGGAGCGTCGTCGGCCCCGGGGCCGGAGGCGGGTGGCGCACGGGGTGGTCCTCACTTCGCGGTCGGCAGGGTACAGGAGGAGGTTCCGCCGGGCAGGCGGTGCCGGTTCGCGGCCACGACCCGGTAGACGGCGCGGTTCACGACCCGCGCACCGGGCAGCAGAAGGAACCGGCCGAGGACCCGGGCCGGGCGCCCGCCCCCCAGGAGCACCCCGGCGACGGCGTCGCCCCCGGCCAACCGCCGCCCGTCCGGATAGACGATCCAGGCACGCGCGTCGGTCTGCTCCGGCGTCAGCCCCAGAGCGGGCAGGTCGCAGTCCTGCCAGGCCGCGAAGGCGGTGCGGGTGCGCAGGCGGTCCCGGGCGAACGCGACCGCGCGCTGGCAGAAGCCGCAGTCCCGGTCGTACAGGAACAGCCCGGAACCGGACGGTGCGTGCGCGCCCGACCCGGATGTCGGCGATTCCTCTCCCATACCCCCATCCTTACCCCCCGAGGACCCCGTGGACAGTCACCGGTGTCATGGGACATCCGTCATACTCCCTTCGCGCGGGGACGCCGCCTTTGGGAGGGTGGGGCCATGACCGATCTCCCTCGGCGGTCGCTGGTCGACCTCCTGGACCCGCGCGGCCCCCGCCCGCGTCCCGTCGCGCACCTCGTGTTCGGGTCCGTGGTGCTGAGCTACGTCCTGGTGCGCTCCCTCAACGCCCTGGCGGAGGGCCGGTTCGTCCCCGCGCACTTCGCGTACCCCGACCCCGTCTTCCTCCTCATGCTGGGAGCCCTGGTGCCGGTGTGCGCGCTGTGGCCGTTCACCGCGTGGGAGCCCGGCGCCCCGGCACCTCGACGGGCCGCGACCGTGGCCTTCCTGGTCTCCTGCACGGTGGTCATGCCGCTCACCGCCGAGTTCGGTCTCCACGGTCTGGTCGCCGTCGCCCTCACCCTGGCACTGTGCGCCTTCGGCCTACCCGGCGGCCTGGCCATGGCCGTGGTGTTCGCGCTGCTCAACACCGTCCTGGGCCTGGCCGGTCTGCCGTTCGGCTACGCGCTGTTCAACGGGGCCCTCTTGCTGCTCTACGGACTCGGGGTGCTCACCGCCGTGCGGGCGCTGGTCGGCGCGGCCCGGCAGGCCCACCGCACCCGCGAACTCCTGGAGGAGCTGGAACAGGCCCACGAGCTCCTGCGCGCGCACGCCGCCCGCGACCGGGAGCGCGCGATCGCCGACGAGCGGGACCGGATGGCCCGGGAGATGCACGACAGCACCGGCCACCACCTCAGCGCCGTCCACCTGTGCCTGGTCAACGCCGAGCGGGCGGTCGCCGCCCTACCCCCGGACCTGCCGCCCGACCTCCTGGACGGCCTGCGCGAGGACGTCGGCCAGGCCCGCAGGCTCACCAAGGAGACCCTGGCCGACACCCGCCGCTGGGTGCGGGCGCTCAAACCCGTCGCGCTCACCGAACGCTCGGGGGCGGCCGCCCTGCGCTCGCTCACGGACTCCTTCGGCGAACTCGGAGTGGCCACCTCCTTCACCAGCGGCGGCGCGTGGCCCGAGGACCTGGACGCCGAAGCCGAGCTGGTCGCCTTCCGGTGCGTACAGGAGGCGCTGACCAACGCGCTGCGCCACTCCGGAGCCAGCCGGGTCGACGTGGACGTGCGCACCGGAGCGCGGGCGCTGGAGTTGGTCGTGGCCGACGACGGGAGAGGACCGGACGACGGTGCCCCCGGCTTCGGGCTGACCGCGCTGCGCGAGCGCCTGGCCGCACTGGGTGGGACCCTGGAGACCGGGCCCCGGGCCGGGGGCGGGTTCGAACTCCGTGCCCGGCTCCCGCTCACGACCAACGAACGCGCACGGGAACTGGAGGCGGCGTGATGTCGAGGCCCCACCGCGAAGGGGAACGGGTCCGGGTGCTCCTGGTGGACGACCACCGGATCGTCCGCCGGGGCATGGCCCGGCTGCTGGCCTCGGAAGCGGACATCGAGGTGGTGGGCGAGGCTGAGGACGGGGTGGCCGCCCTGGAGCTGCTCGACTCCCCCGAACTCGCCCGACCGCCCCACGTGGCCCTCGTCGACGTGCACATGCCGCGCATGGACGGCACCGCCCTGCTCGCGCGGCTGGCCGAGCGCCACCCCGACGTGGCGGCTGTCGTGCTGACCAGCTTCGACGAGGACGAGCACCTCTTCGCCTGCCTGCGGGCGGGTGCGAAGGGGTACCTGCTCAAGGACGCCGAACCCGAGGAGGTCGCCGAGTCCGTCCGCCGCGCGGCCCGGGGCGAGACCCTCCTGCTCGGGCACGCCGCCGCCCGGATGGTCGCCGCACTGACCAGAACCCCGGGGGCGGCGGAACCCGGTGCGACCGGGACCGGGTCGGCCGGGGCCCGCCCGGCCCCCGCCCGGCGCGGCGGCGCGGACGACCACGGTCTCACCGGACGCGAACTCGACGTGGTGCGCCTGGTCGGGTCCGGGGCCAGCAACCGCGAGATCGCCCGCGCCCTGTTCCTGTCCGAGGGAACCGTGCGCAACCACGTCACGCACGTGTTGCGCAAGCTCGGTCTGCGGGACCGCACCGCCCTCGCCCTCTGGTTCACCTCGTGGGAGGGCGACCGGGACCGCTGAGGCCGTCAGCCCCAGGCGACCGCGGCACCCCAGGCCATGAGGCCGCCCAGGGCGAGCGAGAACAGCACCGACACGGCGAACACCGGTACGTGCAGCCAACGCCACCGTCCCGCCTCCACCGGAACCCGGCTCCAGTGCCAGGACCCCACCACGACCGACGCCGCGATCAGCCCGACCCCCAGCGCCCACACGACCACGGGGGTCGCCACCCAGCCGCCGAGCCGCGCCGCGAACAGGCTCCAGGCCACGGCCCCGAGAGTGAGCGACACCAGACGCAGCCGGTCGAGCGGCCGTTGCGTGACCAGGGTGCGACGGCGCAGCGTCAGGGACAGCAGGAGCAGGGCGGGCAGCAGCACCATGAGCAGGGTCTGGGACAGCGCGATCCACGCCGGAACCCCCTGCACCCTCTGCGGGTCCTCCCCCAGCAGCTGGAAGCCGAGCGCGGGCGCCTCCACACCGAAGCTGTTGGCCATGATCACCACCGAGCGCTCCCCGTCCGTGGCGACCATCGTGCGGGTGCCGTTGGTGCCGCCGCTGTGCCAGGTCACCAGGCCGACGTCGGGGACTTCCAGCAGATGCCAGCCCAGTGCCATACCCAGCCCCTCCATGCCCGTCCCCGGAGCGGCGGCCTCCACCTCCTCGTAGACCGGTTCCAGTGCTCCGATGCCCGGGGCCTCGCCCTCCGCCACAGCGGTCATGAACCGGACCAGGTCCTCGGGGGTGCTCCAGGTCGCGACCCCGGCGGCCGCGTAGTCGGTGTTGCGCCAGTCCTCGTTGCGCGCCCCCGGCTCACGGTGCGGACCCGCGGCGCCCTCGGGCACCCCCGAACCGCTGATCACCGTGGCGTCCATGCCGAGCGGCTCCAGCACCCGCTCGCGCACGAGCTCCGGGTAGGGCGTCCCGGACTCGGCGGCCAACGCCTCCCCGAGGAGCGCGTACCCGGCGTTGCTGTACATGTGGCGGCCCGGGGCCAGGGGCGCGGCGGAGGCCGCGAACTCCAGCGGCGGGTGCGCCATCCGGTAGGTGTCACCCGTCGCCAGGCCCCGCAGCGTGCCGAGCCATCCGGTCTCGACCTGGGTCACGAACCCGGCGTGGTGGGTGGCCAGGTCCTCCAGGGTGGCCTCGGCGAAGGCCGGGTCGCCGAACTCGGCGTCGGGGAACACCTCCTCCAGGGTGCGGTCCAGTGAGGTCTCCCCTCGGTCCACCATGTCCGCCAGGGTCATCGCGGTGAGGGTCTTGAACACCGACGCGGTCTCGAACCGGGTGTCCGGAGTGATCGGGGCCGCGCCGTCGGCGGTCCCCGCCGTCACCCACTCGACCCGGTCCGGGGCGTCGTTGCGGAATCGGGCGACCGCCAGCCCCTGGATCTGGCCCGTGTCCAGGGCGGCGGCCACGTCGGCGGCCAGGGCGTCGTCACCCTCCAGCTCCACCGCCGCGACCGGCGCCCGGTGCGGGAGCAGGGGAAAGAGCAGGTGGGCCGCCAGGGCCGCGGCGGTGCCGATCACGAGGGCCGTCAGCAGCACTCGGCGGGGCGCGGCCTGCGCCCTGGGCCGTCGGTGGCGCTCGGGAGCGGGCGGGTCGGTGACCGGCCGGTCCTGCGGGGGGTGCTGCGTGTCAGAGGAGGTCATGGTCCCGATTCTTCGGCCGGACCCCCTGCGGGCGACAGTCACGGAGGTCATGCCCGTGTCACGCCCCGCACCCGTGACACGGGGAACGGGTCCGGGAAAACCGGTGGTGCCCGTGGCGGAGGCCGCACAGAATGGGCCGGATGGCCCCCTTGGAGATCCGCCCCTACCGTCCCGCCGACGAGGAGGGGTGGTTGCGCTGCCGGGTGTTGTCCTTCCTCCACACCGCCTACTTCGACGACGTGAAGACGGCCAAGCCGGAGTTCGACCGGCCCTGTGTGGAGCTGGTGGCCGTCTCCGGCGCCACCGTCGTCGGTATCCTGGACGCCGAACGGTCCGGGGCCGGCGCCACGATCGACACCGTCGCGGTCCACCCCGACCACCGGGCGCGGGGAATCGGGACCGCCCTGTTGGAGGCGCTCCTGGCCCGGCTCCGGGGCACCGGGGTCCGCGCACTCGACGCCTGGACCCGCGACGACGCCGACACCCTGGCCTGGTACCGGGCGCGGGGCTTCACCGACCACGACCACTACCTGCACGTCCACGCCGAGGGGGACGAGGCCGCGGAGGCGGTGACCCCCCGCGTCGGGTTCCACGTGGGCGGGGCCTTCCTGCACGCGGACCCGGCCGAGGAGGCACGGCTGCGCGCCGCGTTCGCCCGCGTGTACGTGTGCCGCCGCTTCACCCGCCCCGTGGCCCCGCGGGGAACGGACGGGTCGGCGGCCGCCCGGTAGGACCGGCTCCACGAGGCACCTTGCCGCTGCCATGACGTGCGGCGAAGGCACATCGCGACGGGCTCGCCCCGACTGTCACGGGAGCCCGCCGCCGACGTGTTCTATTATGGAACACATGGTCCTCACCTCTGCCGAGCTGGGTCATCGCGTGGCCCAGGCCCGCCAACGCGCGGGTCTCACACAGATCGAGCTGTCCCAGGCCATCGGCGTACACCGGTCCGTACTCGCGAAGATGGAGAGCGGCAACCGTCGGCTGACGGCGTTGGAGCTCGCCGAGGTTGCCGATGCCGTCGGTGAGAGAATCGAGTGGTTCGTCCAGGAGGCCCCGCCCGCGATCGTGTCGCACCGCAACGTCACGGACCCCGGTGAACCCAGCCCCCGCATCGACACCGAAGTGGAACGTCGCGCCCGCGACGTGGAGTTCATCGCCCGCAATGACAGCGGATTCCGGGACAGAGTGCGGCGCCCCCCCGAACATCCGATGCCCGAAAACGGGGAAGAGGCCGACGAGCTCGCCGAACGGGCCCGTGTGCTACTCGGCGCTGACCCGGAGGGGCCGTTGTGCGACCTCGGCAGAACGGTGGTTCGAGCCGGGCTGCTCCCGTTCGTCATCGACCTTGGCACCGACGCCGCCGACGCGGCCAGCGTCCTTCTGGAGACCGGCGCGGTCGCGGTGGTGAACGGCGATCGCCGCGTGGGACGTCGACGCCTGTCCCTGGCACACGAGCTGGGACACCTCCTCGTCGCCGACGAGTACACGGTCGACTGGCGCATCGACGGAAGTTCGAGCCGGGACTCGCGCGAACAGCTGATGGACCGGTTCGCCCGCTCCCTGCTGCTCCCGGACGCCTCCCTGCGAGAGGCCTGGCGAACGTGGGCGGGACACGAGGACGACAGCCTCCGAGCGGCCACCGTTCGAACGGCCAGCAGGTTCCGCGTGGACATGTCCACACTGGCACGTCGACTCGCCGAGCTCGGTCTGGTCAGCGGCGCGCAGGCCGCTCAGGTGCGCATGACCAGAACCACCAGAGCGGACATCGTGCAGTACGACCTCGTCAACGCGGACGAGCTCGCCGAGAGCCAGCTCCCGCGCGAGTACGAAGCGGCCGTGCTGCGTCTGTTCACCTCCGAGAGAATCAGCGAAGAGCGCGCCTTGGACCTGTTGATGGGGACGTGGTCAACAGCGGATCTTCCGGAGCTGCCACGATTGAACGAGTCGGCCATATGGCAGTTCGTTTCATGAGCGGACCGCCATCGGAGGAGATCGTCCTCGACACCGGCCCTCTGAGTCACCTCACCGAAGCCGGATGGCTGGGTGTGCTGCGCACGGTCGCGGGCCCGCGCACCGTCGTCATCACCGGCGAGGTCGAACACGAGTTGCGCCAGGGTGCTCACACCAGACCGTACCTACAGCAGGTCCTCGGAGCCGAGTGGCCGAAGAGGCACACCCTGGAATCCGGTGCCGAGATCGAGTCCTTCGCCCGCTTCTCCGAGTTCCTCGTCGCGGGAGGTCGAAATGTCGGAGAGAGCTCGGTCCTCGCCTACGCGCAGGTACACAAGGCCACGGCGGTGATCGACGACCGCGCGGCCCGGCGCTTGGCCCAGGACGCGGGCATCCCCTTCCAGGGAACTCTCGGTCTGCTCTGCGAAGCCATCCGCGCTGGCCTGCTCACCACGGCCATGGTCGGCAGCCTGGCGGACCACCTTCTGGAAACCGCTTACCACCTTCCCTTCCCCGCGGGCGGTTTCGAACGCTGGGCGAATGACCACGGGATCATCTCCCCGCGAGGGGGCTGAGCGGGTTCCGCAGGGATCGCGCGGACGACACCGGTTCCGGACCGGCGCGCCGATGGCGGCTCCGCACACGCGCGTGCGCGGGGCCCCGCTGACGGGACCCCACACACGCGTTCCGACTCAGCCCGCCCCGTGCACGATCCGCTCCGCCAGCTCCTCCCGGGGCTGGATCTGCCCGGACAGGATCTGCTCCGCGTAGTGGCACGCCACCCGGTGTGTGCCGCCCTCGGCGCCCTTCAGCGGGCGCAGCTCCGGGCGTTCGGTGTCACAGCGCTCCTCCTGGCGCCACGGGCACCGGGTGTGGAACCGGCAGCCCGCCGGCGGGTTCGCGGGCGAGGGCAGGTCGCCTGCGAGCAGGATGCGCTCCCGGCCATCCTCCACCGTCGGGTCCGGCACCGGGACCGCCGACATCAACGACCGCGTGTACGGGTGCAGTGGGGTCTCGTACAGCTCGTCGCTGGAGGCCTCCTCGACCATCGACCCCAGGTACATCACCCCCACCACGTCGCTGACGTGCCGCACCACCGCGAGGTCGTGCGCGATCACCAGGTAGGTCAGGCCCAGCTCCTCCTGGAGCTCCTCCAACAAGTTCAGCACCTGCGCCTGGATGGACACGTCCAGGGCCGACACCGGCTCGTCGCAGATGATCAGGTCCGGCTCCAGGACCAGCGCGCGGGCGATCCCGATCCGCTGGCGCTGGCCGCCGGAGAACTCGTGCGGATAGCGCTGGAGCGCCTTGGCCGACAGCCCCACGCGCTCCAACGCGTCCACCACCCGCCGGCGCTGGTCCTTCCTGGTCTCGGCGGCCCGCTCCGCCCGGCTCGCCTTCTGGGCCGACGCGCCCTCCGGACCGCCGATGCCGTGGGTCTGGAGGCCCTCCAGGAGGATCGACCCGATGTTCTGACGCGGGTTGAGGCTGCCCAGCGGGTCCTGGAAGACCATCTGGAGGTTGGCGCGTTCACGGCGCATCGACTCCGAGTCGAGCCCCGCCAGGTCGCGCCCGCCGAACCACACCTCGCCCTCGGTGATCTCGTTCAGCCGCAGCACCGCGCGGCCCAGGGTGGTCTTGCCGCAGCCCGACTCCCCCACCAGCCCGTAGGTCTGGCCCTTCTCGATACTGAGCGAGACCCCGTCCACGGCGCGCACGTGCCCCACCGTGCGGTCGACGATCACGCCCCGCCTGATCGGGAAGTGGACCTTGAGGTCCTTGATCTCCAGCAGGCTCATCCCCGCTCCTCCTCGTCGTCGCCCACCACGGCCGGGCTCTCCAGCACGGCCCGGTCCACCACGTCGGCGTGGCTGATGGGGTTCACACAACGGTGGACGTGTCCGGGGTCCCCGTCGCCGACGCCGACGAGCTGGGGCGGCCCCTGGAGGCACTCCATGGTGTAGTGGTCGCAGCGCGGGGCGAACGCGCACCCGTCAGCCCACGCGATGTTGTCGTTGACCGAACCGCGCACCGGGGTGAGCGGTTCGCCGCGCGGCGCGTCCAACCGGGGGATGGACCCGAGCAGACCCACCGTGTAGGGGTGGGTGGGGTCGCTGAACAGCGGCGCCCGCTCGGCGGTCTCCACGGCGCGGCCCGCGTACAGCACGTTGATGTCGTCGCACAGCCCGGCCACCACACCGAGGTCGTGGGTGATCATCAACAGCCCGGTGCCCTCCTCGGTGACCAGGTCCTTGAGCAGCTCCAGGATCTGCGCCTGGATGGTGACGTCCAGAGCCGTGGTGGGCTCGTCCGCGATCATCAGACGCGGCTTGCACGCCACCGCCATGGCGATGAGCGCGCGCTGGCGCATCCCGCCGGACAGCTGGTGCGGGTACTCGTTCAGGCGCCGGGTGGGGTCGGGGATGCCCACCCGGTACAGCAGTTCGGCGGCTTCCTTGCGCGCCGCCGCGCCGCGCATCCCCCGGTGCCGCTTGAGGATCTCGGTGACCTGGACCCCGATCGGCACCACCGGGTTGAGGGAACTCAGCGGGTCCTGGAAGATCATCGCCAGCTGCGAACCGCGCAGGTCGCGCATCCGGCGCTGGGAGACCCGCAGCAGGTCCGCCTCACGGACCTCCTCGCCCCGGTCGGACAGGCGCATGACGGCGCTGCCGCCGACCTCCACGCCCCGGTCCGGGAGCAGGCCCATGAGGGCCAGGGAGGTCACGCTCTTGCCGCAGCCCGACTCGCCGACCAGCCCGGTGACGCGCCCCTCCTCCAGGGTGAAGGACACCCCGTCGACGGCACGGGTCGGTTTCTGGCCCTTGCGGCGGAACACCACGGACAGCTCGTCCACCGCCAACAGCGGCGTGCTGGAACTCATGGTCACTTCCTCAACTTCGGGTCGAGCGCTTCCCGCAGCGCCTCACCCAGCAGGGTGAAGCCGAGCGCGGTGATGATGATGCCCAGGGCCGGGTAGACGGCCAGGGACGGTGCGCTGGACAGGAACCGCTGGGCCTCGGACAGCATCGTGCCCCACTCGGGGTAGGACGCGTCCGGGTTGCCCAGGCCCAGGTAGGACAGGGCGGCCGCGTCGATGATGGCGGTCGCCAGGGTGAGCGTGGACTGCACGATCACCGGCCCCATGGAGTTGGGCAGGATGTGCGTGAGGGCGATCCGGTGCTTCTTCACTCCCAGGGCCTGCGCGGCCAGCACGTACTCGCGGTTGCCCTGGGAGATCATCGCGCCGCGCAGCAGGCGGGCGAAGATCGGGACCTGGGCGATACCGACCGCGATCATGACCGTGGTCAGGCTCGGGCCGACCAGGGCCGCGACCGTGACGGCCAGCAGCAGGGTCGGCATGGCCAGCATCATGTCGATCACACGCATGACGACGTTGTCGACCTGGCGCCCCCAGCGACCGCCCAGCACCGAGCACGCACCGGCCATACCGCCCAGGAGCGCGCCGAACAGGAAGCCGACCAGGGTGGCGACCACGCCCACCATGAGGGTCTGGCGGGCGCCGATCACCATGCGGGAGAACATGTCCCGGCCCAGGTGGTCCAGGCCCAGCCAGTTCTCGGCGCGCGGCCCGACGAACTCGTTGCGGTTCGGGAAGACCTCGTTGCCCCAGGCCTGGGAGGTGGGGCTGTAGGTGGCGATCAGGGGCGAGAACAGCGCGATGACGAGGAACAGCGCGACGATGACCGCGCCGGTGATCGCCATGGGGCTGCGCCGCATCCGCTGGAAGGCCTCGCTCCACACACCCGCGCCGTGGGTGCCCGCGTCCCGGTCTCCCATGAGTTCGGCGAGCCGGTCGATCTTGTCGGCCCGGCGCTTGTGGAAGGGCACCTTCTCGTCGGTCCCCGCGGTGTCCGGGGCCTCGGACGGGTTCTGACTCGGTGTCGTAGGCATCACTGGGCCCGCACTCTCGGGTCGAGGAGGCTGTACGAGATGTCGACCAGGAGGTTGATGAACACGTACATGGTGGCGATGAGGAGGATGAAGCCGGTGAGCACCGGGTAGTCACGGGTCTGGGTCGCCGCGTAGACGAACGAACCGATCCCCGGGAACGCGAAGACGCTCTCGGTGAGGACCGCTCCCGCGAAGAGGCTTCCCGCGAGCAGGCCGACCGCCGTGACCACCGGCAGCAGCGCGTTGCGGAGCACGTGCCGGGTGCGCACCGTGGTGCGGTGCAGGCCCTTGGCGTTCGCGGTGCGCACGTAGTCCTCGCCCATGACCTCCAGGACGCTGGCGCGGGTCATCCGCGTGATGACCGCCAGCGGGATGGACGCCAGGGCCAGACCCGGCAGCACCAGGTGGGCGAGGGCGTCCATGACGACGTCCCACTCCCGAGTCATGAGGCCGTCCAGGACCACGAACCCGGTGATGT
The DNA here is from genome assembly GCF_042869555.1 of Nocardiopsis sp. NPDC006938. NCBI lineage: Bacteria > Bacillati > Actinomycetota > Actinomycetes > Streptosporangiales > Nocardiopsidaceae > Nocardiopsis > Nocardiopsis sp. NPDC006938. The sequence continues at coordinate 392,306 of NZ_JBIAGA010000002.1, read as the reverse complement.
CGGTGCGACTGAGCCCCGGGGAGAGCCGGAACGCCGACGGGAACAGCCCGAGGTTCTCGGAGAGCACGACCTTGAGGATGAACGCCAGGAAGAAGACCGGGGTGCAGATGCCCAGGAGCGATCCGCCCACCGCGGCGAAGTCCAGGACGGTGCCGCGCTTGCGGGCGGCGAGGTAGCCGAGTGGCAGGCCGACGGCGACGGCGATGATCATCGCGGTCACGGCCAGCTCGAACGTGGCGGGGAAGCGGAGGAGGAACTCGTCCAGGACCGGTCGGCTGGTCTGGAGGGAGGTCCCCAGGTCGCCCTGCACGATGTTGCGCAGGAAGGTCAGGTACTGAACCGCGAGGGGTTCGTCCAGACCCAGGGAGCGGCGCAGGGCCTCACGCTGCTCCGCTGTCGCGTCGTCGGGGAGGAGGGCGTACTCGGGTCCGCCCGGCAGTCGTTGGAGCCAGACGAACAGCAGGATCGACAGACCGCCGAGTGTCGGGATCAGCTGTAGGAGTCGCCTGACGATGAATCGCAGCACCTGCGCCGCCTTTCGCCAGTGGTGGTAACGATGGACGCGGAGCGTCCCCCGCCGGTGTGCGGCGGGACGTACGGATGGGGTGGGGAGTCCCGGGGGGGTGCGGCGCGGTGTGCCGTGTGGCAGTGGGCCGCCGGGGTGGCCGGGCGCGGGGTCGGCCGCGCGGCGGGCCCGACCGGTCAGGACCGGACGGGCCCGGCACGGTTCCCCTCTCGGGTCAGGGAGGGGTGCCCGTGTCTACTTCCAAGAGGCCTCGGCGAAGTTCTCCTGGGTCAGGGGGCTCACGTTCGGCGGGTTGACGTCACCGGAGAACGCGATGGAGGGCGGGGAGCTGGAGATGGGCAGCCCCGGCAGGACGTCCATCACCATCTCGTTGAGCTCCTGGTACCCGGCGACGCGCTCGTCGTTGTCGGGGTTGGTGCTCACTTCCTCCATCTTGTCGAAGAGCTCCTGGTCGTCCATGCCCCAGGCGCTGTTGGGGGTGGAGAACCAGGTGCCGATGAAGTTGTAGGCGTCGTTGTAGTCGCCGGTCCAGCCGAGCAGGTACAGCGGGCAGTTGCCGCTGTCGGTCTGGTTGATGTACTCGGCCCACTCGTAGCTCTTGGCCTCGACCGTCACGCCGGCCGCCTGGAGGTCCTCCGAGATGACGTCGAAGATGTCCTTGGGCGCGGGCATGTACGGGCGGGTGACCTCGGTCGGGTAGCAGAACTCGAGTTCGAGGTCCTCGTAGCCGGCGTCGGCCAGCTTCTCGGCGGCCAGCTCGGGGTCGTACTCGATCTCGCGCACGTCCGGGGACCAGCCGTCGAGGGTGTCCGGGTGGAACTGCGTGGCGACCTCGCCGCCCTCGGGCAGGATGGTGTCGACGATGCGCTGGCGGTTCACGGCGTTGGAGAGGGCCTCGCGGACCTCCAGCTCGGCCAGGGCCTCGTTCTCCTGGTGGTAGGCCAGGTAGAGGACGTTGAACACGTCACGAGTGGGGACCTCGAACCCCTTGTCCTGGAGCGGGGCGACGTCGGCCGGGGCCACCAGGTCGTAGCCGTGGATGTCGGTGGCCTCCAGGGCCTGGCGGCGGGCGTTCTCGTCCGGGATGGCCCGGATGATCATGTTCTCGAAGCCCGCGGGCTCGCCCCAGTAGTCGTCGAACCGCTCGAAGGTGATCTCACCCTGGTCCTGGTTCCACTCCTCGACCGTGAAGGGACCGGTGCCGGCGACCGTGCCGGGGACCTGGGTGTACTCGGGCAGGTTGGGGTTGCCCTCCTCCCCCGTGATCTCCTGGCCCTCCATGGCCGCGATGCTGGTGGGGCTCATGATGCCGAAGGCCGCGAGGCTGAACCCGCCCGGGTAGAGCGAGGAGTACTCGGTGACCTCGATGACGGCGGTGAGCTCGTCCTCGGCCTCGCAGGACTCGTAGCGCGCCTCCGGCGGAGCGTACGTCTCGTCGTTCTCCGCGAATCCGCCGAAGATCTTCTGCCAGTAATACGAGTTGTTCGAGCTCTGGTACGCGCCGGTCAGATTGAACCAGCGGTCGAAGTTGGCGCAGACCGCCTCGGCGTTGAGTTCGTCGCCGTCGTGGAACGTGACCCCGTCCCGGAGGTGGAAGGTCCAGACGGTTCCGTCCTCGGACTGGTCCCAGGTTTCGGCCAGTCCGCCGACGATTTCAGAACCACCGGATTCGTGTTCGAGAAGGGTCTCGAATACCTGGCGGCTGTAACGGAAGGTCTCGCCGTCACTGGCGAGGAAGGGGTCCAGCGCGGTGATGTCACCGGCGGAGGCGAAGACGAACGGCTGGGAGTCGTCGTCGCCTCCTCCGGCACGGTCACTCTCCGCGCAGGCCGTCGCCACGAGCGTGAGCGACGCCGCGACGGCCAGGAGGCCGAGCGGCTTACGGGAAGACTTCGTGAACATGGTCCACCTCAGTGATGGGGGACGGGGCTTGGGTCCCGGAACGATTGTGTTGGACCCTAAACCGCGCCACGACTACCTGGGAAGGTAGACGGCTGGGTATTAATACAACCGTTTCAGATCTGTGCCGTGATCCATAGATCGCCTATTGGCCCGCACGTGTTTAACTGTGAAAGAACTTCGGCGGTATCTCGCGTACTCGAAATCGATCACCAAGGGTATTCACCCGAACACCCATTCCCCTTCTTTATCCCATCATGGGATGAATGAACTTTCTTGTCGAATGTCCGTTTTCCGGACCCCCTTCCGGAGGTCGGACCCGCGGCGCCGACAACGCGCGGTTCGTCCTATGATCTGCGGATGGACACTCCCCTTGACGACGCGGAACTCACCGCGTTCCTCGAAGGCCAGGACACCGCCTGGCTGGCCGAGCAGCTGATGCTCGTCGCCGACGAGGACCCCATCACCCGCATCCGCCTGAGCGCGGCCGCCGGAGCGGAGAGCGCGGTGGAGGAGGCCCGAGGCGTCGTGCTGACTCGGGTCACCGAGCACTCCCCGCAGGAGGCCGCGGCCGACCCCGACGACGGGGACCCGCTGCACCGCTCCCTCGACCTCCTGGACGACCTGCTCGACTACGGATTCGAGGACGAGGTCGGCGACATCGCCGACGAGGCCCGCGAGATCTACGTGAACCGCCACGGGGAGGACGGCAGCGAGCACCTGGCCCGCCTGCACGTCCTGGCGGACGGCGAGGAGGAGGACTGACCGGCGGAGCCTGAGGGACTCCGAAGGGGGCCCGGGGACGCGCCCGAGAACACGCACGGGCCGCGCACCCCGGGCCCTCGGCGTACCCGGCTAGACCGCGCACCAGCGGCGCACGCTCGTGCTCCACAGGGCGATGGCGGTGACGATGGAGAACATGACCACCACCAGGGCGACCAGGAGCGTCGGGGTGTCCGCCAGCCGGGCCGCCGTGTGGAGCACGGAGACCGCCACACCGAGGGCGACCAGCGCGCCGAGCTGGGCGGCACGCCACAGGACGTTGCCCCCTCGGCGCACCGGCAGGGCGAGCGCGACCAGCCCCAGGGCGACCAGCGCGGCCAGGACCAGCTGCGCCCACAGCTCGTTCACGACCGGGGCGGGCGGGTCCGTCTGGAGCGTCGTCCAGGACTGGTAGGCCAGCCCCACGAAGACGGCGGCGGTGACGAACATCAGGACACAGGTCTGTCGAACGTCCTGCGGGGGCCGCACGCCCGGGCGGCGCGCGGCGAGCATGCTCGGCCGGGGGGTCGGCAGCTCGCTGAAGGGCCGGGACGCGGAGGATGCGGGGGACGTCTGGGTGTCGTGCATGACCACCAGGGTCGCGTGCCGGGGCGTACTACACAAGTGGAGCCGAATCCGCGCACACACGGTGATATCACCGTCACAGGATCGCGAACCAGTCGGCAACGGAGAGTGGACCCCGTGGATCGGTGGCCGCGGCTCATGGCGCTCGGCCGCTCAACGAGCACGGTGGCGCTGAGGACGCCGTACACGGACACGGCTCGAACGGAACGGAACAAGGATGTACGGCAGCCCCAGGGGTCACATGGGCCCGGCGGAGGAGAACGAGGTGATCTCGCGGATCGCCTCGGACATGGCACGCCACCTGCCCGACGGTTGGAGGACGGGAAGGCTCGTCGTCACACTCATCGGCATGTACGGAATCATGACCACCGAGTTCGAGAACGAGGCGGGAGAGCACGGCAGGGTCAATCTGCCAGGGAGGCTCTTCCCCAGGATCATGGACCTCAGATCCGGCGCGTACAGGGAGGGTCAGGGAACCTGGTTCACCTGGAGGTTGGAGATCCGGAGCGAGGGGGAGTTCGCCTCCTTCTTCGACTATGAGAGTCAGCCACCGTTCACCTTCGCCCCGGGCGCCGAGGACTACGTCGACGAGGCGAATCTCTACCCCAGGAGTGACGAGTTCACTCCCGACTGGCTGCGGGAGGGACTCGAGGAGGCCCGTCGGCAGCTGGGGTGAACCCTCATCACGCGGGAGCGCCCCACGGGTTCGACCCGGCCAGAAGCCGCCGGGCTCAGGCCCGGGCGGCTCCCAGCCGCTCGGACACGTACTCCAGGGCCCGGCCGCTGAGCGTGTCGAGGTCGGCCCGGACGTCGAGCTCCAGCCCCTCCTCGTCCGGCCCCAGGCGCTCCAGGGTCTCCAGCTGCGAGCGCAGCAGCGCGGGCGGCATGAAGTGGTCCGTGCGGGCCTCGATCCGCTTCCAGATCACGTCCTCCGTGCCGTGCATGTGCACGAAGTACACGCCCGGGGCCGCGCCGCGCAGCACGTCCCGGTAGGAGCGCCGGAGCGCGGAGCAGGCCATCACGGTCGACTCCCCCAGCGCCTCGTGCGCGGCGATCCAGTCCGCGAGCTCGGCCAGCCACGGCCAGCGGTCCTCGTCCGTCAGCGGTACACCCGCCGACATCTTCGTGATGTTGGCCTCCGGATGGAAGGTGTCGGCCTCCGCGAAGGGCAGCCCCAACCGCGCGGCGATCCGCTCGGCGACACTGGTCTTCCCGCTGCCGGATACGCCCATGAACACGAAATGCATGCTCTCTCCGAGTCCTGGCACGCCGCTACGCCGCGACGCCGCCACCAATAGTGATATCAATCAATCCGACTAGGCTGCTCCCTGACCCCGACCGGAAGAGGTCGAACACACGGAGATTCCGAGGGACGCGATGGCCACCGAGCACCGAACGCTGCACAACCGGGTGCTGGCGGTACTCGGCCCCGCGATCGCCGCCGGGGAGTACGCCCCCGGGCACGCCTTCACCCTCCAGGGCCTGGAGGGTGACTTCGGCGTGTCGCGGACGGTCGCCCGCGAGGCGGTGCGCGTGCTGGAGTCCATGGGCCTCGTGGTGAGCCGCCCCCGCACCGGCATCCGGGTCCGCCCCCAGGGGGACTGGAGCGTGTTCGACCCCCAGCTGATCCGCTGGCGCCTGGCCGGATCGGGCCGGATGGAACAGCTGCGGTCCCTCAACGAGCTCCGTGCCGCCGTGGAACCTGGCGCCGCCGCCCTGGCCGCCGAACGCGGCCCCGCCGCCGAGCGGGCCCGGCTGGTGGACGTCGCGGAGGAGATGACCGTCACCGGCCAGGCCGGAGAGCTCACCACCTTCATGGAGCTCGACATCGCCTTCCACCGCGCCGTCCTGGAGCTGTCCGGAAACGAGATGCTCTCCGGACTGGCCGAGGTGGTGACCGAGGTGCTCGTCGCCCGGACCTCCTACGACCTGATGCCCCACAACCCCCGCCCGGAGGCCCTGCGCCTGCACACGACGGTGGCGCGGGCCGTCCGGGACGGGCTGCCCGACGTGGCCGAGGCGGCCATGCGGGCGATCGTGACCGAGGTCGCGGACGCCCTCAGGGACGGGGCCCCCGGCCGCTGAACCCCTACAGCACCAGGTGGAGGGCGAACGCGAACCCGAAGCCGACGAAGCCGATCAGGGTCTCCATGACCGTCCACGTCTTCAACGTGGTGCGCACGTCCATCCCCAGGAAGCGGCCGACCAGCCAGAACCCCGAGTCGTTGACGTGCGACAGGGCCGTGGCCCCGGACGCGATGGCGATGACGATCAGCGCGAGGTCGACGGAGCTGAGCCCGGAGGTGGCCTGCACGGCGGGGGCGACGAGCCCGGCGGCCGTGGTGATGGCGACCGTGGCCGACCCCTGAGCGACCCTCAGGGCGAGCGCGATGACGAACGCGGCGACGATGACCGGCATGCCCGTGGACTCCAGGCTTCCGGCGAGGGCGTCACCGATCCCGCTGGTGCGCAGGACGCCGCCGAACATGCCGCCCGCGCCGGTGATGAGGATGATCCCGCAGACCGGGCCGAGCGCCCCGCCCACGATCTCCTCGACCCTCTGACGGGTGAAGCGTCCCCGGCTGAGCACGACCATGGCGTAGAGCACGGTGACCAGGAGCGCGATCGGGGTCTCTCCGACGAGCCGCAGCGACTGGACCCAGACCGCGTCGGCGGGTACCGCACCGATGGCGGCGAGGGTGGTCGTGCCGGTGTTGGCGAAGATGAGCAGCATCGGCAGCAGGAGGACGCTGACGACCGTGACCAGCCGGGGCGGGTTCTCGTGGGTGACGTCGCCGTTGGACATGATGTCGTCCGGGACGGGGATCTCGAAGCGCTTCCCGGCCCACAGGCCGAACAGGTAGCTGGCCAGGTACCAGGTGGGGATGGCCAGGAGCACGCCGAGAAGCAGGACCAGGCCCATGTCGGCGCCGATCTCCACGGCGGCGGTGACGGGGCCGGGGTGGGGCGGCACGAAGGCGTGCATGACCGCGAAGGCGCCCGCCGTGGGCAGGGCGTACATGAGCACCGAGCCGCCCACGCGGCGGGCCACGCTGAAGACGATCGGCAGCATCACGATGAGACCGACGTCGAAGAAGATCGGGAAGCCGAAGAGCAGGGAGGCCACGCCGAGGGCCATCGGGGCGCGCCGCTCCCCGAACAGTTTGATCAGGGCGCCGGCCAGGACGGCGGCGCCGCCGGTCACCTCCAGCATGCGGCCGATCATCACGCCCAGGCCGACGAGGAGGGCGACGTTGGCGAGTGTGCCGCCGAACCCGCCGAGGAGGGTCGGGACCACTCCGTCGACCGGGATGCCGGCGGCCAGCGCGGTAAGCACGCTGACCAGGACCAGCGCGACGAACGCGTGCATCCGGAATCGGATGATCAGGAGCAGCAGGAGCGCGATGGCTCCCGCCGCGATCCCGAGAAGGGGACCCGTGCCGTAGACGGGTACGAAGTTCTCCATCGCGGAGCCTTCCGGTGGGCGGGACGGTGGGGCTGGCGGCGCGGGGACACGCCCTTGACCTGCTCTTGGACCAGGCTCAGAGAATGGTAATACCATTTGTGAGGTTCTGTGAACACCCCTTGTCGTTTTTGTGAGGGCGGCGGGACCGCGCACCGCGGTCCGGCACGCGCGGAACCGGCCCGGGCCGGGGCGTACGGAGCGCACCCGAGCGGGATCTTCGCGGCACCCTCGGATAAAACCGGTGGCCCGGGGAACCGATGTGACGACTCGGGCGCGCGGACATTGACACCCCGCCGCCCAGACCCCAACCTCATGCCATGAGCGCTGAGCCCACCCCCTCTCTGCACCTCGCCGTCTACGACCGGATGGTCGACTGGCACTACGGCCACGCCGTCGCTCAGGTGCGGGAGGGGATCGGTCCGCACCGGACCGGCAGCCTCCCCGTCGTCACCGTGGGACTCACCGGCACCCCGATCACCACGGCGGGCGGGCTCACCGTCCTCCCGGACCTCACCCTCGCCCAGCTCAAGCCCTCGGCCAGCGCCATGTTCCTCCTCCCCGGATCCTCCGACTGGGACACCGAGCCGGAGCTGCTGGCCCCGATGGCGTCGGCGTCGGGCATCCTCCTGGACACGGGGGTGCCCGTGGCGGCGATCGGGGGCGCCGTGGCCGGACTGGCCAGGGAGGGCCTGCTCGACCAGCGCGACCACACCGGCTCCGCCCCGGACTACCTCCTGGGAACGGGGTACGCGGGTGCGCACCGCTACCGGGACGAGCTGGCCCTCACCGACGGGGACCTGGTCACGGCGGGCGAGAGCGCCCCGGTCGAGTTCGCCCGGGCGGTCCTGGCCCGGCTCGACCTGCTGAGCCCGCGCGCCCTGGACGCCTGGTACCGGTTGCACGCCCTGCACGACACGGACGCCTACCTGACCCTGGTGGAGGAGGCCTGACCGGCGGACGGCGGCTCCCGGCCCCGAGGCCCCGCGACGGCCCGAGTACGGCCCGAGTATCGTCGTGGACACACACCACGTCGAGGAGAAGCCTTGATCGACCTGCGCTCGGACACCCTGACACTGCCCACTCCGGCGATGCGTAGAGCCATGGCCGAGGCCGAGGTGGGCGACGACGTGTTCGGGGAGGACCCCACCGTCAGGGCGCTCGAAGAGGAGACCGCCGCCCTGTTGGGCCGCGAGGCCGCCCTGTACGTGCCCTCCGGCCACATGGCCAACCAGCTCGGCCTGTACGTGTCGGTCCGCAGCGGGGAGGAGGTGTGGGCGCACGAACACCACCACCTGATCGGGGACGAACAGGGCGCCGTCGCCGTCCTCGCCCGGGCCCTGCCCCGCCTGTATTCGGGCGAACCGTTCCCCTCCCAGCCCCTGCTGGAGTCGTGGATCGCGGGCGCGGGCGACGTCCACCGGGCCGACCCCGCCCTGGTGTGGTGGGAGAACACGTTCTCGGGCCGGGTCGTGCCCCTCACCGAGCAGCGGCGGGTGACCGGCTTCGCGCACGCGCACGGGCTACGCGCCCATCTGGACGGGGCCCGGCTGTGGAACGCCGCGATCGGACTGGGGGTCTCCCCCGCCGAGGTCGCCGAGGGCTTCGACACGGTGTCGGTCTGCTTCTCCAAGGGCCTGGGCGCCCCGGTCGGCTCGGCGCTGGTCGGTGACGCGGACACGGTCCGGCGGGCCCGGCGCGGCCGCAAGATGCTCGGCGCGGGCATGCGGCAGGCGGGCATCGTCGCGGCGGGCGCCCTGCACGCCCTGCGCCACCACCGGGAGCGGCTGGCGGAGGACCACCACCGCGCGGCCCGGCTGGCCGACCTGTTGGAGGGCCTGCCCGGTGTGTCGGTGGTGGCCCAGACCAACATGGTGCTGATCACGACCCCCGAGGGTCGGGCCGGGCGCTACCTGGAGGCCCTCGCGACCGAGGGGGTCCGGGCGCTGGGGGGAGGCGACCGCGTGCGGCTGGTCCTGCGGCAGGAGGTCACCGACAGCGACGTCGAGGAGGCGGCGAAGGCGATCGTCCGGGCGGTCTCGTCCCTCTGACTCCCTCCGATCCCAGGTCGGCGCGGTGCCGCCGTCGGTAGACTCGGTCGGTCCCGCGCGACCTCAGGGAGGCGACAGGTGTCGGGCGTCACATCGCGTAGTAGGATCGGGCGTATGACATTGTCGTACTAGAGAGTGGTAGCACCGCAATGCCGGGAAGAATCCAGTCCATCGAACGCGCCGCCGCGATCCTCCGGCTCCTGGCCGGTGGCGCCCGCGGACTGAGCCTGGCGGAGGTCTCCCGCTCGCTGGAACTTCCCAAGGGCACCGCCCTGGGCATCCTGCGCACCCTCCAGCACGTGGGCTTCGTGGAGCAGGACCCGGAGTCGGGACGCTACCGCCTGGGCGGTGGAATGCTCAGCCTGGGAACCCGGTACCTGGACGGCAACGAACTCCGAACCAGGGCCCTGAACTGGGCCGACACCCTGGCCTCGCGCAGCGGTGAGAGCGTGCGGATCGGCACCCTGCACAAGCACCAGGTCCTCGTGGTGCACCACGTCTTCCGCCCCGACTCCTCCCGGCAGACCCTGGACGTGGGCACCCTGTTGCCGCTGCACGCCAGCGCGCTCGGCAAGGTCCTGATGGCCTTCGACCCCCTGGCCGTGCCCGAGGAGGTCTCCGCCGTGCAGACCGACTCCCCGGTGGAACTCACCTCCTTCACCCGGCACACCGTCACGTCGATGGCCGCCCTGGAGGGCCAGCTGTCGACGATCCGCGACAGCGGCTGGGGCTGGGAGGTCGAGGAGCTGGTGGACGGCGAGGTGTCGATCGCCGCGCCCATCCGCGACCGGCGCGGCGTCACCGTGGGCGCCATCGGGGTGCGCGGCGCCGTGGAGCGGCTGCGCGCCGAGGACGGCAGGCCCGACATGGAACAGGTCTCCTACGTGCGCGACGCCGCCCGCGCCATCTCCCGCGAGTTGGGCGTCACCCCCTACTGAGCCGGAGGTCACACGCCTCCCGCCACGGCCCCGCCGAGCATCCGCGACGACGGACGGCCGGCTCCGCGCGGCCTTCACACGCCTTCCCACACCGTGCCGGGCAACGGTCGGCCCAACGGCGTCCACCGTTTGGTCCCGCTTCGGGTCAGGGCCCGGAGTGGTGCCTTTCCGTGCGCTCGCCCGGCTTGAGACAGTGTCCGCCCGACCGCGTGATCCACGCAACACGATTGCGTCACACGGCCTTGACATGGGAAGGAGAGACGGTTGAAACTATCGGCTATTCATACGTCAATGTCGTACATCGTTCGGTGAGCATCGCCGATCACACCGTTTCCCATCCCGTTCCAGAGCCGTCCAGCACCTGAAGGCGAGCACCGATGAGTCAGCAGTACGTCGCCGCGATCGACCAGGGCACCACGTCGAGTCGCTGCATCCTCTTCGACCGGGACGGACGCATCGTCTCGGTCGACCAACGAGAGCACCGACAGATCTTCCCGAAGCCGGGCTGGGTCGAGCACGACGCCCTGGAGATCTGGACCAACGTCGAGGCCGTGGTCCAGGAGTCGCTCCGCAAGAGCGACATCACTCCCGACCAGATCGCCGCCATCGGGATCACCAACCAGCGCGAGACCACGCTGGTCTGGGACCGGGAGACCGGTGATCCGGTCTACAACGCGATCGTCTGGCAGGACACCCGCACCGACGACATCGTGCGCGAGCTCGGCGCCGAGGAGGGCCAGGACCGGTTCCGCGCCCAGTGCGGGCTCCCCCTGGCGACCTACTTCTCCGGCCCCAAGATCCGCTGGCTGCTCGACAACGTGGAGGGTGTCCGCGAGCGGGCCGAGCGCGGCGAACTGCTGTTCGGGACCATGGACACCTGGCTCATCTGGAAGCTCACCGGACGGCACGTCACCGATGTGACCAACGCCAGCCGCACCATGCTCATGAACCTGGCCTCCCTGGACTGGGACCCCGAGGTCCTGGCGGCCATGGGCATCCCGGCCAGCCTGCTGCCGGAGATCCGCTCGTCCTCGGAGGTCTACGGCGAGTCCACCGGCTACCTGGCGGGCACGCCCGTGGCCTCGTCCCTGGGCGACCAGCACGCCGCCCTGTTCGGGCAGACCTGCTTCGACCCGGGCGACGTCAAGGGCACCTACGGCACCGGCACGTTCCTCGTCATGAACACCGGCACCGAGCCCGTGACCTCCGAAAACGGCCTGCTCACCACTCTGGGCTACAAGATCGGCGACGCGCCCGCCGTGTACGCCCTCGAAGGCTCGATCGCGGTCACCGGCGCCCTGGTGCAGTGGCTGCGCGACAACCTGGGCCTGATCTCCTCCGCGCCGGAGATCGAGACGCTCGCGCGCACCGTCGACGACAACGGCGGCTGCTACGTCGTCCCGGCCTTCTCCGGCCTGTTCGCCCCGCACTGGCGCAGTGACGCCCGCGGCGTGATCGCCGGTCTCACCGGCTACGTCAACAAGGGGCACATCGCCCGGGCCGTCCTGGAGGCCTCCGCCTGGCAGACCCGCGAGGTCGTCGACGCCATGAACGCCGACGCCCGGATCGATCTGACCACCCTCAAGGTGGACGGCGGCATGACCGCGGACAACCTGCTCATGCAGATCCTGTCCGACGTGCTCGACGCCGAGGTCGTGCGGCCGATGGTCGCCGAGACCACGTGCCTGGGCGCGGCGTACGCGGCCGGGCTCGCGGTGGGCTACTGGCCGGACATCGAGACGCTGCGCGCCAACTGGCACAAGGCCGCCGAGTGGAACCCCCGCATGGAGCCCGAGGTCCGGGACCGCGAGTACCACAACTGGAACAAGGCCGTTCAGCGCACCCTCGGCTGGGTCGAGCACGACGACGCCGGGTAGCACCCGGTCGGCGCGGGACCCGGGCGCGGCGCACGGTCGCCCCGGCCCTCGCGCGACCGAACCGCACGACGACCGCGCCCCGGGGGGTCCCACCGACACGGCCCCCGGCGCGCGTGCCGGGGGCGCCGGGAGGCGCCCCGCCCATCCATCTCGGCAGCCCCGCTCGGGGCGGAGGTCTCCATGGAAAACATGTCGATGTACCTGGCGGAGTTCGTCGGTACGGCCATTCTGATCCTGCTCGGCGGCGGTGTGGTCGCCGGCGTCTCACTCGCCCGTTCCAAGGCCCTCGCCGGAGGGTGGATCGTGGTGACGTTCGGCTGGGGTATGGCGGTCGCGATGGCCGTCTACGTCGTCGGCACCGTCTCCGGCGCCCACATCAACCCGGCGGTCACGCTCGGCCTGGCCAGCATCGGCGAGTTCGAGTGGGCCCTGGTCCCCGGGTACGTCGTCTCGCAGCTGCTCGGCGCCATCGTGGGCGCGTGCCTGGTCTTCCTCGCCTACTTCGCGCACTGGAGGATCACCGACGACCCCGAGGCCAAACTGGGCGTCTTCAGCACCGCCCCCGGGGTGCGCAACCCGGTCGCCAACCTCACCACCGAGGTCATCGGTACCGCGATGCTGGTACTGGGCATCCTCGGCATCGGAGCCAACGAGGGGTCGGTCACCAAGGGAGACGCCGACCTGTCGTCGCTGTTCGCGCACGGTCTGGCCCCGCTGCTCGTGGGTCTGCTGGTGCTCGCGATCGGCCTGTCGCTCGGTGGCCCGACGGGCTACGCCATCAACCCCGCACGTGACCTCGGTCCCCGCATCGCGCACGCGCTGCTGCCCATCCCGGGCAAGGGGCCCTCCGACTGGGGGTACGCGTGGATTCCGGTGGTCGGCCCGCTCGTGGGCGGTGTGATCGGCGCCTGGATCTGGCACCTGACCGGCTTCGGCACCTGAGCCACGCCCGTCACCGCCGCTCGTAGGGGGCGCCCGGCCAGGCCGGGCGCCCTGCGGCGTTCACGGGGCCCTCACGGACCCAGGTGGACCTCCTCCAGGTAGTCGATGGTCTCCCCGGGCCGCAGCGCCACCAGCCTGAGGTGGTTGACCAGCTGCTGGTACCGGGCGACCTCGTCCGGCTCCTCCAGGTAGATGCCGTCCGTGGCGGTCTCCAGGTAGACGACCGTGGGGTCGATGACGTGGGGGAACTCCAGGATCACGCAGGAGCCCCCGGCCCCGGGGTTGAGCTTGGCCGCCCGGGTCAGCTGGACGGTGACGTTGGGCCGTTGGGCCATCTCCAGGAGGTGTCTGACCTGGGACCTGCGGACCTCGGGGTGGTCGCGCAGGCGCAGGAGCGCCCCCTCGTCGAAGATGGCCCACAGCTCGGGCGGGTCCTGGTCCTCCAGGATGCGCTGCCGGGTCATGCGGGCGTCGATGTCCCTGCGGATCTCCTGGGGGTTGGCCAGGCACGCCTGGGCCGCGACCCTCATGTACTCCGGGACCTGGAGGAGTCCGGGGATGACGACGGGCTGCCAGGACGTGATGCGTCTGGCCTCCGTCTCGAAGCCGACGAAGCGCGCGGCGAGCACGTCCCGGTACCGGGACCACCAGCCGCGTTCGAGGGACTGGCGGCACAGGTCGATGATCTCGTCGAACTCTCTGCCCCGGGGGACCTCGCAGGCTTCCAGGACCGCCCTGATCTCCTGGACGCTGGGGCGCTTCTTGACCCCCGACTCGATGTTGGAGTAGGTGGACCTGGACAGGCCCGCGGCCGCGGCGGCCTCTTCGCTGGTCTTGCGGGCGGCGAGCCGGACCCGCCGCAGTTCGGCGGAGAGCCGGCGCCGCCGGATCGTGGGTGAGTACCTAGTGGCCATGATGTGGTTCATCGTAGGACCGGAGATGCCTCCCAAGCGGGACAATCCGGGGAACTCGAAGTCCAGACTTTCTTCTGGCGCTGGGACCCGGGAAACCACCTTCCCGAATCCTGGATTCCAGTCAGAAAAAGGGGCGAACCGCGCCTGTCAGGTCTTGAACCGACATGTCGGCGCGACGGACCCCGCCGCCCCGCGCGTGCGGCTCCCCCACCGGCTCGGACACCAGCCTGGTTCGACAATGCCGAACCTCAACACACAGCAAGCGACTACTCAAACCCCCAGAGTCACACCAGGCATCACGAACCCCCTCGCGCACCCCCAAGCACCGAGGGAGAGCGCCCGAACGGTGGCGCCGAACTCCCCTAGCGTTCGGCATTGTCGTATTATGCGTACGACACCCACCTGAAACGTGGAGCCCGTTCAGGTACGTGCGGTAACGCCCCCCTTCCCAACGGACGGAGCACCAGCCATGACCGCCAGCGCACACCGAAGCGACGCCCGCTCGCACCGAGCGCGCACGCGCGACGAACTCACCCGGGGCACCTTCGACCTCCTCGTCATCGGCGGCGGCATCCTCGGCACCTCCGTCGCCTGGACCGCCACCCAGGCGGGCCTGCGCGTGGCCATGGTGGACGCGGGCGACTTCGCCGGCGCCACCTCCAGCGCCTCGTCCAAGCTCGTGCACGGCGGTCTGCGCTACCTCCAGACCGGCAACGTGCGCCTGGTCGCGGAGAACCACAAGGAGCGCCGTTCCCTCGCCTCCGACGTGGCCCCCCACCTGGTCAACCACCGCCCCTTCCTTGTCCCGGTCTACTCCGGGGGACCGCACGGCGCCGCGAAGATGGGCGCGGGCGTCTTCCTCTACTCCGCGCTGTCGGCCTTCGGCGACGGCATGGGCCGCCTGCTCTCCCCCCTCCAGGCCAAGCGCCTGGCCCCGGGGCTGCGCACCGAGGGGCTCAGGTCCGTGGCCGCCTACAGCGACCACCAGATGAACGACAGCCGCATGGCGGTGATGACCGTGCGCGCCGCCGTGGACGCCGGTGCCGTGGTGCTCAACCACGCCGAGGTGCGGGGTCTGCGCACCACGCGCGGGCGCGTGACCGGCGCCGACCTGCACGACCGGGTCGCGGGCGAGGACTTCGGGATCGACGCGCGGTTGGTCCTCAACGCCACCGGGCCCTGGGTGGACCACCTGCGTCGTATGGAGGACGCGGCCGCGAACCCCAGCGTGCGCCTGTCCAAGGGGGCGCACCTGGTGCTGAGCACCCCCGACCCCTGGCGGGCCGCGCTCACGATCCCGGTGGACAAGTACCGGGTGTCGTTCGCCATCCCGTGGGAGGGGCACCTGCTCCTGGGTACCACGGACGAGGCCTTCGATGGCGACCCCGCCGACGTGGGCGTGGTGCCCGGTGACGTCGACCAGATCCTCGCCGAGGCCGCGCTGGGCATCGACGCCCCCTACCTGGACCGCGACCGCATGACCTACTCGTTCGCCGGGCTGCGCGTGCTGCCGGGCGGCCCCGGGGACACCAGCTCCGCCAAACGGGAGACCGTGGTCAGCCAGGGCCGGGGCGGCATGCTCTCGGTGGCGGGCGGTAAGTGGACGACCTACCGGCACATCGGCCGGACCGTCCTGGAGGAGCTGCGCAGGGTGTCGGCGGTGCCGCTGGCCGAGGACATGGCCGACCCGCTGCGCACGGTACCGCTGCCCGGTCTGGCCAGCCCGGACGCGGTCGCCCAGCGCCTGATCATCGACCGCGACCCGGGAGCGCGGCTGGACCCGCTGGTGGCGCGCCACCTGGCGTCGCACTACGGCAGCCTCGCCATGGACATCGCGGCGTTGGTGCGCGACCAGCCCGAGCTGGGCGAGCGCGTCCACCCGGACGGCCCCGACATCTGGGCGCAGGTGGTGTTCGCCCGCGACCGCGAGTGGGCGGTGACCGTCGACGACGCGCTGCGCCGCCGCACCACCGTCACCGTTCGCGGGCTGGACACCGCCGAGGTACGCGAGCGCACCCGCGCCGTCCTGGAGGCCTGAGCCCCGGCTGGGCCCTTCGGGCACGCCGGGAGCCACCACAGCGACACGAGGACCCCGGGGCCGTCGGTGACGGCCCCGGGGTCCCGCGCGTACGGACCCGTCCGCTCCTCGGGCGCCACCGTGCCCGGAGGCGGCCCGATCCCGGAGGACGGCCCCGGCTCCGGACACGCGAAAGCCCCCGGAGAGGCGAACTCTCCGGGGGCTCTCAGCGACGTTCACGCCCACGAGGGGCGACATCGCTACGTCTATGCGGTCTTAGATCGCGACGACGTTCTCGGCCTGCGGGCCGCGGGTGCCAGCGACGATCTCGAACTCCACGCGCTGGTTCTCCTCCAGGTTACGGAAGCCCGTGCCCTGGATGGCGCTGTAGTGAACGAAGGCGTCGGGGCCACCGTCGTCGGGGGAGATGAAGCCGAAGCCCTTCTCGCCGTTGAACCACTTCACAGTTCCCTGAGCCATGTTTTCTCCTTCAGCTCGGTGTACACGGACGCATACTCACACGCCCGAAAATTGCCGCGAGCCGACTCCATGAGAAACCGCCCGCCGGTCACAAACTCCGCGGGCAAGACACCAACTGCGAAATTCAACGACTAACAATCACTACTGAACGTACCACAGCCGGGCCCGGTGGCGAGGGTTTTCGGTGTGGCAACCCGCACGGCCCGCCGAGGAATACCGGCGGGCCGGGCCGGGTACGCGTGTGACGCCCGTGACGGCCACCCGCGTGTCACGGAACGATCACCGGTCGTTCGCGAGGACATCGTTGACGCACCTCAGGACGGGTGGGGTCGTTACGGCGGCACCATCGAGGCCGGCGCCTCCCGGCACCGTGAACGTGTGCGACTCGCCGGGCAGCAGCGTCACGAGGGCGCTGTCCGCAGCCGCCCCGGGATCGAGTCGGTCGACGTTCAGGACCAGATCCCTCAAGAGCACGCGGGCGCGGACGGTCACCCGCAAATCCGCGCCCTCCACCCGTGTTTGCGCGTCGAATTCCGGCTTTCGGTAGTCCAGGTCGAGATCGCGGAGGAAGAACCACCACGCCCGCTCCCCCGCGCCGTCGACGGTCACCACCTCACCGGCGGGTTCCGACGGCTCGGCGACCACCGTGGGCACCGGAACCCGCAGCGCGCCGCGCGGCGCCACCCGGACCTCGTGCGCGGACGCGGCCAGGGCCCGCCCGGTGTCCGTGCTCCGCCGCGCCAGGGTCACCTCGGTGACCCACTCCTCGTCGGTGTCGTTGCCCAGGACCACCACCAACCCGTCCGGGACGGGCTGCACGGTCACCACCCGGTCCGCGTACACGCGCCGCAGCGCGTACCACAGGGGCTTGCGCCGTCCCGCCCCGTCGACCGCCGCCCACGAGGTGACCGGCCAGCAGTCGTTGAGCTGCCACATCACCGTGCCCGTGCAGTACGGCCAGGTGGACCGGAAGTGCTCGATCCCCACGGTGAGGGCGCGCGCCTGGTTGACCTGGGTGAGGTAGTGCCAGTCGTCGTACCCCCACTCCCGGTCGCCGAAGTGCGCTTTCAGTCCCCGAGCGAGCTTTCCGTTGCCGTCGACGGCCTTCTGGTGGTGCAGCACGCCCGGCGAGACGGGGGTGAGCGGGTCGTCGGTCACCGAGGCGCGCAGGGTGGCGTGGGTCGGCGGCGCCTGGTACCCGAACTCGGCGGCGAACCGGGGCCGGTGGTCGCGGTAGACGGTGTAGTCGGCCTCGTTCCACACGTCCCACAGGTGCATGGTGCCGTGCTCGGCCGCGTTGGGGTGGGTGCCGGCGTCCCCGGACCACGGGCTCCCGGGCCAGTAGGGGCGGGTGGGGTCCAGCTCTGCCACCACGCGCGGCAACAGGTCCAGGTAGTACCCGGCGCCCCAGGCACGGCCCTCCAACCGCTCCTTCCACCCCCAGTCCTCGTGCCCCCAGAGGTTCTCGTTGTTGCCGCACCAGACCGCGAGGCTGGCGTGCGGCGCCAGCCGCACGACCGCCTCGCGCGCCTCGGCCTCGACCTCCGCGGCCGTCGCGGCGTCCTCGGGGTAGGCGGCGCAGGCGAAGAGGAAGTCCTGCCAGACCAGGACACCGCGCTCGGAGCACAGTTCGTAGAAGTCCTCGGACTCGTAGATCCCGCCGCCCCACACCCGCAGCAGGTTGATCCCGGCGTCGCGGGCCTGGTCGATCCGCTCCCGGTAGCGGTCGCGCCCGATCCGGCTGGGGAAGGCGTCGTCGGGAATCCAGTTGGCGCCCCGGACCAGCACGTCGCGGCCGTTCACACGCACGGCGAAGCCCGTGCCCTCGTCGTCGGGCGCGCTGCGCACCGCCACGCTCCGGAACCCGATCCGCCGTCGCCACGAGTCCAGCCCGCGACCGTCGGCGGCACCCGAGGAGAGTTCCACTCCGAGGTCGTACCGGGCCTGGTCACCGTGCCCGCGCGGCCACCACAGCGCGGGTTCGGACACCACGAGGTCGAGGACCGCCTCCGTCTCCCCCGCGGCGAGGGTGGCGGTGGCGCGGGCCCCCGCCACCGTCGCAGTGAGGGTGAGCGGCGCCTCGGAACCCGGCCCGGTCCGCTCCACCCGCACGTGGGCGCTGACCCGGCCCAGGGAGCCGTCGTCGGTGACCGTCACCAGCGGCCGCACCGAGGCCAGCCGCGCCGTGGACCACGCGTGCAGCCGGACCGGCCGCCAGATGCCGGAGGTGACCACGGTCGGCCCCCAGTCCCAGCCGAAGTTGCAGGCCATCTTGCGGATGTACTGGTAGGGCTCGTCGTAGGCGCCCGGCAGTGGGCCCAGGCGCTTCCGGCGCTCCTCCGCGTACCGGTAGGGGGAGGCCAGGTCCACTTCCAGGGCGGGGTCCGGACCGCCCTCGGCCAGGGCACGGGTGACGTCGAAGCGGTACGAGCGGTGCGCGTTCTCGGTCCGACCGACCTCCCTGCCTCCCACCCGCACGACCGCGACGGTGTCCAGGCCCTCGCAGACCAGGTCCACCCGCTCCGCCGCCGCGACCTCGGGAGCGCGCTCCGGGACCAGGTCGGCGAGGGAGCGCGCGTACCTCCAGTCCGTACGGCCGATCCAGCCCGACCGGTCCTCGTTGTCGTCGAGGTAGGGGTCCTCGATCAGTCCCTGGTCGAGGAGGTCGGTGTGGACGCAGCCCGGCACGGTGGCCGGGACCGCGCCCAGCGCGGCGGCCGGGCCGGGCAGGGTGCCCTCGTGGGGCTCCGCTGTCAGGGTCCAGCCCTCGCACAGGTCGAACCAGGAGGTCATGCGCGCTCCCTCTCACTACTGCTCACTACTGTCTGTCTCTTCGGTCGGGCCGTCCTCCCGGCCCCGGGGGCCGCCGGGATCAGCCCTGGTCGATACCCACGAAGTGCCCCTCCTCGACCTCCAGCAGCGGCGCGGTGTCGTCACCGTCGGCCACGGGCAGCTCCACGTCCTCGGGCGGGTTCGCGGCCAGCTCCGCGTCCACCTCGGCCCAGGTCCGGTGCAGCTGCGGCACGCACGAGAGCAGATGGCGGCTGTAGGGGTGCAGCGGGTTCTCGAACACCCGGCGGGTGGGCCCCATCTCGGCGATCGCCCCCTTGCGCAGGATCACCGACCGGTCGCTCACGTAGTTGCCCAGGGAGAGGTCGTGGGTGACGAACAGGATGCCCAGGCCCCGTTCCTTGAGGTCGCCCAGCAGGTTGAGCACGTCAATCCGGGTGGAGGCGTCCAGCATGCTGATCACCTCGTCCGCCACCAGCATCCGGGGGTCGAGCAGGAGCGCGCGGGCGATGAGCAGGCGCTGCAACTGCCCGCCGCTGAGCTGGTGCGGGTACTTGTCCAGCACGTTCTCCGGGTCGAGGCGGACCGTGCCGACCACGTCGAGGACCCGCTCCCGCCAGTCGGCGTTCGACACCTCGGGAAAGTACGAGGAGCGGATCATCGCGAAGACGCGGTCGGCCTTGAAGATGGGGTTGAAGGAGCTGAACGGGTCCTGGAAGACCCCCTGCACGCGCCGGTAGTACTCCTTCTTCGCGGTGAAGCCGCGCAGCCGGGTGACATCGCGCCCCTCGAAGCGGACGCTGCCGGAGCTCACTCCGGTCAGGCCGAGCACCATCTTGCCGATGGTGCTCTTGCCGCTGCCGCTCTCGCCGATCAGCGACACCACCTCGCCGGGGGCGACCGTGAGGCTGACGTCGCGGACCGCGCGCAGCCGGGAGCCGCCGAACGCGCCCACCCGGTACACCTTGTGCACGTGGCTGAGTTCCAGCACGGCGCTACCTCCCCGTCTTCCAGCAGGCGGCCCAGTGGCCGGGTTCGATCTCCACCAGCGGCGGTACCTCGGCGCACTCCTCCGAGGCGAGGGGGCAGCGCTCCCGGAACCGGCAGCCCGAGGGCGGCCGCAGCAACCCGGGCGGCGTGCCGGGGATGCCCTCCAGGCGGGTGCCCTCGGTGGTGGTGCCGACCTCGGGCAGCGCCCCGATGAGCATCCGCGTGTAGGGGTGCTGCGGGTCGTTGATGAGAGCGGACGCCGGTCCCTTCTCCGCGATCCGGCCCGCGTACATCACCATCACCGAGTCGGCCATCTGGTAAACGAGCGAGATGTCGTGGGTCACGAAGATCATGCTCTTGACGTATCCGCGGTCGCGGAACTCCACCATGGACTCCGCCACCGAGCGCTGGGTGGACACGTCCAGCGCCGAGGTCGCCTCGTCGGCGATGAGCAGGGACGGGTTGAGGAGGGTGGCCATGACCATGACCACGCGCTGCTTCATGCCGCCGGACAGCTCGATCGGGAAGCGCCGGAGCACGTCGGGGTCCAGGCCCACGAGCTCCAGGCGCCGACGGAGCTCCTGGGCCACCGAGGCGGGCCGTACCCCGCGCGCCCGCAGCAGCTCGTCGATCATCCTCCCGATCCTGCGGGTCGGGTTGAGCGCGCTCATCGCGTACTGCGGGACGAGCGAGATCTCGTGGTACCGGAAGGGGTCCATCGCGCGGTCGTCCGCGATGGGCACGTCCTTGCCGTCCAACTCGATCGTGCCGTCGACGTGCCGCATCCGGCCGTCCAGCCGGATCAGGCTCTTGCCGAGGGTGGTCTTGCCGCAGCCGGACTCCCCGGCCAGGCCCATGATCTCCCCGTCCGCGAGGTCGAAGCTCACCCCGTCGAGGGCGTGGACGTCCCCGCGCAGGGTCTGGTAGTAGACCTTCAGGTCCTTGACGCGCAGGGTCATCACAGCTCCCGCAGCTTGGGGTTGAAGACCTCGTCCAACCCGACGTTGAGGATGTACATCGAACCGACCAGGGCGGTGATCCCGGCACCGGGCGGGACGAACCACCACCACATGCCGAGTTGGAGGGCGCTCCAGGACGCGGCGTTCTCCAGCATCAGGCCGAGGGAGACGCCGCCCGCCGGGCCCAGGCCGATGAAGTCGAGCCCGGCCGCGATGAGGATGGCGCCACCGAACAGCAGGATGAACGACATCACCAGGTAGGAGCTCATGTTGGGGGCGATCTCGCTGGTGATGATCCGCCAGGTGCGCCGTCCGCTGAGCCGGGCCAGGTCCACGTAGTCCCGGCTGGCCAGGCTCAGGGCCTGGGAGCGGACCGCTCGCGCGGCCCACGGCCACGACGTCAGCCCGATGAACAGCGCCTGGACGACCAACCCGCGCACGTCGAGGTAGGCGACGGCCACGATCAGCACGACCATGCCGGGCAGGACCAGCACGACGTTGGTGAGCATGTTGAGGACCTCGTCGACGATCCCGCCCTTGTATCCGGCCACGAACCCGACGGTGGTGCCCACGAGGAACGCGATGCCGCCTCCGAGCAGCCCCGTGAGGAAGGTCGAGCGCATCCCGAACACGAACTGGGCCCAGATGTCCTGGCCGAACGTGGTGGTGCCCAGCCAGTACTCGGAGTTGGGGGGCTGGCTCTGCGGGCCGACGTAGGCGTTGGGGGCGTGGTCGATGAACAGGGGCCCGACCAGACCGATCGCCAGGAGGGCGAGCACGATCCCCGAGCCGATGAGCAGCTTGGGGTTGCGCCGGGCGAAGTGCAGCGTCTCGGACACCCGGCGTTCGCCGGTCGCCTCGGGTGTGCCTCCGGGGTCGGTGGCCCCGGGGGTGCCGGGGATGCTGGTCATGAGGCGCCTCCCGTCATCTGGACGCGCGTACGCGGGTCGACCATGACGTAGATGATGTCGATGATGAAGTTGGCGATCAGTACGCCGACGACCACAAACAGGAAGATCCCCTGGAGCAGGAAGAAGTCGCGGTTGTTCAGCGAGTTGAGGATCAGGGTGCCCAGGCCCGGGTAGTTGAAGACGATCTCGGTGAGCAGGGCCCCCGCGATCAGCGTCCCCAGCTGCACGGCGAGCCCGGTGATCTGCGGCAGCATCGCGTTGCGGAACGCGTAGCGGCGGATCAGCCGACGGGGGGCGCCCAGGGCCTGGAGGTAGTTCGAGTAGTCCGCCTCCAGCTCGTAGATGATCATGTTGCGCATACCGATCGCCCAGCCGCCCAGGGCCACGACGAACATGGACAGGAACGGCAGGAACCAGTGGGAGATCAGGTTCGAGACGAACACCCACGACCATGAGGGCGTGAGCGCGAAGCTGTACCCGCCCGCCGTCGGGAAGAACCCTCCGACCACCGACAGCGAGTAGGCCAGCAGCAGCGCGATCCACATGTAGGGCATCGCGGTGAGGATGTAGCCGATCGGCAGGACGGTGTTGTCCAGCACCTTGCTCCGCGCCGCGAAGGCGCCGAAGCGGTTGCCGACGATCCAGCTGAGAATGATTGCGGGAAGCAGCAGGCCCAGAGTGAAGGGCACGTGCCGCAGGATGACGTCGGTGACGGGCTCGGGGTAGAGCCAGACACTCAGACCGAGGTCACCGCGCAGGAGCCCGGCCCAGAAGCTGAGGTACTGCTGGTGCAGCGGGGTGTCGAGGCCGAAGACCTCGTTGTAGTAGGCGGTCATCCGCTCCAGGGCCTCCGGGTCGGAGACCGAGGCCCTGCTCAACATGCTCCGGACGGGGTCGCCCGGCATGAATCGCGGGATCATCCAGTTGATGGTGACCGCCACGACGAAGGTGATGCCGTAGATGCCGATCTTGCGGCCCATGTAGCGCCACACGGGTGTCCTCCAGGTGTGGGGGCGCGGAGCGTGGGGCGTCCCCTCCCGGGAACGCCCCACGTGTGCGCTATTCGGCCAGTTCGATCTCGGCGAGGGTACGGATCGCGCCCATCTGGTACATGTTGTTCCACATGGTGGCGAAGTTGTCGGGGGTGCCCTCGTCCTCACTGGGCCAGTTGGTCCACACCTGGTTGCTGGCCTGGGACCACATGCCGTTGTACCAGAGCGGGATGATCGGCAGGTCCTCCAGGAAGATGCCCTGGATGTCGGAGGTGATCGCGGCCATGCCCTCCACGTCCTCGGCGGGGGTCGCGGCGAGCTGTTCGGTGAGCTCCCACGCCTCCTCGTTCTCGTACCGGGCGTAGTTGGCCGTGGTCTGCTGGTCGCGGATCGGCAGCTGGAAGATGAAGTCGTAGTACGTCCAGGGCGTGTTGCTCAGGCTCCGGTCGTTGTTGATCATCAGGTCGAACTCGGCCTTGCGGAAGTTCTCGATGAGCAGTTCGTGTTCGGGGAAGGCCGGTTCGACCTTGATCCCGGCCTCCTGCGCGTTCTGGGCGATGACGTTGGCCGCCTCCATCCAGTCGCTCCAGCCCGAGGGGACCTCCAGCTTGAGGGCGATCGGCTCACCGTCGGGGGTCTCGACGAAGCCGTCGCCGTCCTCGTCCAGGTAGCCGGCCTCCTCCAGGATGGCCACCGCCTCGGTGGAGTCGTAGGTGAAGCCCTCGTCCGCGACGAGTTCGTGGTCGATGAACTCCTCCCACTGCGGGAGCAGGCCGGTGGGGTCGGCCGGCTCGACGAGGTTGGTGTAGGGGCCCTCGACGATCTGGTCGATGTCGATCGAGTGGGCCAGCGCCCGCCGGAACTCGGGGTCGCCCAGGGCGGGGTGCTCGTGGTTGGGGACGAGCCAGGCGGTGTTCGCGGACTGCATGTACGGCGGGCCCGCGAAGTAGCTGGTGATGTTGTTGTCGCTGCTGATGACCTGGTCGATGCCGGGGAGGAAGTTGTTGGAGAGGTCGACCTCGTGGTTGCTCAGCATGTTCATCGTGACGTCGTTGGACGCGTTGACGATGTCGACGATGTAGGTCGGCTTCATCTCCAGGCCGAGGGCGTCGGTGCCCCACCAGTCGTCGTTGCGCTTCCAGACCATGCGGTCGTCGGCGTGGTTCTCGTAGACGTAGGCGCCGGTGCCGACCGGGTCGGAGTTGGGGTCGTCGTTGACCTGTTCCTGGGACTTCTCCGCCCAGAGGTGGTCGGGGACGATCGCGCGGTTGGCCACCCAGTTCATCCACTCCTGCGGGCGCGGTTCCGAGAAGGTGAGGGTGACCTCGCGCTCGCTGGTGGCCTCGGCGGTCTCCAGGTAGTCCCACACGTTGCTGTAGTGGATGTCGAAGTGGCCGAGCTCCAGGGTGGTGACGACGTCCTGGGCGACCAGGGGCTCACCGTCGGTCCACTCGACCCCGTCGCGAAGGGTGATGACATGCGTGTTCTCGTCGGGCCACTCGTCGCTCTCGGCGAGCCAGGGCGTGTACTCGCCCTCGTTGGGGTCGAAGATGAAGAGGGGTTCGTAGACCAGTCCCACGGTCCCGACCGCGTAGTTGCCCTCCATGATCGGATTCCAGTTGGTGGGGGGTCCCCAGGCGGTTCCGGTGGTGTACAGCGTCTCGTTCCGGGGGTACCCCCCGGCTCCGCCCTCCGCGCCCTCGCCCGAGCACGCGCTGACGACCAGCGCCAGCGCCGCCAGAGCGGCGGGAAGCCTCAGAGATCTCATCTCGACTCCTTCTTTCACCCGGTCGGCCCTGGGAATGGGGGGAAGCCGATCCTGGAAACAACAGGGGCTGGGAGCGCTCCCAATAGTGGGAGCGAAGGACCGTTGCTGAACCGGGTAAGTGACGTTAACAACAACACGGACCGACGAACCCCGTCAATCCCCGACACTTCGGTGTTATCCGCTTGTAACAGCGTTCTCGGGGTGTCCCACCAGCGGCCCCGTGCTCCCCCGGGGGTGCAGTTCCCCCGTCGGAGTCTCCTCGCTCTCCACCCGGTCCCCGTCCAGGACCCGGCCGAGCATCCGGGCGACCTGCCGACCGTGACCCGCCACGTCCCGGCTGATCGCGGTCAGTGAGGGTCGCACCAGGCGGCACAGGGCGGAGTCGTCCCAGGCCACGATCGACAGCTGGGCGGGCACGTCCACACCCATCTCCGCGGCCACCCCGAGCCCCGCCACCGCCATCAGGTCGTTGTCGTAGACGAGGGCGGTCGGCCGGTGCGCGGAGGCCAGCAGCCGCCGCGTGATCCGGGTGCCGCCCTCCCCCGTGTAGTCGGCGTGCACCGAGTACGCCCCGGTCAGGCCCGCCTCGGTCGCCGCCTCATGGAAGGCCGCGCCGCGCACCCGGGTGTGCACGAACTCCTCCGGGCCGGCGATCCTGGCCACACGGCGGTGGCCAAGGGCCGCGAGGTAGTGCACCACCTCCCGGACCGGGGCACCGTCGTCGGTGTACAGGCAGGGCAGGCCGCCGACGCCGTCCGGACCGCCCAGGAACACGGCGGGCAGCCCGAGCGAGCGCACCGCCTCCGGCCGGAGGTCGTCCACCCGCAGGTCGACCATGACCACCCCGTCCACCCGGCGCTCGGAGGCCCAGCGCCGGTAGACCTCCAGTTCCGCGCCCGCGTCGTCGGTGACCTGGAGCAGCAGGTCCACCCCCGACGACGCCAGCTCCGTCTCGATGCCGGAGACCAGCTGCATGAAGAACGGTTCGACGCCGAGCGAGCGGGCCGGACGGTCCACCACCAGCCCCACGGCGCCGACCCGGCCGCCCGGGGACAGCGCCCGCGCCGCCTTGCTGGGTGCCCACCCCAGGTCACGGGCGATGCCCAGGATGCGTTCCCGCGTCTCCTCCGAGACGCCGGGTCGCCCGTTGAGCGCGTAGGAGACCGCCCCCTTGGACACGCCCGCCGCCCGGGCGATGTCCATGATCGTCGGCCTGCGCATCAGGGCGCCCATGGTGTTCCCCTCATGAACCCTCCTCGTGTCCGCCGCCGGGATCGGGGCTCCGCGCACCCGAAACACTGAACCGGTTCAGCGGTCGACTCGGGATTGTACCCACGGGGCACACGGGACCTCCCGTGCTTTTCGGGAGGGCGGCCTGCCCGGAGAACCGCTGCGGGAGGGCGTTCGGGGCTACCGCTGGCAGCCGCGACACCAGTAGAGCGTGCGCCCGGACAGCTCGGTGGCCGCGACCGGCGACGAGCACACGCGGCAGGGGTCACCGGTCCGGTAGCAGACGTACAGGGTGTCCGGCCTGGGCACCGGACGTGCTCCGGGGTCGGGGCGGTCCTCCGGACGGGTGGTGATGATGAAGCCGTCCCGGACCCCGTCCCGCAACAGCCCGACGAGGTCGTCCCACAGGGCGTCCCAGCGTTCCCGGGTCAGTTCGCGACCGGGCGTCAGGGGGTCGATCCCGGCGCGGAAGAGGGACTCGGCCCGGTAGATGTTGCCGATGCCCGCGATGACGTCCTGGCGCATGAGCAGCACCGCCAGACTGCTGCGCGACCGGCTCACCGTCCGCCACGCGCGTTCGGGGTCGGCGTCGGGGCGGAGCGGGTCCGGTCCGAGGCGCGCCTGGACGGCGTGCTTCTCCTCGACGGTGATGACCTCGCAGGCGGAGGCACCGCGCAGGTCGGCCCAGCCCGACGTGTTGACCAGGCGGGCACGGACCGCGCCCACCGGCTCGGGCGGGACCACGAAGCCGTCCGGGTCGCGCTCCAGGTCGAGCCGGTCGGCCCCCTCGGCGCGCGGCGCGCCCAGGTGGCGCTCTCCGTCCGCGTCTCCGAAGGTCCACGCGCCGTAGAGGCCGAGGTGGACCCGGAGCCAGTCACCGGAGTCGAACCCGAGGAACAGGTGCTTGCCGTGCGCCTCGCTCTCGGTGAGCACGCGGCCGTCGACGCGTGCCGCACCCTCGGAGAAGCGCCCCTGGGGACTGCTGGCCCTGACCGTGCCGCCGCCGAAGGCCTTCTCGAAGTGTGCGGCCAGCCGGTGCAGCGTGTGACCCTCAGGCACCCGTGTCCCCTTCTGTGAGCATGTGTCCGTCGGTCCCAGAATAGGGCGCGGATGGGGGGCGGCCGTCGGCGGAGCGGCACGACGGACCCGGCAGCCGATGACGGGGATGCCGGGTTCAGCGGGCGGACAGGATCTCCTCCACCAGGGCTCGCGGGTCGGTCAGGCAGCGCCAGGCGGGAACGACCACCACGAGGTCGTCGGTGGCCTCGTTGAGCGCGTCACCCCTGGTGAGGAGGCGGCGCAGGGCCGGGCCGTCCGGTGCGTCGTCGAGCAGCAGGACCACGCGACGCGCACCGTAGCCGACCACCAGGTCGGCGGTCCAGCCGTGGACGCGACGGCCCGCCTCCACCGCCGCCCCGGCCGCGCGCAGGGCGTCCGCCAGGGCGGCGGAGGCCGGGGTGGAAGCGGGACGGCCGGGTCCGGCGAGGAGCTCCCCGAGAGGGCCCTCGCCGCCGGACCAGTGCGACCGGTCCCCCACCACCAGGAGGCGGTTCCGGGTCCGGGTGAGCAGCGACGACCACAGGTGGGTCGCCTGGCGCACCCTGCGCTCCGCGATGGCGGGGGCGCCGGAGGAGAGCATCGGGGAGAGCACGGTGACGTCGGCGCGCGCGGAGTCGGAGTCCAGCAGGTCGGGGCCGCCGACGCGGACCCGGTGCCGCAGGTCGCGCTGGCGCAGCAGGCGGCGCACCAGCGCCACCTGCGGTTGCAGGGGCGCCACCACCGCCACGTCGCTGTCCTCGGGCAGGTCGCGGTCGAGTTCGGCCACGACCACGGCCACCCGGTACGCCTCCTCACGGTTGACGTAGGACGAACCGGGCGCCGCCTCGCACTCTCCCTCGACGTCGCGCCACTCGAACACGGGCCCCCCGCCGCCCCGGGGCGGACCGGTCACGACGAGCCGTCCGCCGTAGCAGTGGCGTGAGGCGGCCGAGCCGAGGTCCTCGGGGGCTCCCTCGTGTTCGTCCAACCAGAGCGCGGGCGGGGCCGCCGCACGCGCGGCCCGCAGCGCCGAGCCCGCGCCGTACCGCAGCGCGCGTTCGTCCAGCTGGTCCGCGGCCAGTCCGGCGGCGGCCAGGGCCCGCCGCTCCTCCTCCGGTTCCATGACACTGGCCGGACCGGGGTGGGCGGGGTCGCCCACCACCACCGCGCGGCTCGCCCGGTAGAGCACCGGAAGAAGCTCGCTGACCGGGGTCCGTTCGGCGCCGAGCACGACGACCAGGTCGAACGTCCCGGCCTCGGACGGCAGGGTCCGGGCCCGGTCGGTGCGGCAGGCCCACACGGGCAGGGCGTCGAGGAGAGAGGCCGCCCCGGTCCAGCCGCCGTGGTGCCAGTTGAGCGCCTCCACCCGGTTCTCGACGGCGGTACGGCCCCGAAGGAGCCGCGGGACGGTGGCCGAGGCCAGGCAGGCGGCGCTGGCCCCACGGTGCGCCGACCAGGCGTCGGCCAGTTCCTCGGTGAGCTCGTTCAGCGGCGCGCACCGGGTCCTGCGGTCCACCGCCTCGCGCCACTCGCTCTCCAGACGGGCCACGGAGCACAGCTGGTCGAGTCCCTCGGGGTCGGTGGCCACTCCCAGTTCACGCCGGACGGCCGCCCGGTGCCCCAGGCCGCCCAGGCCGCCCGCCGACGCGCGTTCGGCCCGGTGCAGCCAGTACTCGGGGCCCCCGTGCTCGAGGGTGAAGAGGGCGTCGGGCGACCACCCCCGGGCGATGGCGCGCCCGCGCTCCTCGGCCAGTCCGGCGAGCACGTGTCCGTCGGCCGCGAGGGTGTCCATGGCCGCCCAGACCCGGCGTATCCGGTTCCAGGCGGCGGCCAACTCGTCGCGGTGACCGGCCCCCTCTCCCCCCGGAGGGGGCGGTGCCGCGAGCTCCCGGGTGCCGGTGTGGCGTGCGAGCAGGTGGGTGAGCTGGCGCTGTTCGGCGGCGCGCCCGTGCGGTGCGTCCACACGCACGACCGGGTGCGCGGGGGCGGCGTCGGCCCGGGCCAGGACCGCGTCGAGGTCGTCCTCGGAGCGACCGCACACCAGGACCCGCTGCCCACTGGTGACGGCGGTGCGCACCAGGGAGTCGACCAGCTCGGGCACCCCGCTGCCGGGCGGGGCGGCCACGGCGGTGAGCTGTTCGCGCATCGCGGCGCGCAGGACCGCGTACTGGGACTGGCTGAGGTCCGTGGCGGAGACGGGGACGGGGGCGGGCGCGTGGTCGTGTTCCCCGTGACCCGCCCGGTGCCCGCGAGCGCGCCGGAGGAGCGGTTCGGGGACCGGCCAGGCCTCGGCCGCCCCGGTGGCGCGGGGCGCGGTGGGCGGCGCGCCGCCGAGCAGGGACTCCAGCGCGGTGCCGGGGACGGCGGCCGGGTCGATCCCGTCGCGGTCGGTGGGGTCGAGGTCGGCCAGGACGGCCTCCGCCCCGCACGGTGTGCCGTCGGCCCGGGTGTTCGCGCCCAAAGGGCCGGCGCGGAAGAGCACGGCGGTGTTGTGCGCTCCGGCGACGAGCGGGTGGGGTCGGCCGCGGGTGCCCAACGGCGCGATGTCGTCGATCCGTTCGATCTCCAGCCGGGTGAGCAGGGTGCGCACCTTGGCGGCGAGGTCGGCGACGGCGGCGGGCCGGTGGGCGGGGTCGGGGGCGTCGGAGCGCAGCCTGGCGCGCAGTTCGAAGAGGTCCTCCGGATCGGTGACACCCAGTCGGGTCAGGAGCGCGGTGTTGACGTCGGGCCTGCCCACGGCCCGCAGCCGGGGCCCCGGCTGCGCGCCCGGCCGACCGCCCCCCGCCTCCCCCGCGCCCGTGACACGCAGGTCCACGGTGAGCAGGGGCAGTGCCGCGCGTTCGGCCCCCTCCCCCAGGATGACCAGGGGGTAGCCGTACCGCAGTGCCTGACCGCGGCGTGCGGCCAGGTGCGCCACCCCGGCGCTCCCGGGGTGCGGGGGCAGGGTGTCCCGGGCCCCGCTGA
Source organism: Nocardiopsis sp. NPDC006938 (assembly GCF_042869555.1). Classification (NCBI taxonomy): domain Bacteria; kingdom Bacillati; phylum Actinomycetota; class Actinomycetes; order Streptosporangiales; family Nocardiopsidaceae; genus Nocardiopsis; species Nocardiopsis sp. NPDC006938. Next base: position 362,210 of record NZ_JBIAGA010000002.1, on the reverse strand, counting down.
ACAGGAGTTCGGGCCCGGCGGGCAGGCAGACACAGGCGTCGCTCTCCAGGAGTTCGGCGCGCACCGTGTGGGAGAGCACCGCCTCACGGCGCAGGCAGGACCTCAGGTAGGCCAGGTAGGAGCGGACGTCGCCCCGGTCCGCCCGCAGCGCCCAGCGCACGGGCGTGGACCCGGCTCCGGCCGCCGGTCGACCACCGTCGGCCGGCGGTCGTCCGGTGGCCGGGTAGTACCCGAGGCCACCGACCTGCTCATCGTCCCGTAACGACCTCACGACTCCCCCTGACCACCGCCGACCCCTCGTGGTCGACCGGCTACCCCCCGCTGTCAAGGGCCCATTCTGGTGCATCGTCCGCGTCCCCGCCCGGAGAACGCCGGAACCGGCACGCGTCGGCTCGAGGGTGACCGGCCCGAACTCCCGTACCCGGGCCGGGCTCCCTGCGGGTGTTCGGCCCCGCCCCCGTCAGCGCTGGTCCCGCAGCGAGTCCAGGGACAGCAGGGCCACGTGCAGCGACAGGCAGGTCTCGACCGACTCCAGGTCGGTGTCGAGCACGTTGGAGATCCGGCGCAGCCGTTCGTAGAACGCGGGCCGGGACAGGTGGGCCCGGCTCGCGGCCAGCGCCTTGTTGCGCCCCGCCCCGAGGTAGTGCCGGAGCATGTCCGCGAGGTCGCCTCCGTGCCGGGCGTCGTGGTCCAGGAGCGGGCCGAGCTCGCGCTCCACGTAGGTCTGGAGGCGCTCGTCGTCCCGGAACAGGTGCAGCAGCCCGCGCAGGTGCAGGTCGGGCAGCCGGTAGAAGGGGCGCCGGTCGCTCTGCTTGATCGCCACGTCCCCGACCTGGCGGGCCTCGAGGAACGAACGTCGGACCTCACGCACGTCGTCGGCGGCCGACCCGACGGCGAGGACCGCGGCGTCGCCCACGGCGCCGCGCAACCGGTCCGCGAGCAGGTGCAGGGTGGCGTCCAGCCGTCTGCGGTCCGGCAGGGCCAGCAGGATACCCACGCGCAGGTCGTCGAGGGAGCCCACCAGCGCGGGCAGGCGCAGCTCCCGACAGGCCCGGGCGGCGCCCTCGGCGGTGTCGGAGAGGCGGGCCTGCGCGGCCAGGCCGGTGCCGCTCTCACGCAGCCGCAGGACCAGGCCGACCATCTCCCGGTTGTGCAGGGTCACCCCAACGGCGCGGGCCCGGACGAGGGCCTCCTCCGGATCGGAGTACGCGCGGTCGATGATGCCCGCGATGATCGTGCGGTGGGTCTGGCGTTCCAGGCTCTCCTGGTGGCGTTCGAGCAGGCGGCCGAGGGCCAGTGTGGTGGCGGCGCGTTCAATGAGCACGGTCTGGCGCCCGGTCGGGCCGGCGCCGACGATCAGGATGAGCCGCCCCCAGTCCTGACCCCGGGCACCGACGGTGGTCACGAGCCAGCCGGAGGCGGGCGCGTGGACGGTCCGGGTTCCGGTGCGGATCGCGCGCGATCGGCTCTCCCAGGAGGTGAGCAGGGTTCCGGGGTCCTCGCCGTTGAGGTCGCAGGCCAGGACCTGGTGGGCGAGGTTCTCCAACACGACCGGGCAGCCGGAGAGCTGGGTCACCTCGTGCAGGATCTGCCCGACGTCGGCCCCCTCCACGGACAGCTGGGTGAAGACCGAGTGCAGCTTCTCGGACTCGCGCAGTTCCTCCAGCTGCTCGTTGACCACCCGGATGTGCACGGCCTCGGTGATCTCCACGAAGCGGGCCTCGCGGTCGAGCAGGATCACGGGGATTCGGGCGTCGCGGGCGGCTTCGAGGAAGGCCGGGGGGAGTTCGGCGTGGTACTTGCGGCCGAGTTCGACGGCGATGCCGCTGACTCCGGCGTCGGCGATGTCCTCGATGTAGCGGCGCAGCGCGAGGGGGTCGTCGGGCATGGCGATGCCGGTGCTGAGCACCAGTTCGCCGCCCCGCAACAGGTGGGCGAGGTCGGTGACCTCGGCGATGTGGACCCAGCGCACGGCGACGTCGAGGTACTCGGAGCCGGCCACCACTCGGGGCCGGGCCTTCTGGAGCGCGGGCAGCTGGAGGACCTCGGCAAGGGTGGGAAGCACAGGCGACAGTCTAGGACGCTCTGTCAGGTTCGAAGGCGGTTTGCTTTACACCGTGCCGAGCCGCCCGGTCTGTGAGTCCCGGTCCGGCCGCCACCCCCCTTCTTTACACTCTGTAAACCCAGCCAGCATGTTGTCAACATGGTGGTCCTGGTCAACCCCCGCGGCCCTGGGGACACTGGGGTCATGTCGGAACTCCTTGCACGCCACCGCGCGGTCATGCCCTCCTGGTTGCCCCTCTACTACGAGTCCCCGCTGGAGATCGTGAGCGGAAAGGGCGCCCGTGTCACGGACGCCGAAGGCCGCACCTACCTGGACTTCTTCACCGGCATCGTGACCAACATGCTCGGTTACGACGTCGCCGAGGTCCGCGAGGCGGTGGAACGCCAGGTGGCCAGGGGCGTCGTCCACACCTCCACCCTCTACCTCATCCGCTCGCAGGTGGAACTGGCCGAGAAGATCGCCCGCCTGTCCGGCATCCCCGACGCCAAGGTGTTCTTCACCAACTCCGGCACCGAGGCCAACGAGACGGCCCTGCTCCTGGCCACGCACGCGCGCGGCAGCGACGAGGTGCTGGCGATGCGCGGCAGCTACCACGGGCGGTCCTTCGGCACCGTCGCGGTCACCGGGAACCGCGCCTGGAAGAACTCCTCCCTCTCCCCCCTCAACGTGCACTACCTGCACGGCACCGACCACGCCGCCCCCGCGTTCCGGCACCTGAGCGAACGGGAGTACGTCGACGTCTGCGTGGCCGACCTGCGCGCGGTCCTGGACACCGCTGCGCCCGGCGTGGCCTGTCTGATCGCCGAGCCCGTCCAGGGCGTGGGCGGGTTCGCGATGCCCCCGGACGGCCTGTACGCCGCCTACAAGGAGGTGCTCGACGAACACGGCATCCTCTTCGTCTCCGACGAGGTGCAGACCGGCTGGGGCCGGACCGGGACCAGCTTCTTCGGGATCGGCAACCACGGGGTCACCCCGGACGCCATGACCTTCGCCAAGGGCCTCGGCAACGGCTTCGCGGTGGGCGGTGTGGTGGCGCGCGGCGACCTCATGGACGGCCTGACGGCGCTGGGTGTGGCCACCTTCGGCGGCAACCCCGTGTCGATGGCCGCGGCCGGGGCCACCCTCGACTACGTGCTGGAACACGACCTCCAGGGCAACGCCCTCCGCCAGGGAGCCACCGTGATCGAGGGCCTGCGGGCCCTGCGCGAACTCGACTGCGTGAAGGACGTGCGCGGCAGGGGCCTGATGTTCGCGATCGAGATGGCCGACCCCGCCACCGGCGCGCCCTCCTCGCCCCTGGCGGGGAAGGTACTGGAGGCCACTCGCGAACGGGGACTGCTCGTGGGCAAGGGCGGCGTGCACGGCAACGTGCTGCGGATGGCGCCGCCGCTGACCCTGACGACCGAGGAGGCCGCCGAGGGCCGCGACCTCCTGCTGGACGCCGTCCGCGCCGTCGCCGCCCAGGCCTGAAGACCGCCCCAGGAGGAGCAAGCATGAGCAAGCACGTCACCCACTGGATCGGCGGCGCCGCCCACGAGGGCCCCGCCGGGCGGACCGGCGACATCCACAACCCGGCGACCGGAGCGGTCACCGGAACGGTGGCCCTGGCCGGGCCCGAGGAGGTCGGCGCCGCCGTGGCCGCGGCCAGGGCGGCCTTCCCCGCCTGGCGCGACACCTCCCTGTCGCGGCGGGTCCAGGTCCTGTTCCGGTTCCGGGAGCTACTGAGCGCGAACAGCGAGCGGCTCGCGGAGGCGGTCAGCGCCGAGCACGGCAAGGTCCTCTCCGACGCCCGGGGCGAGGTCGCCCGGGGGCTGGAGGTCGTGGACTTCGCCTGCGGCATCCCCCACCTGCTCAAGGGCGGGTACTCCGAGAACGTCTCCACGGGGGTGGACGCCTACTCGATCCTCCAGCCGCTCGGCGTGGTCAGCGGCATCACGCCGTTCAACTTCCCGGCCATGGTGCCGATGTGGATGTTCCCGGTGGCCATCGCCTGCGGAAACACGTTCGTGCTCAAGCCCAGCGAGAAGGACCCGTCCGCGTCGGTGCTCCTGGCCGAGCTGTGGGCCGAGGCCGGGCTGCCCGACGGGGTCTTCAACGTCGTGCACGGGGACAAGGCCGCGGTGGACGCGATCCTGGAGCACCCGGACGTGGCGGCGGTGAGCTTCGTCGGCTCCACCCCGATCGCGCGGTACGTGTACCGCACCGCCGCCGAGCACGGCAAGCGCGTCCAGGCGCTGGGCGGGGCGAAGAACCACATGGTGGTGCTGCCCGACGCCGACCTGGACCTGGCGGCGGACTCGGCGGTCTCGGCCGGGTTCGGCTCGGCGGGCGAACGCTGCATGGCCGTGTCGGCGGTGGCCGTGGTGGAGTCGGTCGCCGACGACCTGCTGGAGCGCGTGCGCGAACGCGTCTCGCGGCTGCGGGTCGGCCCCGGCGACGACGAGCGCAGCGAGATGGGTCCGCTGGTCACCCGTGAGCACCGCGACAGGGTGGCGTCCTTCCTGGAGTCGGGCGTGCGCGAGGGCGCGACCCTGGCGGTGGACGGCAGGGTGCACCCGGTCCTGGGCGGGGAGGCGGACGGCTTCTGGCTGGGCCCCTCGGTCCTGGACCACGTCACCCCCGCGATGTCCTGCTACCGCGAGGAGATCTTCGGTCCGGTGCTGAGCGTGCTGCGCGTGCGCGACTACGACGAGGCGGTCCGGTTGGTCAACGAGAACCCGTACGGGAACGGGACGGCCGTCTTCACCAACGACGGCGGGGCGGCGCGGCGGTTCCAGAACGAGGTCGAGGTGGGGATGGTGGGGATCAACGTGCCCATCCCGGTGCCGATGGCGTACTACTCCTTCGGCGGCTGGAAGCAGTCGCTGTTCGGTGACTCGCACGCGCACGGCACCGAGGGGGTGCACTTCTACACTCGGACCAAGGCGGTCACGGCCCGCTGGACCGACCCGGGACGGCGCCCCGAAGGCGGCGTGGACCTGGGCTTCCCTACCAACGGTTAGCCGGTGCCCAGGGGAAATAACCGGCGGATGTCTCTCACTGACGGTCGACGGCGGGCCACACGGAGTATCGTGGTCCACTGACACCCCTCGCGGGGTGCGGCCGCGACCGCGCGAGCCACGCCTAGACCATCCTGGAGAGACGCGCTCAATTCCCCTCCTCCCCATGGAAGCGGGCGCGTCTACGGAAGCGCTCCGGGTCCTCGACTCCCCCTGGACCCGGAGCGCGACCGTCTGCGACCGCCGTGCGCCTAGGGCGTGTTCCGCGGATCATTCCGGGCTCGCGACCACCAGGCTGCCTCTCGCTGCGCCGACTTCGCTCGGACAGCCAAACCCGGGCGGGCCCCCGCTGTGCGACACTGCGGAGCTTGCGGAGCAGAGCACAGTAGGGGCAGCTTCGCTCCTCGTCTTGCGAGAGATTGCCTGGAGGCCGCTCGCGTCGATCGGCGCAAGCGCCGAACCAACCGAAAGCATCAACGGAACACGCCCTAGCGCACCGCGATCAGCGAACCGCCCGCGGCGACCGGCTGGTGGCCGATGATCCCCGCGCACTCGTCGCATCCGTACACGTGGCTGCCGTCGGGCAGTTCACCCAGGACCCGGCGGGGCCGCGGCCACTTGGCGTGGCAGACGACGCAGGCATCCCCCATGCACTGCGCCCCGCTGAGCCAGCCCGGGTCGTAGACGTGGACCTCGGTCGCGCCGTCAGGCCTCGTGTCCCGTTCGCACATCGTGCTCGTTCCGCGCAATGTCCCTGCTCCCCCCGTGGTTTAGGACAGTCTGGCGGGCCGATAGTTACCGGCTCTTAATTGAATCAGAAGCTCTTGGCGCCTGGAAGGGTCTGGACCGATCTAAATCACTCCGCGCATGGAAAGCATAACCCTAAGTGACGAACCCTGGGAAGACCCCAGTTCTCAGAGGTGCCTAATGGGGACGAGTCAGACATCTCCGGGCCCGTACCGGACCGGGACTCAGTCCCGAACGCGCGGAACCACCGAGAAACGGCGCAGGGACAGTGCCGGGTTGGTGACACGAACCGCTTCCACCCGCGCGGCCGAAACCTCCGCGGTCGCCACCTCGAAGGTCTGCTCCCCCAGGGAGGCCAGCGCGGTCCCCATCGGGTCGACCACCATGCCGTTGCCCGCGCCGGTGGGCGCCGCCTGCCCCGACGCGGCCACGTAGACGGTGTTCTCGATCGCGCGGGCCCGGGCGAGCGTGCGCCAGTGGTCCTCCTTCAGCGGACCCGGAACCCACTGGGCGGCGAGCAGCACCACGTGCGCCCCCGCGTCGGCGATCCGCCGCGTCACCTCGGGAAATCGCAGGTCGTAACAGGTCTGGAGGCCGAAGACCACGTCGTCGACGGTGAAGGTCTCCGGGGCGTCGATCGGCCCGGGGGCGACCACCTCCGACTCCCTCGCCCCGAACGCGTCGTAGAGGTGGACCTTGCGGTAGAGCGCGACCCGCTTCCCCTCCGGGGAGAGCGCGACCAGCGTGTTCGTGAAGTGCGTGGCCCCCTCCCCGCCGGACTCGTTCACCCCGAGCACCAGGTGGACGCCCTCGCGGCGGGCCGTGTCCGCCGCGTCGGCCAGGAAGGGTCCGTCCAGTGGCTCGGCGGCCTCGACGAAGCGGTGGTCCGTGCGCGGAGCGGTGAACATCGCGTACTCGGGGAACAGCACCACCCGCGCGCCCCGGGCGGCCGCCCGCGCGGTGAGCTCCGCGACCGCACGCTGGTTCTCGGCCTTGTCCTGCCCCGGCGCGAACTGGGCGACCGCGACCTGCACCATCGAACTTCCCCCTCGTGACCTGGGATCGGACCGCGGGACGGCCCCGAACGTGCCCCGAGTGTACGCCCGCACGCGACGCGGCCCCCGTGCGTACACCGCCGACACCGTCGGCGGGAGAACGCACGCGGCCGCCCGGGACGCCTCCACGCCCCGGGCGTCCTCCGCCCCCCGGTACCGGCGGGGGCTACTCGTCGACCTGGATCTCCCACTCCACGTTCCCGCCGTCGACCGAGGTCACGGTGAGGGTCACGCCGAGCGTCTCACCTCCGGCGCTGAGCTCACAGCGAATCTCGGCGCCCTCCTCCGCGGGGAGGTCGTCCTCGCAGGTGAAGTCATCGGGCTCCTGACCGACCTGCTCGGCGAGCATCTCGCTCGACACCCGGGCGGCCTCGTCCGCGGACACGGAGCCCCCGAGAAGGGAGCAGCCGCTGACCAGGACCAGAGCCCCCAGGGCCGTCCCGGCGACGACACTTCCGCGTCCGACGTTGAGCATCGCGATCTCCTTGGTTCTGGATGGCAGTACACAGAAGGAGACGCGGCCCGGGTCGCCGGGGTTCCGGTGGAATCGCCCCGATACGCGCTCCGGGTCGTTAACATCGACAGACCAGTCGGTCTATTAATGAACGAACCCCCCGGGACGGCGCATGGACGAGGCGAACGGCACGACGAAGCGGGGTTCGGGGAACTCCGGGCGGAAGGGGACCCGGCGACGCTTCCTGCGCGGGCTCACGGTGGTGGGCGGTGTCGGCCTCCTCGGCGGGGCCGGGGCCGTGGGCCACTACCTCGGCACCCTGTACCGCCCGCGCGAGGAACCGCAGCGGGGCGTCCTCGCGCTGACCGGGGCCACCGTGCTGGTCGGCGAGGATCTGGAACCCCGCCAGGACACGACGGTCCTGGTCACCGACGGGGTCATCACCGGGATCACGGACGGCGGCGACCCCCTCCCCTCGGACGCCCGCACCGTGGACCTGTCCGGGCACACGCTCATGCCCGGTCTGATCGACCTCCACGTGCACCTGGGGTTCCCGCAACAGGAACCCGAGGACGAACCGGGCCTGACCGACATGCCGCGCGTGGTCTACCAGATGGCCCGCTACGCGCCCTCGGCCCGGCGGGCGCTGCTGGAACACGGCGTGACGACCGTGCGCGACCTGGGGTCCGACCACGCCTGGATCACGCAGATGCGCCGGATGCTCCGCGACGGTGAACTGGAGGGGCCACGGCTCTACACTGCGGGGCCGCTGTTCACCACCCCCGGAGGACACCCCGTGGTCACCTTCGGCGTGGAGGCCGGGTCCGGCACCGTCGAACTACCGTCCACCCCCGAGGAGGCCCGCGCCGCCGTACGCCGTCTCGCGACCGGCGACGAACCGGTGGACCTGGTCAAGGTCGTGCAGGAACGCGGTGACGCCGGGCACCTGGAACTCGACCCGATCCCCGCCGAGGTCCTCACGGCCGTCGTGGCCGAGGCGCACGGGCACGGACTCACCGTGACCGCCCACTGGGGTTCGGAGGCGGACCTGGCCGAGGCCCTGGCCGCCGGAGTCGACGGGCTCGAACACCTGGAGGCCCGGGGCGTCCTCGACGGCTGGCCCGAGGAACTGCTGACCGCGCTGGTCGAGCGTGACATCCCGGTCACCCCGACCCTGGCCGTCACCGAGGTGGCCGCGTCCCCGGAGCAGCACCGGCTGATCCGGGAGAGGCTGGCGGAGCTGCACTCCGCCGGAGGCCGGATCGTGGCCGGGAGCGACGCCGCCGTACCCGGCGTCCGTTTCGGCGACGGCCTGCACCGGGAGTTGGAACTGCTGGCGGAGAGCGGCCTGGGCGCGGACGGGGCGCTTCGGGCCGCGACCAGCGGGGCCGCCCGGGTGCTCGGCACCGACCGGATCGGAGCGATCGAGGTGGGCCGCGCCGCCGACCTGCTCGTCCTCGGGGCGGACCCGCTGACCGACATCACCCGCGTCCGCGACGTGGTCGGGGTCTACCGGGACGGTCGCGAGGTCGTGCGAGGGTAGGGCCATGCGCAAGGTCGATCCCGCCCGGCACCAGGCCCGACGCCGACACATCATGACGGCGGCGGCGCCGCTGTTCGCCGCGCACGGACTGGAGGGCACCTCCACCGCGCGGATTCGCGAGGCCGCGGGGGTCAGCTCCGGCACACTGTTCCACTACTTCCCCAGCAAGCGCGCGATCCTGGTGGCCCTGCTCACCGACGACGACGGCGACGGCGCCGCGCACCTGGCCGCGGCGCGCGAGGGCGCCGACCCCCGGGCCTCCCTGCTGGACCTGGTGGAACGTCTGGCCGCTCCGGTGGCGAGCCCGGTGTCGGCGGGTCTGGTGATGGAGGGGCTGCGCCAGGCCCAGCACGACCCCGAGCTGGCCCGTGCGCTGGAGGCGGGCAGCGCCTCCGAGTCGGAGGCCCTGACCCACCTGCTGGACCGGGTCGCCCGCGAGGGCCGCGGCCGACCCGTGCTGGGCGCGCGGGCCACCGCCGCCTGGATTCAGACCCTGATCGGCGCGCTCTTCCTCCGCGCGGCCACGGAGACCGGGTTCGACGCGACGACGCACCTGCGCGACCTGCGGCCGGTGGTGGGGCGGCTGGTGGGCGGTGATGACGGACCGCCGGCCGAACGCTGAGGGCCGCCCGGTTCAGGGCAGGAACGACATCGCCCAGGCCGGGGCCAGGACCAGGAGGAGGAAGCGCGCGAAACGGGTGGCGAAGGTGACCGCGCAGAACAGTCCGAAGTGCATGCGCACCACCCCGGCCAGCACGGAGACCACCATGAACGGGGGCACGCTCGCGAAGGAGCTCAGGGCGAGCAGTCCCGCGCCCCAGGCCGGGCGCGTCTCCGCCCTGGCCCGCCAGCGCTCCATCCGCTCCGCCCACTTTCCGGGGGTGGCGGCCCGTCGCCTCAGCCACGGTGTGGACAGGGTCCCGCGGCCGACGTAGTAGTACGGGACCTTCCCCAGAGTCTGGCCCACGGCGGCGGCGAAGGCCATGGCCACCAGGGCGCCGTCGTCCAGGAGGGCGACGGCGCCCAGCAGGTACAGCTCGATGTTGATGAGCGGGACCAGCCCGGCCGCGGTGGCCACCGCGAAGGCCAGGGCGGTCTCGACCACGTCGGGGCTACTTCTCGGCGGCGGCGAGCTGCCCGCAGGCGCCGTCGATCTCCTGGCCCCGGGTGTCGCGGACGGTCACCGAGACGCCGTGCGACTGGAGGCGCCGGACGAACTCGCGCTCGTCCTCGGGGCGCGAGGCGGTCCACTTCGACCCCGGGGTGGGGTTGAGCGGGATCAGGTTGACGTGCACCAGGTGGCCCTTGAGGAGCTTGCCGAGGAGGTCGGCCCGCCAGGCCTGGTCGTTGATGTCCTTGATCAGCGCGTACTCGATGGACACGCGGCGGCCGGTGGTCCCCGCGTAGCGCCAGGCGGCGTCCAGGACCTCGTCGACCTTCCACCGGGTGTTGATCGGCACCAGTTCGTCACGGAGCTCGTCGTCGGGGGCGTGCAGGGAGATCGCCAGGCGGACCTGCATCCTCTCGTCGATGAGCTTGTTGATCGCGGGGACCAGACCCACCGTGGAGACGGTCACGCCGCGCTGGGAGATGCCCAGCCCATTGGGGACCGGATCGGTGATCTGGCGGACGGTCTGGAGGACCCGCTTGTAGTTGGCCATGGGCTCGCCCATGCCCATGAACACGATGTTGCTGATCCGCCCCGGGCCCCCCGCGACCTCGCCGCGCGCCAGGTCGCGGGCGCTGGCCACGACCTGGTCGACGATCTCGCCGGTGGAGAGGTTGCGGGTGAGACCCGCCTGGCCGGTGGCGCAGAACGGGCAGTTCATGCCGCACCCGGCCTGGGAGGAGATGCACAGCGTGACGCGGTCCGGGTACCGCATGAGCACCGACTCGAACATCACCCCGTCGAAGGCCTTCCACAGGGTCTTGCGGGTCATCCCGTCGTCACAGGTGATGTGGCGCACCGGTGTGAGCAGGGTGGGGAGCAGCGCCTCTCCGAGCCGTTCCCGGGAAGCCTCGGGGAGGTCGGTCATCTTCGAGGTGTCCGACTCCAGCCCGCCGTAGTAGTGCTTGGCGATCTGCTTGGCCCGGAAGGGCTTCTCGCCCAGCTCCCTGACCACCTCCAACCGCTCTTCGGGGCTGAGGTCGGCCAGGTGCCGGGGCGGCTTGGCGCGGCGGGGTGCGACGAAAGTGAGCTCGGCGGGCATAAGAATCCGTAAGGAGTGGAGTCGGTGGTCTGCGCCCGGTGCGGGGAGGGATGTGACGGCACGGGTCGTTATACGACCTATACGCGACTGCGGTGCTGCTCCGACCATCAGGGCACTACCGTCGATTCTACTGAGCTCGTGGACGGGCCGGGCGGGTCCGCCCCGGGCCGACGGGCACGAGCGACACGACAGCACGTCGGCACGTGGGAGGGCCGGTGACCGAGATCGACGTCCTGCTGGACGAGGTCAGTCCCTACCAGAGCCGTCGCGTCGTCATCGAGTGCGACTCCCACACCACGGCCGCGTACCTGCTCGACGCCCGGGAGCGGGTGCGGGTGCCGGTGTGGTTGGCCAACCACGAGGCCGCCCCGCGCGCCAGCGGCTCGGCGGGCCTCCACCGGGGCCGGGCCCCGCTGATGCCGGAGGCCCACACCAAGCACCCGCAGGGCCGCCCCCGCTTCGACCCCGGCGCCCTGCGCGCGGTGTGGTTCGAGGAGGGCGACGGGGTGGCCCTCATGGACGAGGAGGGCCTGCTCGCGGTGATCCCGGGCTGGGCCGAGGCCGACAGCGGCCTGCCCGGCTACGCGCGCGAGGCCATCGGGCGCAGCGCCTACGCCTGGGAGCTGGACGCGGTCCGCGACCAGCTGTGGCCGCGCGTGGTACACGCCGAGGCCTACTGGGACTGGCGGCGGGCCTCCGGGGCCTGGCGCAGCGTGCAGCGGACCGTCCTCAGCCACCTGAACCGCCGTGTAGGCGAGCCCGGCCACTACTGGGACGTCTCCGACGGGCACCCGCCGCTGCTGCGGGTCTCGGAGCGCCCGCCCTCGGCGGAGCGGCCCTTCACGGTGCTGTCCACCGTGGGCATGTGCGGGCAGCGGATGCCCACCCTGGACCGCTACATGGCGGACACCTCGCACCACGCGCGGGTGGAGCTGGCCCTGGCCACCACGTTGCCCGCTCACCACGCCGCGCGGATCTTCCGGTGGATCGGCGCGTTCCCCTGGCGGGCGGTCACCTGGTTCGGGACCGGGCACACCGTCAAGTGGCTCGACAACCCCGAGGACCGCTCCATGCGGGGCGGGGCGGGCGCGGTCCTGCTCCTGGAGGACCCGGGCCCGCTGGTGACCGATCCCGCGCGCGTCCCGCCCGACACCTCCGGGCTGTCCTTCCAGGGCGACCCCGTGCGGTGGCTGTGGATCGTGCCGATCACCCGCCCCGAGCACCTCTTCGCCAAGGAGCACGACAGCGCCGCGCTGGTGGAGAAACTGGCCGCGGAGGGCCGTAGCTGGGTGCTCGGCCGCTGAGCGCCGGTCCCGTCAAAATCGGTTGACACCCGTCGCCGCCTCGGAGAGGGTTCCCCGGTGGGTCGGCACGGTGGAGGGCGGAACGGATGACAGGCACGAGCGGCCCCGGACCCGGGATCACGGCACCCCTGGCCCACGCTCCCTTCCGCACCCTGGTCACCGGCCGGGTGTTGATGCTCTTCGGCAACGGCATGGCCCACGTGGCCCTCGCCTTCGCCGTCCTGGACGTGACCGGTTCCCTGGCCCAGGTGGGCCTGGTGGTGGGGGCACGGTCGATCGCCAACGTGGCCCTCCTGCTGTTCGGCGGCGTGCTCGCCGACCGGTTGCCGCGCGCCCTGGTGATCCGGGGCGCCTGCGTGCTGGCCGCGGTGTCCCAGGCCCTGTTGGCGCTGGCCCTGCTCACCGGGCAGGCCAGCCTCGGGCTGATGGTGGCGCTGAGCGTGCTCAACGGGGCGGCGGCCGCCGCCAACCTGCCCGCGATCGCCGCGCTGACCCCGCAGACCGTGCCCGCCGCGCTACTGCGCCAGGCCAACGCGCTGGCGGGGATCGCCAAACAGCTGGGCATGTTCGCCGGGATGTCGTTGGGCGGGGTCGTGGTCGGCCTGGCCGGTCCGGGCTGGGCGATCGCCGTGGACGCACTGCTGTTCGCGGTCGCCGGGGCGGTCTTCCTCTTCCTGCGGGTGCCGTCCACGGCGGCGCGGAGCCGGGGGGTGCTGCGCGACCTCACGGACGGGTGGAGCGAGTTCGTGGCCCGCCCGTGGGTGTGGATCATCGTGTTGCAGTTCATGGTGGTCAACGCCGGGTGGTCGGCGGTCACGTCGGTGCTGGGCCCGGGAATCGCCGACGACACGTTCGGCCGCACCACGTGGGGCCTGCTCATGGCCGCCAACAGCGTGGGGCTGGTGGTGGGCGGGGTCCTGGCGGCGCGCTGGCAGCCGCACCGGGCGCTGTTCTACGGAACGGCCCTGGTCACGCTCCAGACCCTGCCGTTCTTCGTGATGGCCGGGCCCGACCCCCTGGTGCCGCTGCTGTTCGCCGCGATGTTCGCGGGCGGGGTGGCCGTGGAGCAGTTCACCGTGGCGTGGGAGGTGTCGTTGCAGGAGAACGTCCCGGCCGAGCGGCTCTCCCGGGTGTACTCCTACGACGCCCTGGGGTCGTTCGTGGCGATGCCGGTGGGACAGATCGCGATCGGCCCGGTGGCCGAGGCGATCGGGGTGCAGCGGTCCCTGCTGATCGTCGCGGGGCTGACGCTGGCCGCCACGCTCGCCGCGGTGGCCGCCCCCAGCGTGCGCGCGCTACGGCGTCGGTGAGGTGCGGGTGCGGCCTCCGCCGCGCCGGTCGCGCACCTGGCGGAAGACGTGGTGCAGCCGCGCCATGTCCTCGTCGCTGAAGCGCTCCACGAACCGCAGCAGGGTCGCCCCGGGGTCGGGGCCGGTCTCCAGGACCTCGCCCATGACGCGGGCCGTGTACTCGGCGTGGCTCTCCCGGGCCCAGTAGGCCCAGGCCCGCCCGTCCTTCTCCCGGTCCACCAGCCCCTTGTGGAAGAGGATGTTGGCCACGGTCATGACCGTCGTGTAGGCGACCTCGCGGTCGTAGACCATGTGGTCCCGGACCTCGCGGACCGAGAGCGGGCCCCGCGCGCTCCACAGCGCCCCCATGATGGCCGCCTCCAGTTCTCCGAGTCCCTTCATGGTCCTCCCCACCCGACTTGTCGCGTTCGTAGGGGTGATCGTAGGCATCGACGCCGTCGCCGTGGGGCGGAACGGAGAAGAGCGCGCAGATCCGTGCCCGCCCCCCGACGACGACCGGCGTTTCACGGCTCGGAACCGGCCGGTCGCCGTCGGTTGCTCTCCGGTGGCGCTGCTCACTGCGCCGGAGGGCGAACGTGGCGCGCGCCACATCGACCCCGACCGGTCGCGGTCACAGGAACGCGCACCGAAAACCCCGTCAAACACGAACAAACGCACCATGTTGACCACGCAGCGCAAAGTGACCAGCGCGTAGCGACAAGGTTCGTGTGAAAGATTGTTAGGTATCTCCCAGTTTCAACTACACCGATGTTCCCGTCAGGGAGGCCGGTACAAGTAGCCTTGTATCCGACGAGTGCTGGCCAGGTCAGATTCTCCCCTGCGAAGGGGAGCGACTCCGTGCTTCTTCGAGCCCGCCTTGCCAGCAGCCACCCGTCTTTCCTAAACATTCACAAGCGAGCTGCGGAAGTGGGCGATCTCCGCCGTGTCGTCTGAGGCGTCTCAACCCCTGACAGATTTCGGCCCGAACGAGTGGCTGGTCGAGGAGCTTTACCAGAAGTACCTCACCGACCCGAATTCGGTTGACAAGGCTTGGTGGAACTTCTTCGCGGACTACAAGCCCGCGGACTCGGCCAACGGGAAGGGTGGGGGCACTGCGACCGCAAAGGCGCAGCCCGAGAAGACCCCCGCCGCACCCGCGCCGAAGAAGAAGGCCGCCGCGGCCCCGGCACCCAAGAACACCGACGATGCACTCCGGGTCAACGAGGAGCGGCTGCGTGGAGCACCCGCCCGCACCGCGACCAACATGGAGTCGAGCCTGACCCTGCCCACCGCGACGAGCGTGCGCGCGGTGCCGGTCAAGCTGCTGTTCGACAACCGCATCGTCATCAACAACCATCTCCGGCGCGGCCGTGGTGGGAAGGTCTCCTTCACCCACCTCATCGGCTACGCCATGGTCAAGGCCCTCAAGGCCATGCCGGCGATGAACCACTCCTACACGGAGATCGACGGCAAGCCCGGCGTCGCCAAGCCCGAACACGTGAACTTCGGCCTGGCGATCGACCTCCAGAAGCCGGACGGTACCCGGCAGCTGGTCGTGCCCTCCATCAAGAAGTCCGACGAGATGGACTTCAACGAGTTCTGGAGCGGCTACGAGGACCTGGTCCGCAAGGCCCGCAACAACAAGCTGGGCGTGCCGGACTTCCAGGGCACCACGATCAGCCTGACCAACCCGGGCGGCATCGGCACCGTGCACTCCGTGCCGCGCCTGATGCCCGGCCAGGGCACCATCCTCGGCGTCGGGGCCATGGAGTACCCGGCCGAGTTCCAGGGGGCGTCGCAGGACACCCTGAGCGAGCTCGGCATCAGCAAGGTCATGACGCTCACCTCGACGTATGACCACCGGATCATCCAGGGCGCCCAGTCGGGCGAGTTCCTGCGGCGCATCCACCAGCTGCTGCTGGGCGACGACGGTTTCTACGACGAGATCTTCAACTCGCTGCGCATCCCGTACGAGCCGGTGCGCTGGGTCCAGGACATCCACGTCAACAAGGCGACCCAGCTCGACAAGACCACCCGGGTCCAGGAGCTGATCCACGCCTACCGCGTGCGCGGCCACCTCATGGCCGACACCAACCCGCTCGACCACGAGCAGCGCAAGCACCCGGACCTGGACGTGCTGGAGCACGGCCTGACCCTCTGGGACCTGGACCGCGAGTTCCCCACCGGGGGCTTCGGCGGCAAGCAGGTCATGAAGCTGCGCGACGTGCTGGGCGTGCTGCGCGACACCTACTGCCGCACGGTGGGTATCGAGTACATGCACATCCAGAGCCCGGAGGAGCGGGAGTGGATTCAGTCGCACGTCGAGCGCGAGCACGAGAAGCTCGACCGTGACGAGCAGCTGCACATCCTGCACCGGCTCAACAGCGCGGAGGCCTTCGAGACCTTCCTCCAGACCAAGTACGTCGGTCAGAAGCGCTTCTCCCTCGAGGGCGGCGAGTCGCTGATCCCGCTGCTGGACGGCGTGATCTCCAAGGCCGCCAAGGCCGAGCTGGACGAGGCCGTCATCGGCATGGCCCACCGCGGCCGCCTGAACGTCCTCGCCAACATCTGCGGTAAGTCCTACGGGCAGATCTTCGGTGAGTTCGAGGGCAACCTCGACCCGCGCAGCGCGCACGGCTCCGGTGACGTCAAGTACCACCTGGGCACCGAGGGCACCTTCCAGACCCGCGACGGCGACGCCATCCAGATCTCCCTGGCCGCGAACCCGTCCCACCTGGAGACGGTCAACCCGGTCGCCGAGGGCATCGTCCGCGCCAAGCAGGACGTGCTGGACAAGGGCCCGCACGGTTTCACCGTGCTGCCCATCCTCATCCACGGTGACGCGGCCTTCGCCGGTCAGGGCGTGGTCGCGGAGACGCTGAACCTGTCCCAGCTGCGGGGCTACCGCACCGGCGGCACGGTCCACGTCATCGTGAACAACCAGGTCGGCTTCACCACCTCGCCGACCGACAGCCGCTCCAGCGTGTACGCCACCGACGTCGCGCGGATGGTCCAGGCTCCGATCTTCCACGTCAACGGGGACGACCCCGAGGCCGTGGTCCGGGTCGCGCACCTGGCCTTCGCCTACCGTCAGGCGTTCAACAAGGACGTCGTCATCGACCTCGTCTGCTACCGGCGCCGCGGTCACAACGAGAACGACAACCCCGCGTTCACGCAGCCGCTGATGTACGACGTCATCGACGCCAAGCGCTCCACCCGCAAGCTGTTCACCGAGTCCCTGGTCGGGCGCGGCGACATCACGGTGGAGGAGGCCGAGCAGGCCCTGCGCGACTACCAGTCCGAGCTGGAGCGGGCCTTCACCGAGACCCGCGAGGTCGAGAAGAAGCCGATCGAGCCGGGCGCCGTGGTCAAGCCCGAGGTGTTCACCGAGGCGCGCCTGGACCACTCCAAGGTCGAGACGGCCATCAGCACCGAGACGGTCAAGCGGATCATCGACACCCAGGTGACGATGCCCGAGGGCTTCACGCCGCACCCGCGTCTGGCGCCCCAGCTGACCCGCCGCGCCACGATGGTCGAGACCGACGCGATCGACTGGGCCACCGGCGAGCTGCTGGCCTTCGGCTCGCTGCTGCTGGACGACCACCCGGTCCGCCTGATCGGCCAGGACAGCCGTCGCGGCACCTTCGGTCAGCGCCACGCCTCGATCATGGACCGCGACACCGGCGAGTCCTACACGCCGCTGAAGCAGTTCGACAACGGCACCACGAAGTTCCACGTCCACGACTCGCTGCTGAGCGAGTACGCGGCGCTGGGCTTCGAGTACGGCTACTCGCTGACCCGCCCGGACTCCCTCGTCATGTGGGAGGCGCAGTTCGGTGACTTCGTCAACGGCGCGCAGACCGTCATCGACGAGTACATCAGCTCGGGTGAGCAGAAGTGGGGGCAGCGCTCCAGCGTCACCATGCTGCTGCCGCACGGCTACGAGGGCCAGGGCCCGGACCACTCCTCGGCCCGCATCGAGCGGTTCCTCCAGCAGTGCGCGCAGGAGAACATGACCGTCGCGATGCCGAGCACCCCGGCGAGCTACTTCCACCTGCTGCGCTGGCAGGCGAAGTCGCCGATCGAGCGTCCTCTGGTGGTGTTCACGCCCAAGTCGATGCTGCGTCTGAAGGCCGCCACCTCGGCCGCCGACGACTTCACCTCGGGCCACTTCCAGCCGCTGATCGGGGACGACTCGATCTCGGCGGACAAGGTCCGTCGCGTGGTCATCTGCTCGGGCAAGATCTACTACGACCTGGACGCGGCCCGCCGCAAGAGCGGTGACAAGCACACCGCCATCATCCGGGCGGAGCGGCTCTACCCGCTGCCGATCGAGGAGATCCGCGAGCAGCTCAAGGCCTACCCGAACGCGGGCGAGGTCCTGTGGGTCCAGGAGGAGCCCGCGAACATGGGCCCGTGGCCCTTCGTCGCTCTGGTCTTCTCCGAGCAGCTCGACCGCCCGTTCACCCGGATCTCGCGTCCGGCCTCCTCCTCGCCCGCGGCCGGTTCGGCCAAGCGGCACGAGGCCGAGCAGCGTGCCCTGGTGGACACGGTGTTCCCGCCCGCCGAGTAGGACGGTCCCCATGTACTACACCGATCGCGGGATCGAGGAACTGGAGAGCCGCCGCGGCGAGGAGGAGGTCAGCTTCGCCTGGCTCTCCGAGCAGCTGCGGGTGTTCACCGACCTCAACCCCGAGTTCGAGACCCCGGTCGAACGACTGGCCACCTGGCTGGCCCGGTTGGACGACGAGGACGAGGAGTAGTTCACAGACGGGGGCCGCGCGGAGCGGCACCATCCGGCCGAGGGCCCGGGTCTTCACCGACCCGGGCCCTCGGCCGTCGCCGTATCCGGGCCCCGGCCCGGGTACGGACCCCGAACCTCCCCTGAACCGACCCTGAGATCCGCGACATATCTTGAGTTCGGCAGACACGCGACATATCGTGAAGTCATCGAGATCGAGCGGAAGGGATTCACGATGGCACGCTGGTCCATCGACAGCCCGACGAGCCACACCCTGGACGGCATCGTCGCCCTCAAGGTGCGCATCGTCAGCGGGCAGGTCAACATCATCCCCACGGACGACCCGGTCACCTTCGAGATCTCCGAGATCGAGGGCGAGCCCCTGGAGGTCACCCAGGAGGCGGGCATCCTCACCATCCACTACGAGGACCTCACCGGCCAGGGCCTGCTGGACCGGCTCAAGCCGATCCAGCTCGGCAGCTACCGCAACATCGCCTCGCGGCGGGCCACGGTCGACCTCCGGGTCCCCCGCGCCTGCCCCGTCGAGGTGACCACGGCCGGCGCTCCGGTGGTGGTGGCCGGGCTGACCTCGCGCACCCGCGTGCGCACCGCCACCGGCGAGGTCACCCTGGACGGCGTCTCCGGCGAGACCGAGGTGAACACCGCCTCCGCGAACGCCTCCGTGCGCACCCCGGGCGGCACCCTCTCCTTCCACAGCGCCAGCGGGCAGCTCGCGGTGGCCGGCGGAAGCCTGGCCGAACTGCGCGCCAAGACCGCCTCCGGGCACGTGCTCGTCGACACCGACCTGGCGGCCTCGGCCCGGGTCCGGGTGACCACGGTCTCCGGCGAGGTGGCACTGCGGGTTCCCTCGGAGAGTTCGGCCGACGTGGAGCTGCGCACCGTCACCGGCAAGGTCGACTCCGACTTCGGCCTGGACAGGCGCAGCGCACCCGCACGCACCGCGCTCACCGGGAAGATCGGCGTGGGCGTGGACCCCGCCTCCATCACCGTCCACACCGTCTCCGGCCGGACCGCGCTGCTGCGGCGCGCGCCCGAGGCCCCGGCCGCGATCCCCGAGGGGGCCTGAATGACCACCATCTTCGGCCACGGCAGACTCCGTCTGTACCTGCTCAAGCTGCTGGACGAGAGCCCCCGCCACGGTTACGAGATCATCAGCCTGCTGCGCGACCGCTTCCTCGGCGTGTACTCGCCCTCGCCCGGCACCATCTACCCGCGGCTCGCGCGGCTGGAGGAGGAGGGGCTGGTGACGCACACCGAGAAGGGCGGTCGGAAGGTCTACAGCCTCACCGACAAGGGCCGTGAGGAGCTGCGGGCCCGCGAGAGCGACCTGGACGACCTGGAACGGGAGATCACCGACTCGGTCCGCGACATCGCGCGCGCGGTGAAGCAGGACGTGCGGGAGACCATCAGTTCGCTGCGCGACGAACTCAAGTTCGCCTCCCGCGAGGGGTCCGACCGGGAACGGGACCGGGACTCCGCACGGGACCGGGACCGCGACCGCCGTGACGACGACGGGGTCTGGGCCCGTGAGTGGGAGCGGTTCGCCCAGGGGTTCGGGGCCTTCGGCGCCTCCTGGGGCGGACGCGGCGACTCCGAGCGCTCCGACGACGCCCCCGGGGACTCCGGGAGCTCCGGCACCGCCGGGCCCGGCGACGACACGGGGACCGCCCGCGGGGACCGCTCCGAGTTCGAGCACGCCCTGCGCGACTTCTCGGTGAAGGTCCGCGACATGGTGCGCGGAGCCGGGCAGGTGGGCGAGTCCGCCGGCAACGACCTGCGCCGCATCCTCGACGAGACCGTCGAGGTGATCCGCCGGGACATGGGCCGGTGGGGGCCGCCCGACCGCGAGGAGGGCCCCGCGTCCTCCGACGGGCCCAGGGCCGCTGACCGGACCGGGCCCGAGCCGGAGACCGCGCCCGAACCCGGGCCGGAACCACAGGCCCGACCGATGCCGCCGTCCGGCGGGGACCCCTGGTCCACCGCCACCGGCGAGGACGACCAGAAGAAGGACTGACCCCGGTACGGGGCCCGGAGGACCGCGCGGGGGCGTGGTCCTCCGGGCCCCTTCGCGCGGCCTGAGGAGGAGGAACCCCGTGTTGGTTCCCTACACGATCGAGCAGGACGGGGACGGGGTCTGGTGCGCCCGCGCCGTGCTCCGCGCGGGGGTCTGCGCCCAGGGCGAGGGAAACACCCCGGACGCCGCCCTGGCCGACCTGCGCACGGCCTTCGCCCGGCTCACCCAGGAGGTCGGCTCCCCCGCCGAGCTGCTGTGATCCGGGGCCCGCGTGAGCCACCGGCTCAGACGAGGGCCAGGGCGACCAGCAGCGCGGGCCCGGCCAGTGTGGGCGGGACAGAGGTCCAGCGTGACGGGCCCAGGTCGGCGAGGGGCATTCCCGGGAGAGCAATACACAACTGCGCTAAATTGTGTACATCGTTGAGAGGGGGTCCGCATGTCCCGAACCGTGCACGTCCCGTACACCATCGAACAGGACGAGGACGGGATCTGGTGCGCTCACTCCCAACTCCGTCCCGGAGTGGGTGCTCACGGTGAGGGCGACGATCCCGAAACGGCCATCGCCGACCTCAGAGAGGCGCTCACGCTCCTGATCGAGGAGTTCGGCCCGCCCCAGGAACTCGAACTGACCGTGAGCGTGGCCTGAGGCCCCCAGTACCGGCCCTTCCCGGAGAACAGCTCGTCAAGATCCTCGAACGCGCGGGGGTTTCGACGAGTACGGGTCCGCGGCAGCCACCATGTGCTCCGGCACCCTGACGGCCGCGGAACCACCGTCCCCGTGCATCGCGGTCGCGACCTCGCCAAGGGGACCCTCAGGGGAATCCTCAGGATTGCGACATGACCGTCGAGGAACTTCGGGAACTCATGTGAACGGCGGGGGCCCGGGGACCGTACTGGTCCCCGGGCCCTCGAACGCATGCCTAGCGGCGGGCGACGCCGTCCTCGCGGGCCTGGGCCGCGACGGCGGCCGCGACCGCGGGGGCGACCCGCTCGTCGAAGGGGCTGGGGATCACGTAGTCGGCGCTCAGGTCGTCACCGACCAGCTCGGCCAGCGCCGTGGCGGCGGCCAGCTTCATGTTCTCCGTGATGTCGGTGGCGCCCGCGTCGAAGGCGCCTCGGAACACCCCGGGGAAGGCCAACACGTTGTTGATCTGGTTCGGGAAGTCGCTGCGCCCGGTGGCGACGACGCTCGCGTACCTGCGGGCGACGTCGGGGTGCACCTCCGGGTTGGGGTTGGCCATGGCGAAGACGATGGCGTTCTCCGCCATGGTGGCCACGACCGCCTCGGGAACCTCGCCCGCGGACAGGCCCACGAACACGTCGGCGCCCTCGAGCGCGCTCTCGATGGAGCCCTGGAGCCCCGCCCGGTTGCTGATCTCGGCCAGTTCCCGCTTGACGGGGGTCAGTCCGTCGCGGTCCCGGTGGATGATGCCCTTGGAGTCGGCCACGGCGATGTCGCCGATCCCGCCGTCGACGAGCATCTTGGTGACGGCGACACCGGCGGCCCCCGCACCGGACACGACCACGCGCAGGTCGGCCAGGGTGCGGCCGGTCAGGCGGGCGGCGTTGCGCATCGCCGCGACGGTCACGATCGCCGTGCCGTGCTGGTCGTCGTGGAAGACCGGGATGTCCAGGCGCTCGCGCAGCTTGGCCTCGATCTCGAAGCAGCGCGGCGCGGAGATGTCCTCCAGGTTGACGCCGCCGAAGGACGGCGACATGCGCACGACCGTCTCGACGATCTCGTCGGTGTCGGTGCAGTTGAGCGCGATCGGCACGGAGTCGACGTCGGCGAACTGCTTGAACAGCAGCGACTTGCCCTCCATGACCGGCAGCGACGCCTCCGGGCCGATGTTCCCCAGGCCCAGCACGGCGGTGCCGTCGGTGACGACGGCGACCAGGTTGCTCTTCCAGGTGTAGGTCTCGACCAGTTCGGCGTCCTCGGCGATGGCGTCGCAGACGCGGGCGACTCCGGGCGTGTAGGCGAGGGACAGGCCCTCCTGGTCGCTCACGTCGACGGAGGAGGTCACGTGCAGCTTGCCGCCCCGGTGCATGGCGAAGGCGGGGTCCTCGTCCAGGGGGGACGTGTTCTGGGTACGCGAAGAAAAGGTGGTCACTACTCAAACCCCTCGGTCTGCTGAACGTCCGCGTCGGCCATGACGGGGACGGTGGGCCACGGATCGCGCGCGAAGACGTCAGGGTGCCAGGGGGCCCTCGTCGGCACCGGTCGGCCATGACCGGGGTGTGCGCCGGGAGGGTTGGTCTTCGCCGGACTCTTATACGAGTACTGCGCGTCCGCATCTCACGGGGATGACCCGTTACGCAATTCTCTCACAACGGTGACCGGAGGAAAATCGCGGGGCGACAGAATAGAACGTTACCGACGTGTCGCCCCACGGCACCACAGACACCCCAAGTCGCCACCGGTCGGTCGCGCGAGGCCGCGGACCCACCCCTCGACCAGGCACTCCGTGCTCCCGAAGGAGACCCCACATGGCCCTGCGCAAGCCCCTGTCCGAGCCCCGGACCTACCTCACCGCCCTCGCCACCGCCGGTGTCCTGGCCCTGGCGGCTTGCGGCGGCGGCGAGGGAGGCTCCGACGAGGCGGCCCCCCAGTCTCCCGAGGTCGACGCGGACGAGGCGCTCGTCGCGCTCCTGCCCGACGCGGTCGCCGAGGCCGGGTCCGTCACCATCGGCGTCGAGGCCTCCTACCCGCCCGGCGAGTACCTGGACGAGGACGGCCAGACCGTCCTCGGCTTCAACGTCGACCTCATCGAGGCCGCTCTCGGCAAGCTCGGCCTGGAGGCCGAGTGGGAGCCCACCACCTTCGACTCCATCATCATCGGTGTCGACACCGGCACCTACGACCTCGGCGCCTCCTCCTTCACCGTGACGGAGGAGCGCATGGAGGCCGTGGACATGGTCAGCTACTTCTCCTCCGGCACCCAGTGGTTCGCCCCCGCGGGCAACCCGGACGGCGTGGACCCCGACAACGCCTGCGGCCTGCGCATCGCCGTGCAGTCGGGCACCACCCACGACACCGACATCGAGGCCCGCAGCGAGGCCTGTGTCGAGGCCGGGGAGGACGCCATCAGCATCGAGAAGTTCCCGACCCAGCCGCAGGCCACCGAGACCATCGTCTCGGGCCTGAACGACGCCTCCCTGGCCGACCTGCCGACCTCGCTCTACGCGCTCCAGCAGACCGGTGAGCAGCTGGAGTTCATCGGGGACCAGTACGACGCCGCCCCCTACGGCGTCGTCGTCAACAAGGAGCGGGCCGAGCTGTCGGAGGCGGTCGCGGCGGCCTTCAACGCCATCATCGAGGACGGCACCTACGAGGAGGTCCTCGCGGAGTGGGGCATCGAGGGCGGCGCGCTGGAGGAGTCCGAGGTCAACCCGGCCGTCTAACGATCCGCGCACGCCGCACCACCGAGCGAAAGTCTGACTGTGTCCTCACCGAGTGAAGCGGTGGACGGTCCGGGGTCGAAGGAACCGACCCCGGGCCGTTCGGCCGCACCCGTCACCGCCGTCCCCGTCCGGTACCCCGAGCGCTGGGTGGCCGCGGGGATCATCCTGGTCCTCGCGTCCATGTTCGTGCACATGCTGTTCACGAACCCCGCGTTCAACTGGCCGTACATGTTCGACAACATGTTCTCCGAGCCGGTGCTCCGCGGTGTGTGGGTCACCCTGAGCGCGACCGTGCTGTCGATGCTCATCGGCGTCCTGCTGGGCGTCGTCCTCGCGGTGATGCGCCTGTCCGGCAACCCCGTGCTGGTCACGGTCTCCTGGATGTACACGTGGTTCTTCCGGGGGGTGCCCCGGCTCGTGCTGGCGGTCCTCTTCGGCAACCTGGCCATCCTGTACTCGACCATCCACATCGGGCTGCCGTTCGACAACTACTGGATGCCGTGGCTCGGCCTGGAGGGCGACGCCCGCTTCTTCGAGATCGACACCCGCACCCTGTTGACCGGCTACACGGCGGGCCTGCTCGCCCTGTCGCTGTCCGAGGGCGCGTACATGGCGGAGATCATCCGCGCGGGCCTGCAGTCCGTGGACAAGGGCCAGACCGAGGCCGCGCAGGCGCTCGGTATGAGCAAGAGCAAGATCATGCGGCGCATCACCCTGCCGCAGGCGATGCGGGTGGTCATCCCGCCGACCGGCAACGAGACCATCGCCATGCTCAAGGACACGGCGCTGCTCGCGTACGTGCCGGTCACCATCGAGCTCTTCTACCAGCTCCAGGCCATCGGTACCCGGAGCTACCAGATCTTCCCGATGCTGGTGGCCGCGTGCCTGTGGTACCTGGCCATCACCAGCGTGCTGATGGTGGGCCAGTACTTCATCGAACGCAGGTTCAACCGGAGCGGGCCCGGGGTCCGGTCCCGGATCGTGGGAGGGGTGCGCTGATGGCCGAACGAACCGGGGAGCCGGCTCCCGAGGACGTCGTGGAGACCGCCGAGGGCACCGAGCTGCCCGCCGACGCCCTCGTGGTGGCCGAGAACGTCCACAAGAGCTTCGGGCGCCTGGAGGTGCTCAAGGGCATCGACCTCCAGGTCAAGCGGGGCGAGGTCATGTGCGTGGTCGGCCCCTCGGGGTCGGGCAAGTCCACGTTCCTGCGGTGCGTCAATCACCTGGAGAAGCTCACCGCGGGCCGCCTGTGGGTCAACGGCGAACTCATGGGGTACCGGCAGAAGCGGGGCCGCCTGTACGAGCTGCGCGACCGGGAGATCGCGGCGCAGCGCAGCGACATCGGGATGGTCTTCCAGCGCTTCAACCTGTTCCCGCACCTGACCGTGCTCGGCAACATCGTGGAGGCGCCGACCCAGGTCAAGAAGGTGCCCCGGGCCGCGGCCACCGAACGGGCCCGTGAGCTCCTGGAGCGGGTCGGCCTGCCCGACAAGGCGGACTCCTACCCCGAACAGCTGTCCGGTGGCCAGCAGCAGCGTGTGGCGATCGCCCGCGCCCTGGCCATGGAGCCGTCGCTGATGCTGTTCGACGAGCCCACCAGCGCCCTCGACCCGGAGCTGGTCGGCGAGGTCCTCGACGTCATGCGCGACCTCGCCCGGGGCGGCATGACCATGGTGGTGGTCACCCACGAGATGGGGTTCGCCCGCGAGGTGGGCGACTCCCTGGTGTTCATGGACGGCGGGGTCGTGGTCGAGTCGGGAACCCCGGCCGAGGTGCTCGCGAACCCGCGACAGGAGCGCACCCAGGCGTTCCTGTCCAAGGTGCTGTAGGCGCCCGGCCGAGGGCACGCCGCGACGGCGCGACACCCCGGGGCCCCGCGCTCCTCCACGGAGCGCGGGGCCCCACCGTTCACGTGAAAGCACCCCCGATGCCCTTGACCCGGGGGGCTCGCGCCCCCAGAGTCGTCACGTGACATCCACCTGCCCGGGGAGAGGCATGGACGCCCGTACGGAGAAGGTCCGCGAGCTGTGGGAGAAGCGGGCGGGGGGTTATGACGCCGGGACGCGAATCGAACCGTCCAGCGTCCGCCGCACCCGCCGACTGCTGTGCGCGGGGGCGCGGGGGCGCACCCTGGAGGTCGCGGTGGGCACCGGGACCAACCTGCGGTACTACCCGCCGCAGGTCGTGCTGACGGGCGTGGACCTCAGCCCCGCCATGCTCGCCCGGACACGGGAGAGGGCCGCCGAGCAGGGTCGCCCGATCCACCTGGTGGAGGGCGACGCCCAGCGGCTCTCCTTCGCCGACCGGTCGTTCGACACCGTGCTGTGCGCGCTGGCGCTGTGCACGATCCCCGACCAGGAGCGCGCTCTCGCGGAGATGTACCGGGTCCTGGTCCCCGGCGGGCGGCTGCTGCTGGTCGACCACATCGAGTACACGCGGTTCCCGTTCCGGTGGCGCGAACGGATGCGCCGTCACCCCCGCCGGCTTCCGCGGACCGTCGCGGAGGAGGTCGGGTTCGTGGTGGGCCACCACGACCGCCTGATGATGGGCCTGGTGGAACGGCTGGTCGCGCACCGGCCGCGTTGAGCGCGCCGTTCCCGGCGGTACGACGCGTACCCTGGGTTGGCTCCTCATGGATGTGTTGACGCTCCGTCGCCCCCACGGCGACGCGCTGACCGCACTGGCTCCCGAAAGGGGCCCCTGTGGGCCATTCGTCTCGTGTTCACCCCTTGGGGGCTGGACACGATCCCTTCTCCCTGCGTCAGTGGCAGGGTGAAACGAGATACATTGCTCTCAAGCGGCAACCTCGCCCCCCGAAGGAGGGACGTGACCGAAGAAACCGCTGTGCCCACGGCCGACGCCACCGGTGTACGCGACGCCGTCACCGTCAACATGCCAGCCGACAGCGCCTACCTGTCTGTCCTGCGCACGGCGACGGCAGGGCTGGCCGCCCGGCTCGACTTCACCCTCGACGAGATCGAGGACCTGAGGATCGGTGTCGACGAGGCCTGCGCGATGCTCCTCTCCCAGGCGCTGCCCGGCACAGAACTGACCACGGAATTCGAACTCACCCCCGACGGGATGCGCATCTCGGTCTCGGTGATGACGGCGGACGGACGCCTGCCCGCCCGTGACACCTTCGCCTGGACCGTCCTGTCCGCGCTCGCCGGGGACGTCGACGCGGGGGTCGGTCCGGACGACCGCGTCTTCATCGTCCTGTACAAACGCCGTGGCGCCCTGGAGCCGGCGTGAGCGAAAGGGGGCCCGCTCTGACAGCGAAGACCGAGCACGCGGTGCCCGACCGGGCCCGCGCGAGAGAGTTGTTCGAGCGCCTTAACGACCTCGACGCGGACGCGCCGGAACGCCGGGCGATCCGCGACGAACTGGTCGAGCTCCACCTGCCCTTGGTGGAGTACCTGGCCCGCAGGTTCCGCAACCGGGGCGAGTGGCTGGACGACCTCACGCAGGTGGCCACGATCGGGCTGATCAAGTCCATCGACCGGTTCGACCTGGAACGCGGGGTGGAGTTCTCCACGTACGCGACCCCGACCATCGTCGGTGAGATCAAGCGCCACTTCCGGGACAAGGGCTGGGCGGTGCGGGTTCCGCGGCGCCTCCAGGAGCTGAAGCTCTCCCTGACCAAGGCGGTCAGCGACCTGTCCCAGCGCGAGGGGCGCT
This sequence comes from Nocardiopsis sp. NPDC006938, assembly GCF_042869555.1. Lineage (NCBI taxonomy): Bacteria > Bacillati > Actinomycetota > Actinomycetes > Streptosporangiales > Nocardiopsidaceae > Nocardiopsis > Nocardiopsis sp. NPDC006938. Next base: position 334,685 of record NZ_JBIAGA010000002.1, on the reverse strand, counting down.
CCCCCACCGTCGCGGAACTGGCCGCGCACCTGCAAATGACCGAGGAGGAGGTGCTGGAGGGACTGGAGTCCGCCAACGCCTACTCGACGGTGTCGTTGGACGCCCCCGACAGCGGGGACGAGGACGCCCCCGCGGTGGCCGACTCCCTGGGGATCGTCGACGAGTCCCTGGAGGGCGTGGAGTACCGGGAGTCCCTCAAGCCGCTCCTGGAGCAGCTGCCGCCCCGCGAGAAGCGCATCCTGCTGCTGCGCTTCTTCGGGAACATGACGCAGTCGCAGATCGCCCAGGAGCTGGGGATCTCCCAGATGCACGTGTCGCGTCTGCTGGCGCGCACCCTGGCCCAGCTGCGGCAGGCGCTCACCACGGACGACTGACCCCGTGCGGCCGACGGCCGCGGTGACGTTACCGGCGCCCCTCGGTGTCGGAGAACAGCGCCGCGGTCGTCGGCGGCGCCAGGACCGCCGCGGCCGCCGCGACGGCCACCGCGAGCATGACGGCGCAGATCGCGTACTGCTCGCCCGTGTACATGTAGTACGCCACCACCCCCATGAAGAGCTGGGTGACGACCACCGGCGTGCGGGCCCAGTCACGCAGGTTCCAGAGGCCGTAGGCGACGAAGACCAGCAGCGCCCCGACTCCGATCCCGATCACGGTGAGCGGGAGGGCCGAGGAGACCGGGTCCGTCGCCCGGCCGGTGGCCGCGGTGTAGAGGCTGTAGAGACCGGCGAGCGCCGAGACCAGCCCGATCAGGGCCTCCAGCACGGCGGCGATGACGATGGTGATGGGACGCGAAGACACCTGACGAGCCTATACGCGCTCGCGGGGTCCGCCCCTCCGGCTCCCCCGCGGGACCCCCACCGCCTAGACTGTCGGGGTGCGAGCCCTATTCATCGTGAACCCCCAGGCGACCACGACCACCTCACGCACCCGCGAGGTGATCCTGGGCGCGCTGGCCGCCGAACTGGACGTCACCCCCGTCGAGACCGCCTACCGGGACCACGCTCGCGAACTGGCGCGGGGCGCGGCCGCGGACGGGTTCGACCTGGTGCTGAGCCTGGGGGGTGACGGCACGGTCAACGAGGTCGTCAACGGGCTCCTGGCCACCCCGGGGGAGCTGCCGCGACCCCGTTACGCCGTCATCCCGGGCGGCAGCGCGAACGTGTTCATCCGCGCCCTGGGGGTTCCCGGGGACCCGGTGGAGGCCACGGGAACGATTCTGGAGGCCATCCGGGCGGGGCGCGAACGCGAGATCGGGCTGGGCCGGATCACCGGTGAGCAGGATGACCGGTACTTCACGTTCTGCGCGGGTTTCGGGTGGGACGCCGATGTGGTGCAGCAGGTGGAGCACGAACGCGGCAACGGCCGCAAGGCCACTCCGGCCCTGTACGCGGAGACCGCGGTAAAGCTGTTCTTCCGGGGCGATATCCGCGATCCGTCACTCAGCGTGAGTGACGGCGGAAGGTCGTTGGAGGATGTCTATTTCGCGCTGGTCACCAACACCACTCCGTGGACGTACGCGGGGGCGCTGGCGCTTCAGCCCACCCCGGCCTCCCGTTTCGAGCTGGGTCTGGACGCATTCGCGCTCACCCAGTCCTCGCACGCGCTGACTGGCTGGGTTCTTTCCCAAATGTTCTTCCCCAAGGGCCTTCCCGCACACGGGGACGGGTACGTGACCTGGCACGACCAGGCGTCGCTGCGCATCTCGTCGTCGCATCCGCGGGCGTTCCAAATCGACGGCGAATACCTGGGCGAGCGTGAAGAGGTCAACTTCCACTCGGTACCGAAGGCATTACGAATCTTCTGTTAATAACGCCGATAGCGGCCATTCCCGATGACTGTGACGCACCCGACACACCGAACAGGACCTTCGGCCTCGGGAAGTCTTGCATGGTCCCGGCGATCCTGACACGCTCGACATATCGCCGCGAGTTACGGGCGAGTTAATTTGGGCGCTCCCACGTGGCCGTGGGGTGAAACCTCACTTACTCGGCCTGACGACACCCACCGGTGGACCCCCTCCGCCGGGCGCCCTTGCACATTCCGATCGTGAAAAGCTTCACAAATGATCGCCTCACTGTGAGGAGTGGACCGCATGGACTGGCGCCATGACGCAGCCTGCCGTGACGAAGACCCCGAACTCTTCTTCCCCATCGGCGACTTCGGCCCCGCACTGATCCAGATCGAGGAGGCCAAGGAGGTCTGCCAGCGCTGTCCGGTCAGCTCCGCGTGTCTCAAGTGGGCGCTGGAGAGCGGCCAGGACGGCGGCGTCTGGGGCGGCACCTCCGAGGAGGAGCGCCGCCGCATGAAGCGCCGCGGTACCGCGCTGCGCCCCATGGTCCGCAGCTAGACCGTTCCCGGCCGACGACGATCCTCCGCTGGCACGGCGGGGGCCCGGACCGCGCACCACGGCAACAGCGCCGCGGGCGCCCGTCAGGGAACCTCGCGCTCCTCGTGCTCCAGGGGCAGACCGATCGCCACCTCGGTCCCGCCGGACTCCTTCGGTCTGATCGCCAGGGTCCCCCCGAGCTCGCCCACGATGAGGGTCCGCACGATCTGCAGGCCCAGACTCGTGGTGCCCTCCAGGTCGAAGTCCTCCGGCAGCCCCCCGCCGTCGTCGGAGACGGCCAGCTCCAGACTGCTCGGCCCCGGGTGGCCCGGCCCGGTGTCGAACCGGCGCACCCGCACCTCGATCAGGCCCGGCCCCTGGCCCAGTCCGTGCTCCACCGCGTTCTGCACCAGCTCGGCCAGCACCATCGACAGCGGGGTGGCCACGAGCGCGTTCAACAGTCCGAAGTGGCCGTCGCGCCGGGGCACCACCGCGTGACCGGTCGAGGACACCTCGGCCGCCATCTGCATGACCCGGTCGGCGATGTCGTCGAAGTCCACCACCTCGTCCGGGGTGTGCGAGAGCATCTCGTGCACGATCGCGATGGACCCCACGCGGCCGACCGCCTCGTCCAGGGCCGCCCGCGCCTCGGGGATGTCCAGACGCCGTGACTGGAGCCGCAGCAGCGCCGCCACCGTCTGGAGGTTGTTCTTCACCCGGTGGTGGATCTCCCGGATGGTGGCGTCCTTGGTCATGAGCTCGCGCTCGCGCCTGCGCAGCTCGGTGACGTCGCGGACCATCACCAGCGCGCCGATCCGCACACCGTCGACGATCAGGGGGATCGACCGCAGCTGGACGGTGACCCCGCGCGCCTCGATCTCCGACTCCTGCGGGGCCCGCCCGCTCGCCGTGTAGGTGAGGTTCTCGTCCCGGGCCTCCCCCTGCGAGGCCAGCTCCAGCGTGGTGCGGTCCAGGCGCGCCCCGACGAGGTCGGCGGCCAGGCCCAGCCGGCGGTAGGCGGAGAGCGCGTTGGGGCTGGCGTAGACCACCTCGCCGTTCTGGTCCAGGCGCAGCAGTCCGTCGCCCACCCTCGGCGACCGGACCATGAGCGGCCCCTGGTCGCTGAACGGGAAGGCGCCCTCCGAGATCATCTGGGCGAGGTCGCCGGCGCTCTGGAGGTAGGTGAGCTCCAGGCGGCTCGGCGTACGAGCCGAACTCAGGTTGGTGCTGCGCTGGATGACGGCGATGAGGTTGCCCTCCCTGCGGACCGGAATGGTCTCCTCGCGCACCGGCACCCCGCCAGACCAGTCGGGGTCGCCGTCGCGGCAGATGCGCCCCTCGCTCCAGGCCCGGTCGATCAGGGCCCGGCGGCCGACCACCCGAGGGGCGGTCCGGGACGTGAGATCGGTCATGTCGTCCCTGAGCACCGCCTCCACCAGGTCGTCCTGGAAGGCGGTGGGGCCGGTGGTGGGCCGCATCTGGGCGATGGCGATCCACCCGTCGTCCTCCCGCAGGCGCACCCAGAGCACGAGGTCCGCGAAGGAGAGGTCGGCCAGGAGCTGCCAGTCGGAGACCAGCGAGTGAATCCACTCCAGGTCCGCCTGTTTGAGTGACGTGTGTCGGCGAATGAGGTCGCTGAGGTGAGGCACTCACAAATCATCCCATGAAGCCGTGCATACTCAAGGGGCACGCACTCGACCAGTGGTCCACACCAATCGACGGCCGCAAGGCGGCCGCACGACCACGACCGGGCGGGGTGCGCAACGCGGCGGAGGAGACTGATGACGGTTCAGCGCACACTGGACGGCAACCCGCGGGTGCCCAAGTACTACCAGGTCAAGAAGCAGTTGCTGGAGCTGATCGAGGCCATGCCCGCCGGGAACCCGGTCCCGCCGGAGCGCTCCCTGGCCACGCAGTTCGGCACCTCGCGCACGACGGTGCGCCAGGCCCTGACGGAGATGGTGGTCGAGGGCCGCCTCCTGCGCATCCAGGGCAAGGGCACGTTCGTGGCCAAGCCGAAGGTCGCGCAGGTCCTCCAGCTGACCAGCTACACGCAGGAGATGCGGGCGCACGGCCTGCACCCCGCCACCCGCATCCTGGACGTCAGCTACATCAACGCCGACGACCAGCTGGCGGAGCTCCTCTCGATCCGTTCGGGCGGTCGCGTGCTGCGGATCGAACGGCTGCGGCTGGCCAACGGCGAGCCCATGGCCGTCGAGACGGCGCACCTGGCCGCACGGCGCTTCCCCGGACTCCGGAGGCAGCTGGACCGCTACGCGTCGCTCTACGAGGCTCTGGCGAGCGCCTACGACGTCTCCCTCGCGGAGGCGGAGGCCTCCATCGAGACGGTGTTGGCGACCCCCAACGAGGCGCGCCTGCTCGGCGTGGACGTGGGCCTGCCGCTGGTGCTGCACTGCCAGCACAGCTTCGACGGAGACGGACACCCTGTGGAGTGGGTCCGCTCCCTGTACCGGGGGGACCGCTACAAGTTCGTCACCCGCCTGCGCCCGCCCCGGGACTGACGCGCCCCGCCCCGGTCCGGAACCCGCACGCGGGGCGCGGTCCGGGTCAGCCGCGGGCGAGCACGCTGGCCAGGGCGTCGACCACCCGCGGGTCGTACTCGCTGTCGGTGTCCATCCGCAGCCGCTCCACGACGGCGGCCCGGCGCTCGGCGTCGCCGTTCTCCCCGACGAGGTCGTCGAAGGCGTTGGCGACCTTGATGATCCGGCTGCCCAGCGGCGGCACGCCCGCCTCGCCGTCCCCGGCCAGCGGCTCGCACTGGCGGCGGACCATCTCGGCGACGTGGTCCAGCACCCCGGTCTCCCGGATGATGGCCGACCCCAGCTCCGCGATCCGCCGCTGTTCCCTGGGCGAGGACAGCACGGTCGCGCCGCCCGCGATGGGCTCCCGCAGCGAGAGCTGGCCGATGTCGTGCATGAGCGCCGCGTACTCCAGCTCCAGCAGCTCCGCCTCGGCCAGGCCCAGTTCGCAGGCGATGCCGTGCGAGAGCTGGCTGACCCGGCGGGAGTGGCCGTTCTCCACGTAGCCGCCGACCTCGGTGACCCTGGACAGCGCGCGCACCGTCTCCAGGTAGGTGCGGCGCACCTCGGCGTGCCTGCGGAAGGCCACCTGGGAGACCAGGAGCGGAGCGAGGAAGACCAGCAGGCCCACCAGGCCGGTCACCGTGCAGGCCAGGGCGATGAGCACGCCGCTGGAGGCGATCGCGCCGCCGGTCGCGACCTGGGCCCGGGCCTCGTCCCGCAGGGCCACCGCGAGCCGGGTGCGCAGGCGCTCGGCCCGCAACACGGCGGAAACCCCCACGTCCAGCGCCCAGGCCAGGGCGACCAGCACCGTCATCATCAGGGCGACCACGACGGAGGGGCCGGTCAGGGACAGGGCCTCGGCCAGTGGCCGGAAGGCCGCGGCGAGCAGGGCCGCGGTGAGCACCCGACGCGCCACGTCCTCCAGGCGGGGGGCGTGGCCCACCGCCACGTGCGGGAGCTCGCCCAGGGCCACGCCCAGCGCGACCACCGCCACGACCTGCCAGGCGGAGTGGTGGCTGGCCTCGCCGCCCAGGCTGGGCAGGAACGCGTAGGCGATCGCCCCGGCCAGGGCGATCGGCGCGGACCCCCGGTGCCCGGGCAGGGTGATCCTGGCCAGCTCGCCGACCGCGATGACCAGGCAGAAGGCCAGCGCCACGTAGGGCTGGTCGAACCCGGTGGAGGCGGTCCACACCAGGGCGGTGAGGGAGGCGGCGCCCACCCCGCCCACGAGCAGGGCGCGGAAGGGGCGCGCCGTGCGCCACACGGGCCCCCGGGCCCGCTGGTGGCCGAGCGCCCCGCCCTCGGGACCACTCGGGTGCGGACCGGGCGGGACCCCGTCCGACTGCCTCTGCGCCATCACCGCTCCTGGCCCCCCGTCACCGCGGCCGCCGAGGTGGACTCGGCCACCGGGGACGTACCGTCCCGCCGCGCGGCGGACGGTGCCGTCGCGCCCTTCTCCTCGGACTCCGCGCCGCCGGAGGCGCCGTAGCACCCGCCCGGCGGCTCCGCGATGTCCGGAGTCTCCCACCCCTCCCGGGTGACGGCGCGCACGAGGGCCTCCACCATCCGGGGGTCGAACTGGCTGCCCGCGCAGCGCCGGAGTTCGGCGATGGCGTCCTCCACGGACCACGCCTTGCGGTAGGACCGCGTGGAGGTGAGGCAGTCGAAGACGTCGGCCACGCTGATGATCCGGGCCGACTCGGGGATCTCCATCCCCACCAGGCCCATCGGGTAGCCGCGACCGTCCAGGCGCTCGTGGTGGTGCCGGATGCCCGCGAGCGCCTCGTCGAGGAAGCTGATCTCCCGGACGATCTCGTACCCGCGCGTGGGGTGCAGCTTGATCGCGGCGTACTCGTCGTCCGTGAGCTTGCCGTTCTTCTGGAGCACCTTGGTGGGCACCCCGAGCTTGCCGATGTCGTGCAGCATGCCCGCGTAGCGGATCTTCTGCACCCGCTCGGCGGGCATGCCCAGTTCGGCGGCGATCATCGCCGAGCCCTCGGCCACCCGCATGCAGTGGCCCCGGGTGTAGTAGTCCTTCGTCTCGACCGCCTGGCACAGGGTGGCCAGCGTGGCCTCGTGCGCGCGGGCCTCGGCGCTCTGCTGGCCGAAGACCCAGCGGGCGATGAACAGCGGCAGCAGGACCAGGAGCGGGGCGATGACGCCCACCGCGCCCCAGATGGCCGCGATGGCCAGGCCCAGCATCTGGTAGCCCACGGAGGCGACCTCCAGGGAGGCCAGCGGGCGCCAGCGCAGCGGCCCGACGCGCGCGGGCCGGGTGACGCCCAGACACCACACGAGCACGCCGATGAGCGCCGAGTTGAGCAGCGTGTGCGTCAGGACCGCCGCGACGTAGGGCAGGACGATGCCGGGGAAGTCGGACTGCCCCGGCACCCCCACCGTGCCCCCGAGCAGCAGGTAGACGTGTCCGGCCACGTGCGCCGCCAGGGCGAACTGTGCCCCGTTGAAGGCCCGCTTGACCAGACCCTGCCTGCGGATCACCAGGCAGGAGGCGAAACCGACCACGGCCGCGCCGGCCGGTCCCACGAGCACGACGGCGGCCAGGGCCACGGCCGAGCTCGGCGAGATTCCGGCTTCCTTGACGTCGGCGACGACGTGTGTGCTTATCGACTCCGCGACGACGAACAGGACAGCGATGAGTACCAGGGTCCCCAGGCTGATCCCCGAGTAGGGACCCACGAGCATGACGACGACAGCACTGACAACGATGATCCCGACGTAGACACGCGCGCCCCAAGGAAGAGCCCGCACCCCCGTTCACCCCCCACCGACGACGACCGGACTGTCATGGTTTCACCGGTTCTGTTCTACCACCAAGACCAACCGGTAAAAGTGGAAGCAGCAAAAACGGCGGACATCATCGGACCGAACATGGTGACGAGCATCGTCATCCCCCTTCTCCCTGCGGCGACGGCCCCCTCATCCCCCGGGTACGCCGCGCAAATGACCCTATTCGTTGGATAAGGCCTCCAGTTTAACGGGCCACGGCACCATCCTGATTACCCCCAACCCGAACCGGGGGCGCCCGATCGGCCACAGAGGGCAACAAGTTCCGGAGCGTGGAATTACTAATTCAATTAGTCATTCCAAACAACTACACAGAGTGACAATAGGCCCCAGGGGCGACTCGGGCGATCGTCGCCCCCCGGGGCGTTCCTGCGCAGGGCGCCAGCCGACCCCATCAGGCACGACTACCCATCGTGAGCATTCGAAACAAGTCCTCACGAGTTCAAGGAAATTCATTCCGACTCGGTCACGACCGAAAACCGTTTCTCCGCATCGGGCGTGTCGAACCCCACGAGAACCACCCACCGGGCACCCCCGTGACCAAAACCCCCGAAGCCCCACGGGTGTCGGCGCACTCTTTCTCCAAAAGCACGCATAAGGCCCAAAACACACCAGACCGCAACAAGCGGCCCCGAAAATACAAAAGTGGCGAAAGCTGGAATTCCAGCTTTCGCCACCCCGTCCACGCGGCCCCGGGCCGCCGACGGCTCAGCCGCGCCTCAGGCGGGCGCCCCGGGGACGTCGGCCCTGGCCTCGCGCGCCAACTGCTCGTCGCGGGCCCGCGCCAGCCTTCCCAGGACCTTGTCCCGCAGGTCCAGCGGGACCGGATCACAGCCGCAGTGCTTGGCGACGAGCTTCTTCACGGCCTCCTCGAGGCCGTACTCGTCCAGGCACGGACCGCACCCGTCCAGGTGCGCCCTGACCTCGGGGCAGTCGCTCTCCGCGAGCTCGCCGTCAAGGTAGGTGTAGAGCTTCTCCAACACCTCGCTGCACGGGGTGTCCGTCTCCGACTTGTCCTGGCCGCCGCTCATCGCCGGTCTCCTCGATCCGAACCGCTCACCTGTCCCCGGCCCCCCGCCGACGACCCCGACGCGACGGCAGCGGCCTCGGCGGCCCTGGTCGCGGGGAGGAACCCACGGTCCACCGCGTACTCCTCCAGGTGGGTGCGCAGCTGGCGCCGCCCCCTGTGGAGCCGCGACATGACCGTTCCGATGGGGGTCCCCATGATCTCGGCGACCTCCTTGTAGGCGAAGCCCTCGACGTCCGCGAGGTACACCGCGATCCGGAAGTCCTCGGGAAGCTCCTGTAGGGCCCGCTTGACGTCACTGTCGGGGAGGTGTTCGAGCGCCTCGGCCTCAGCGGACTTCAGCCCCGCCGCCGTGTGCGAGGCCGCCTGGGCGAGCTGCCAGTCCTCGACGTCCTCCGTACCGGCCTGCTTCGGTTCCCGCTGCTTCTTGCGGTAGGAGTTGATGAAGGTGTTCGTGAGGATGCGGTACAGCCACGCCTTGAGGTTGGTCCCCGCCTTGAACTGGTGGAAGGAGCCGAACGCCTTGGCGAAGGTCTCCTGCACCAGGTCCTCGGCGTCCGAGGGGTTGCGTGTCATGCGCAGCGCCGCCGAGTAGAGCTGGTCGAGGAAGGGAAGCACGTCCCTCTCGAACCGCTCGTCCCGTTCCCCGGCTGTCTCCTGGCTCTGGTCCAAGCCCTTCGGCCTCCTCGCGCTGGTCCCTGGTGGGGTGTCCGTGTCCCAAAGATACGTTCCCACACCCCCGACCTGCGCGTCGACGCCGCGTGGCGCCAACGCCGTTTCCTCGCGCTCAAGGCACGCACCAGCGGTCGCCATGTCCCGAACCCCGCCCCTTCCCTGTCGCCGTCCCGGGCTCGACTCCGGGCCCCTGCCGGGGCTCTCCCCCCGGCGGTGCTGGTGACAACAACGTCCCCCGCGCGCTGATTCCGCCGTCCGGGCGGAAGGTGGGGGCGTCCGGCCGAACTTTGTCGTTTGCGCGCGTCGGCGAAGGTGAGGCATGGCAGAGTGCGGGTAGGACTCACTGAAGGATGGAGAGGAGTGCACGTGCGACCGTCCTCGACTCCGGCCTCCGACCGACCCCGATCGCCCGCCGCCCAGTTCGCCACCACCGACCGACTCTCGGACTACTGGCGCTTCTACTGGGCGGTCGCGGAGGCGCAGATCAGCCGCTGGCTCCCCGAACGGCCCGCCCGGCTGCTCGACCTGTCCAGCCCCGACTTCCAGGGGACCCCCCGCGCCGTGGCGGCCGGTCACGACGTCGTCACCCTGCTGCCCTCCGTGGACATGGCCATGCGCCGCCCCCTCACCCTGGTCAACGGGCGGGCGGTGGTCCCGCGCCCCACGCCCCGCGGACGCCTGCGGCACGTGGTCGGCGACTCCGCGTTCCTGCGGGCCTTCGCTCCGGGGTCCTTCGACGGGGTGATCGCCGACAACCGGGTGTTCTCCCGGCAGCTGGCCACCGAGTCCTCCATGGCGGAGGTGGCCCGGGTGCTGCGCCCCGGCGGCCGGGTGCTGATCTGCGTGGACTCGGTGGTGCTGGGCATGGCGTTGCTGGCCGAGCAGGACGCCTGGCCCGAGCTGAGCCACGCCCCCAGCGCCGACGTGCTCCTGGTGCCCTGGCCGGACGGGTCGATCACCCGCTGCTTCACCGCCGAACAGCTCACGGAGATGGTCACCGAGGCCGGGCTCGAACTGGAGTGGATCAAGCCGCGCACGGTCCTGTCGGCCTCCACCGTGGAGATGATGCTGGCCCGCGACCCCCGCTCGATGGCGCGGCTCGTGGAGATGGAACTGCACGCCGCCGACTCCGACGACTACGTCGGCGTGCACCTGGTGGCCAGCGCCGTCAGGCCCCGGTAGGCCCCGCCGGGCGGCCCGGCGGGGGCTCGCCTAGGGTCGGGAGGAAGACCCCCCGTCGGATGGAGCCCCCCGTGCGTCACCCCAAGGCCTTCCGGACCCTCCTCGTCCTGCTCGCGCTGTTCGTGGTGGTGGTCGGCGCCGTCGACACCCTGTTCGGCACCGCTCCCCTGCCGGGGGAGACCGCCGTGAGCCCGGAGGTGGACAGCAACTACCGCTTCTTCTCCGCGCTGTTCCTGGCCGTGGGCCTGCTGTTGCTCTGGATCGCGCGCGACCCCCTCGCGGCGGACCGGAGCCTGACGCTGCGCTGGGTGTGCGGCGCGGTGGTGCTCGGCGGTCTGGCGCGGGTGCTGTCGTTGGCCGTGGCCGGGCCTCCCGCCGCACTGCTGTTGCTGCTGATGGCGGTGGAACTGGTGGTGCCCCCGCTTCTGCTGTGGTGGCACCACTCACTGCTCCGGCGAGCCCGCCGCCCGGTGCGGGGCGACGGGCCCGGGGCCGTCGCCCGCTAGTCGGCGAGCGGCAGGTAGACGCGGTTGCCGCCCTCCGCGAACTCGGCGGACTTGTCCGCCATGCCCTTCTCGATCGCCTCGACCGTGTCCAGACCGTTCTCCTCGGCGTACCTGCGCACGTCCTGGGAGATCTTCATCGAGCAGAACTTCGGTCCGCACATGGAGCAGAAGTGCGCGGTCTTGGCCGGCGCGGCGGGCAGGGTCTCGTCGTGGAAGGACTGCGCGGTCTCCGGGTCGAGCGACAGGTGGAACTGGTCCTGCCACCGGAACTCGAAGCGCGCCTTGGACAGCTCGTCGTCCCATTCCTGGGCCCGGGGGTGGCCCTTGGCGACGTCGGCGGCGTGCGCGGCGAGCTTGTAGGTGATCACGCCGGTCTTGACGTCGTCGCGGTTGGGCAGCCCCAGGTGCTCCTTGGGGGTGACGTAGCACAGCATCGCGGTGCCGTGCCAACCGATCTGGGCCGCCCCGATCGCCGAGGTGATGTGGTCGTAGCCGGGGGCGACGTCGGTGGCCAGGGGGCCGAGCGTGTAGAAGGGCGCCTCACCGCACAGCTCCTCCTCCAGGCGCACGTTCTCCCGGATCTTGTCCATCGGCACGTGGCCGGGGCCCTCGATCATCACCTGGACGTCGTGGGAGCGGGCGATGTGGGTCAGCTCGCCCAGGGTGCGCAGCTCGGCGAACTGCGCCTCGTCGTTGGCGTCGGCGATGGAGCCGGGGCGCAGGCCGTCACCGAGCGAGAACGTGACGTCGTACCGGCGGAAGATCTCGCACAGCTCCTCGAAGTGGGTGTAGAGGAAGCTCTCCCGGTGGTGGGCCAGGCACCAGGCGGCCATGATGGAGCCGCCGCGCGAGACGATGCCGGTGACGCGGCGGGCGGCCAGCGGTACGTACCTGAGCAGGACGCCCGCGTGGACGGTCATGTAGTCCACACCCTGTTCGGCCTGCTCGATGATGGTCTCCCGGTAGATCTCCCAGGTGAGCCGGGTGGGGTCGCCGTCGACCTTCTCCAGCGCCTGGTAGATCGGCACGGTGCCGATGGGTACCGGGGAGTTGCGGACGATGCGTTCCCGGGTCTCGTGGATGCGCTTGCCGGTCGACAGGTCCATCACGGTGTCGGCGCCCCAGCGGGTGGCCCACACCATCTTCTCGACCTCCTCGGGTACCGACGAGGTGACCGCGGAGTTGCCGATGTTGGCGTTGATCTTCACGAGGAAGTTCTTGCCGATGATGGTCGGTTCGGACTCGGGGTGGTTGCGGTTGACCGGGATGACGGCGCGGCCGATGGCCACCTCGTCGCGGACGAACTCGGGTTCGGCGCCCTCGCGGGCGGCCACGAACCGCATCTCGGGGGTGATGGTTCCGGCCCTGGCGTGGGCCAGTTGGGTGACCGCGCCGTTCACGGGGTCGAGCGCCCAGCTCTCACGGGTGCGCGGCAGCCCCCGGTGGACGTCGATGTCGGCGTGGTCGTCGGTGTAGGGGCCGGAGGTGTCGTACAGATCGAAGTGGCTGCCGTTGCTGAGATCCACCCGGCGGCGGGGGACGCGGAGGGTGGTGCCCTCGGGGGTGGTGATCTCCTCGTGGACCTTGCGAGATCCCATGATGGGACCTGTGGTCACCCGGTGCTCGTCGGTGGTGGAAACGTCACGACCGTCGATAGCCGTCATGGCATGCCTCCCTACGTCGGAATTACCCGAACAGGTTCTGCGGTCGGCGACACCGTCGAGTCGCCCTCTCAGCCCGCCATGGCGCGAGCTCCCGCGTTGCGTATTCACATGTGCGCACGTCGAACGTGCCGGGACACCTCGATCACGGTGCCCCGGGCCGGGGAAAGCACTCCCCCGTGGCCTCGCACACCATACACAGGACGTCCCCGGGCCTGTCCAGGCCTCCGGGGGTCAGAAGAGTGTCTCCAGCTGGTCGGCTCCGTCGCCCGCGGTCGGTTCCAGCAGGTCGGGGCCGTTGTTCTTGATGCTGTTGACCTCGGTGGAGACCTCGTCGACGGCGAACCGTTCCACCGGGGTCTCGTGCAGCACCCGGGCCAGTCGGTCGGGGCCGCTGGACGGGTCGAGCCAGGCGGCCCAGTCCTCGCGAGGCACCACGACGGGCATGCGCTCGTGGATGTGCGCGAGCTCGGGCGCGGCCTCGGTGGTGATGACCGCGCAGCTCCAGACCCAGGCGGCGGGGTCCCGCTCGTCGTCGACCTCGGGGTCGCGCCAGCGCTCGAAGATCCCGGCCATGGCGAGGGGTTCGTCCCCGGCGTAGTGGACGGAGAACGGCTTCTTGGCCGCCTTGGCCTTGCGCCTGCGGTGCTGCGGGTCGGTGGCGGGCGAGGTGCTGGCCTCGGCGGTGCCGTCCTTGTTGAGGAGCTGCCACTCGTAGTAGGCGTCGGCGGGGATGAGGCAGCGGCGGCTCCGGTAGGCGGTGCGGAAGGCGGGCTTGTCCGCGACGGTCTCGCTGCGGGCGTTGATCATCCGGTAGCCGACGTTGCGGTCCTTGGCCCACGAGGGGACCAGGCCCCAGCGCATCGTGTGCAGGGTGCGCGGGCCCGGCGCACCGGTGCCCTCCCCGCGCGGCGGCGGTCCGAGCACGGCGTACACGGGGCGGCCCGGCGAGATGTTGTAGTCCGGGTCGAGTTCCTCCAGCGGGGGCCAGGAACGCGGGTCGTCCTCCTGTTCCCGGGCCTCCTCGGGAAGGGCGAAGGCCAACTGGAGCTGGTGCACGTTCCGGGACTGGGCATAACGACCGCACATGGGGGGAATCCTACGTGATCCGCCCCCGGTCCTCCCCGTGCGCGCCGTCGTTCCCGCAGCCCCCGCCCGTCCCGTCCGACCCGTCCGACCCGCCGTCGGCACCGGTGAGGCGCAGGGCCAGCGCGCCGAGCAGCCCGGTGAGCAGGGCGACCGACCCGGCGGCGGCCAACAGCTCCCGGGGGTGGTCGGCGGCGAACCACCCGGCCACGAGGAAACCCGCGACGAACCCGCCGTTGACGAGCGATCCCATGAGCGCGTGGGCCCGGCCGAGCAGGGGTTCGGGCGTGTGCCGGTGCACCACCGACCTGAGCAGGACGTTGAAGGCGGAGTTGCCCGCCCCGGCCGCGACCACGCACAGCGCGGCCACTCCCAGGGCGGGGAAGGCCGCCCACAGTGCCAGCGCCGCGCCCACCAGGGCCGCGGCCAGGGCCACGGCCCGCCCGGTCGGTGCCGGGCGCAGCAGCGACACGGACAGCGCACCGGCCAGGAGTCCCGCCCCCCAGCCCGCTGTGAGCGCACCGAAGATCCCGGCCCCGTGCCCCATGACCTCCCGCACCACGAACACCATCGCCACGTTGGTGGTGGAGGTGGCCGCCACGGCCACCAGGAGGACCGGCAGCAGGACCCGGAACAACCGGGCGCGCGCCAGGTGGCGGGCTCCGTCGAGGGCGCCCGCCCACAGGGGCCCCGGAGCCCGGGCGACCGGGCGCCGCACGCCCAGGAGCAGGAACGCGGTGGCCGCCGCGAAGAAGCTCACCGCGTCCAGCAGGAGGGCCGGGGCGACCCCGAAGAGGCCGACCAGCACTCCGCCGGTGAGCGGGCCGAGCACCGTGGCCGAGGCCCGTACCCCCTCGAACAGGGCGTGGGCGCGCACCGGGGCGAGCTCACCGGCCGCGCTCGGCAGGAGGGTGAGGATCGCCGGGTTGGCGAAGGCCGCCAGGGAGCTGACCGCCAGCACGCACAGGACCAGGGCCCCCGGGTGGGGGAACCACAGCGCCGGGAGGATGGCCAGACCCTGCCCCACGCAGGACAGCACCAGTACCCGACCCGTGTCGAAGCGGTCCAGCACGACCCCGGCCAGGGGCGCGAGCAGGATCAGCGGGCCGATCTGGGCGGTGAGCAGCGCGGTGACCCACAGGGCGTTCCCCGTCTCGGCCAACCGGAGGATCGCCGCGACCAACACCACCTCGTCCCCCATCGACGAGAGCAGGATCGCGCCGAGCAGGACGGCCGCCCTCAGGCGGCGTACCGCCGGAGGGCGCGGGGCGGCGGGAGCTGGGTCCGTGGGCACGGCGTCTCCGGGGGATGCGGAGGAACGGTTCGGTGCGATCATGACCGCCCCTCCGCCGGTTCGTCACCCGGTTTTCGCGACCGGTGGCGCGTCGCCCCCCGCCTCCGGCACCGGCCCGCCGTCCTCCTCCGCGGCCGGGGAACGGGACCGCCAGGCCCCGAGCAGCCCCGCCAGGACGGCGAGCGCCCCCATGGGACCCAGCGCCATGGGCGCCCAGCGTTCCAGGCCGCGCAACAGCAGCGACCGCACGCGGGCCTGCTCCGCGTACCCGGAGACCTGTCCCTCGGCCAGGGCCAGGTCGGCGTCGAGCAGCTCCACCTCACCGGAACCGTTGGTGGGGCGCA
Source organism: Nocardiopsis sp. NPDC006938 (assembly GCF_042869555.1). NCBI lineage: Bacteria > Bacillati > Actinomycetota > Actinomycetes > Streptosporangiales > Nocardiopsidaceae > Nocardiopsis > Nocardiopsis sp. NPDC006938. The sequence continues at coordinate 319,236 of NZ_JBIAGA010000002.1, read as the reverse complement.
GGGTCTCGGTCCTGCGCTCCTCCAGGTTCACCACGGTGCCGGTGACCGGCTCGACCCAGAAGGTACGCTCCACGGCGATCCACCGGGCCGCGCTGACCGTCCCCTCGGCGCCGGAGTCGAAGAGGGCGGCCGGGACGTCCCTCGCGGAGTCGGGCACCTGGGTGGCCCCCAGGCTCTGCGCGTACCGGCGCACCGCCAGCCCGGCGACCTCGTCGTCGTCCTCGAACACGACCGCGGGCGCCGCGCGCACCTCGGCGTCGTAGAAGGAGTGGTCCCCCTCGGGGACGCCGGGCGGCCAGTACAGGACCAGCCCCGCCTGGCGTACCGCGCGGTCGCCGCCGACGTGCTCGCCGCAGCAGTTGACCGCGCGTCCGGTCGCGCGGTCCACGATGACCCGGCGGCTCCAGTAGTCGAGCACCCGGTCCGCTGAGGCGGTCTCCACGGTCATCTCCCAGGCCGACCAGTCGGCTCCGTGCGCCGAGGCCTCGACACGGGTGTCACGTTCGAGGTCGGCGCCCCGCACCCGGGTCCAGGTGGCGGTGTCCAGGTAGCTGGCGTCGTCGTCGACCAGACGCAGGCCCAGGCTGGCGTCGGCGGGCAGCAGGGCGACCCGGTCGTGCACGTACAGCGGAAGCAGCAGGGCCAGGGTCAGCAGGAACGCTCCGGCCGCCACCAGGAGCGTGCCCGGGGGCGGGCTCCGGTCGGGTTCGGTTCCCCTGCCCGAGGTGGTCCTCACGGGTGCGCCTCCTCGACGTCGTGACCGGTCCCGGGCCGTTCCGGGCGTCCGTCCCGGCCATCCGGCCCGGCACCGTTCGGGGACGGGAACGGCTCGCGCCGCCTCCGCTCCCGCGTCCCGTTCGGGGACCCGGCCGCGCTCACTCCGTCGACGTCCGCGCGCACGGCACCGGTGGCGCCGGCACCGGTGGCGACCGCGTCCGGCGGGGCCTGGTCCGTGGAGGGCCGGCCGTCGTCACCGCGCTGGCCCAGGGCCAGGACGAGGCGGGCCATGGCGGGCAGGCACAGGGCCTGCGGCACCCAGCCGCGCAGGGCCGTCCCGAGGGTCTCGGTGACGTCGTGGAAGGGCAGGTTCACCACCAGGTACGTGCCCGAGGCCATGGCCGCTCCGGCCAGGGCCAGGGACGCCGTGACCACCCACGGACCGGCCAGGTACGGCAGTGCCCAGCCCCCCAGGGACGGCCGTCCGGGTTTGGCGTGGCGCAGTCTCTTCGGGGCCCGGCGGGCCAGCCACCACAGGGACAGCAGGATCAGCCCGACCACGGCCGCGCCGGACCAGCCCGCGATCCACACCCCGTAGGCCAGACCCAGCGGCAGGAGCACCCGCCGGGGCAGCCAGCCCGGCCCCGCGCCGGGCAGGTCACGCGCCCCGCGCACCGGGGCGTCCGTCGACGCCCGCCCCCCGGGAAGCCAGCGGCGCGGCCACAGCGCCAGCACCACGAGCAGCGCCGCCAGGGCGCCGCCCCCCGCCAGCACCCGGTGGTACACGGCGTCGGGGGTGTAGGTCAGGGTGACCGTGCCCGCGCTGCCCTCGGGGAGGACCCAGGCCTGTTTCCAGCCCTCCAGCCGCACCGGCTCCAGCGGCCCGTCCGCACCGTCGAGCACGGCCTCCCAGCCCTCGTTGAAGTTCTCGTTGACCACCAGGAGGCTGTCCTCGTCGACGTCCACGCCGACGCGTCGCTCACCCGGTCCCCACCCGTGCACCTCGACCCCGGCCATCCGCACCCTCGGGGCCCCGCCGATCCCGTCGGTGCCCGAGGCCGCCTCGGCCTCCACCAGCGCCGACCGCACCTGGTAGCGGTTGCCCGGGTCGACCACGACCCGGTTCTCCCCCTCGGTGAGGTCCAGGTCCGTGCAGGTCTCGTAGCGCAGCGGACGCCCGGTGAGCTGGTCGGCGAGCGTGCCCTCACTGATCCGGGACTCCACCCGCTGCCCGTTCACCCGCAGGGTCGGCCCCAGGCCGCACGCGGTGGAGGCGTCCCCTTCGGGGAGCGGGTCCACGGCGGGCACACCGGGCAGCGCGACGGTGCCGATCTCCAGGGCCTGGCCCTCGGGGGGCGCGAAGATGATCCGCAGGGACGACGCCGTCAGTTCGGCGAAGTCGACCCGGCCGCTGCCGTCCAGCCAACCCTCACGGACGGTCCCGCCGCCCTCGACCGTGACGCGGATCGGCCGCATCACGCTGTCGGCGCGGGGGAACTCGACCCGCATGTGGTCGATCGCGGTGGGGGTCCCGAGGTCGACGTCAAGCCAGGGCTCCCGTTCCTCCGGGTCCGGGTACCAGACCGTGCCCTCGTCGTCGTCGAACGCGCCCCGGCCCATGGCCGCGGGGTGGCCGACTGCGGTCGAGGACCCGGTCACCAGCGGATACCCGCCGGCCCGGTTGGCGCCGTTCTCCGCTTCGCGGGGGTCGGTGAGGACCACCTCGCCGGAGATGGCGTGCGGTCCGGCGGCCGCGTCGGCGGAGAGCTCGAAGGTGCGGTCGAGCCCGCTGGCGTCCTCACCGCTCACCTCCAGGCGGGGGTTGCACACCCAGGCGTGCGACCCCTCCATGCAGCCGGGAACGGTACCGGTGGACCCGGTGAAGAGGTGCGTTCCGGCGTCGGCGGGCCCGGGCACCCGCAGAGTCCGGGTGGGTTCCAGGCCGGGCAGGGAGATCATGGAGATCCCCACCCGGGTGCCGAAGCGGTACTCGGGCTCCCACGCCAGTTCGTCGATCCGGACGCGCAGGGTGCGGGTGGGCCCGGGCGGCGCGGCCAGGTCCTGGGGTTCGTCGGTGGCGGCCACGGTCGCCTCCGTGCGCCCCTCGTCCGTGATGAGGGTGACCCTGGAGGGCGGAGGGTCGCCGGGCAGCTGCTCGAAGGCCACGCTCAGGCCGGTGAGGTCGCGGGGTTCCTCGAACTCGACCTCGATCCACTGGCCGAGGGCGCCCGCGAAGGCGCTGGACCGCCAGGCGGTGCCGAGGTCGGCGTCCAGGGCGGCGTGCGGGGCGTGACCGGGGTCGCGGTCGCTCGCACGGGACTCCACCCCGCCCTCGGAGCTGGACGCGGTGACCCCGGCGACACCGAGGTCCTCGGCGTGGGAGACGTACTCCTCCCAGGCCGGATCGAGGATGTCGGGCGCGGGGACGTCGCGTTCCAGCTCCTGGCCTTCGGTCATGGTGGCCGAGACGTTGCGGCGCACGTCGGAGTAGACGACCTCGCGACGGCGGGCGGTGTCGGTGACGATGGTGTCCTCTGCGGGGACGGCGTCGGCACCCGGGTCGTCGCCGAGCAGGATCGGTCGGTCGTCGTTGACCAGGCCCTGTTCGGCCAGGTGCAGCACGGACTCCGGACCGCCGGTGACCCGCAGCGCGTCGGCGGAGGGCACCGTGCCGACCGTGGGCGCGGCGTCCTCCACCTTGTACACCGTCAGTGAGGGGTAGGGCTGGTCGAACCACTGCGAGGCGGACGAGTGGTCGAGGGAACCGATCACCGGCCCGAACTCCGCGGCCTCGGTGACGCCGGGTGAGTCCTGGAGCGCCTGGTGGACGCGGGCGGGCCAGCCGCCGTTGTTGCCCACGCGCTGGAGGTCGTTGCGGACCACGAGGTGGGTGACGCCCAGGCGGGCGAGGGTGTCCGCGAGCCCCTCGGAACCGCGCCCCGACGAGACGCGCTGGTCGATCTCGTGGTTGACGCGGGAGATGCCGGAGGAACCCCACGGGATGATCTGGTGGTTGGTCCACGCGCCGGAGAGCAGCGGTTGCAGGGGTTCGTCGAGGGGGCGCCCCCACTCGTACTCGCCGCGCGCCGACCCGGGCAGGGCCATGGTCATACCCCGGTCGTCGCCCTGGTCCTCCAGCCACTCCACGGCCTCGTACCAGTAGTCGGGGATCTCCTCGAACCCTCCGCGGGGGGCGATGCCCACGGTCGCGATGGGGGTGAGGGTGACCAGGAAGACGGCGGCGCTGGCCCCGGCGACGGTCCGCCGGACCCGCGCCACCTCGCCGGGGGCCGGTCGGCCGCCCCGGCGGTCGGCCCAGTCCCGGGCGACCACGACGGGCAGGTGGGCCAGACCCAGGACGATGGGAAGACGGATCAGCGCGTCGAACTTGTGGACGTTGCGGAAGGGTGCCAGGGCTCCGTCGAACAGCTCTCGCATGAGCGGCGCGAACGGCCCCGTCAGCGCGCCGGTGAAGCCCGCGACGACGATGGCGGTGCCCACCAGCAGGCAGCTGATGAGGAAGAGGCGTTCGGGGGTGCGCCGGTTGATGAGCCCGGCCAGGCCCAACCCGGCGACCAGTGCGGTGACCGCGACCAGCCAGGGCGTCAGGGAGAGTTCGGCGCCCGAGGGCAGGGCGGTGTTGCCCATGTCGGGCAGGAACCCCATCCAGTTCGAGGTGCCGCGCAGCGCGTTGAACAGCGAGGTGATCCCCGTGGTGACGGCGGCGTCCTCGGTGTAGGGCATGAACGAGTACACGTACCGCGACATCAGGAACAGCGGGGCGATGTACCAGGCGGAGGCGAGCACGAGCGCGACCGACCACCACAGGATGAGCCTCCGCTTGCGCGGCCCGCGTTCCCGGGTGAGCAGGTAGAGGCCGGGGACGACCAGGACCGCGAGCTCGGAGGCCGCGTTGGTGCCGCCGCACATCAGGAAGGCCAGCCCGGAGAGCAGCGCCATGCGCGCGGGCGGGTACCCGTGCCGGGCACCCAGGACCAGTGGGAGCAGAATCCACGGCATGAGCAGCATGGGCTGGAGCTCGGCCGAGTTGTAGGAGAGCAGGGTGAGCACGCGCGGGGCGAGCGCGTAGGCGACACCGGCGAGGATGCGGGTGTTGACGGTGCCCAGCCCCAGCGCTCCGGCGACCTTGTACACGCCGACGAACGCGGCGATGACCAGCACGGCCATCCACAGGCGCTGGATGAGCCACTCGGGCATGCCGAGCACCTCGAACAGCAGGTGGAAGGGGCCGTTCGGGAAGAAGTACCCGTAGGCCTGGTTCTGGAGCTGGCCGAAGTAGGAGGCGTCCCACAGGTGGAGGGCGCGCTCCATGAAGCCCAGGGGGTTGACCGTCAGGTCGATCTTGGTGTCGCTGACGATCCTGCCGGGGTCGATGCTGGCCGCCAGTGCTCCCAGGAGCAGACACACCGCGAGGACCTTGAGCCGCGCCAGCAGCCTCTCGTCCACTCCGCCGGGGGCGGTCGGTGTTCTGGAATCCTCCGGTTCGCGCCTGGCGGTGGATTCCGCCGAAGTCACATCGTCGCTTTCTTGCCTGCTGTGGGGTCGGGGGTGCCGATGGCGGTGCGGGCGGGGGCGTCCAGACCGAGTTCGGCGGCGACCAGGCGGGTCATGCGGGCGCCGCTGGCCTCCCAGGTGAACCGGGACGCCCAGGTGCGGCAGGCCCGTCGGACCTCCTCGGCGCGCCGGGGGTCGGACAGTTCCGAGAGGGCGCGGGAGACGACGTCCTCCAGGGTCTGGCCCTCGCGGACGAGCCATCCGGTCTCGCCGTCGCGGACCGAATCGCGAAGTCCGTCCACATCGTAGGCCACCGTGGGCACGCCGAGCCGCGCGGCCTCGATGACGGTGAGGCCCCAGCCCTCGAACTCGGAGGCGGTCACGTGGAGGTGGCAGGAGGCCAGGACGGCGTTCTTGTCCTCCTCGGAGAGGAAGCCGTGCAGGTCCACGCGCTCGTGGAGGCCGTCCCGCTCCACCTGCGCGGCGAGGTGCTCCCCCTCGGGCCCGCGACCGATGATGTGCACGCGCAGTCCGGGGTGGGTGCCGTCGAGCGCCCGGACGAGGTCGACGACGCGGGAGACGCGCTTTTGGACCACGAGGCGCCCGAGGCTGACGAGCGCGGGCGCGGCGTCGGCGGCCGGGGCGGGCTCGGCGGCGACCGGGGCGGGGGCCACACCGCCGTTGTGCACGATCTCGATGGGGGCGCGCCACCCGAGCTTGTCGCGCATGGCGGCGCGGGAGGACTCCGAGACGGTGACGGTGGTGCAGTTCCGGTACACGCGGGAGGCGACCGCGGATTCCAGGAACCGGCCGAACCAGGCCATCGGGGCCGGGAAGTAGGCGTTGAACTGGAGGTCGTGCACGTGGTGCACCACGCTGACCACGCGGGTGCGGCGGCGCAGGACCAGCCGGGAGAAGAACGGGACGCCGTTCATGCAGTCGAAGGCGAGGTGGTACTCACGTCTCCACAGGGCCAGCCAGGCCATGACGCGCGGGTAGACGGTGAACCTGCCGCCCATACGGCGGATGACGATGCCGTCCTTGGTCTCGACGCGGGCCTGGTGGGGTTCACGGCTGGTGAGGAAGGTGACGATGGCGCCGCGTTCGGCCAGGTGACGGCTGATGCGCCAGGCGTACTCCTCGGCTCCTCCCGCGGTGGACTGCCAGGGATCGCGCCAGTTGACCATGACGATCCGGACGCCGTCCAGGCGGGGGCCGAGGTCGTCGGTTGCGGACCGTGCGGGGGCCGGCGCGGCGTCGGGGGCCGCGCTGGGGGCGGGAACGGTGGCCTGGGCGGGGGCGGCCGCGGGGCGACCGGACTCCACCCGGGCCGGGACCTTCTGGAAGACCACACGCTCTCCTTCCGCGCGGTTCCCGGGCGCTGGCGCGAACGCGGAGCGCGCGCTCGGACACGTTCGGCGAGCACGCGCGGGACGCGTCGAGGGCACGCCGAACGGACCCGTGGACCGGGCGTCGTTGGGGATGGGGCGGTCACGAGGGGTGCGACCGCGGGGGGCGGGGCGGGCGCCCCACTGGCGGCGGGGCGCCCGCCTGCCTCGGCAAGAACGGACGCCTAGCGGTCGCCGTAGTTGTAGAGGGTTTCGTTCACCGGTTCCGCGGTCGCGGTCGACTCGGTGGCGAGGTTGGTGGCCACGACGGTGGCCCCTCCCGCCAGAGCCGCGCCGATCACGCAGGCGGCGATTACCTTGATCACTTGGGGATCTCCTTCCGCGCGTCCCGCTCCGTTCGTGGTCGGGGACGCTGGAACCCGAGACTAGAACCTGATCTAGCCATAGACCAGATGATTGCCCCAACTGTAACTAACCCGCTGGTAACTTCCAACCCCGGAAATGGCTCTTTGTCCGCGTTGATGTGCTGGTCATCCACACGCAGAAGGGTCATGTCAGCGCTCTCGACGACGACCGACAGGGACTCCGCCCCTGACCAGAACTGGTTCTCGACCGGGGCGGAGACCACCACGTGGCGTACCCCCAGCCCGCCCAGGAGCTCCGCGAGGGCGTCGGGGTCCGACAGCAGCGCGTCGCCCGGAAGGCCGGTCGCCGGATCGGGGTCGAGCAGCCGCGCGACCTCCCGAGCCCGGGCGTCCTCCCCGGTGACGACGACCCTGCCGCCGTCCGGGGTGCCGACGCTGAGGTCGTCGTTCCAGAGGGTGCGCCGGTCGAACAGCTTGGTCGCGGGGTCGAGCACCACGACGGGCGCCCCGGACCACTCCGGTCCCCGGTAGGCGCTCCAGGGCAGGACCAGCACGGCGCCGGGCCGGTCGTCCGCGGCCACCGCCTCCTGGGCCGCCCGCCACCCCGGCGGGTACTCCACCGGCGCCAGACGCCCCCCGGCGCCCCACAGCAGCCCCGGCAGCACCACCACGGGCGCCAAGGCCACCAACACCACTGACACCGCGCGCCACAGCGGCACTCCCGTGCCCCGTGAGGGCTCCCCGGCCGCGCCGCCGTCCGGGCCGCGTCGCCCGTTGCGCCTCCCGTCGGGCCACCGCTCACCCGTCGAGGGCGGGGCGCCCAGCAACCACAGGACCACCGCGCCCGCGCCCAGCGCCTGCACCAGGGCGAGCGGCGCCAGGAACAGCTGCCCGTCGCGCAGCGGACCGAACCCCGGCCACACGCCGATCAGCGCGGCCAGCAACTCCCTGCCCGGTGCGCTCACCCCGAGGAGAGCGACCCCGAACCCGGCCGCCGCCGACACCGTCAACCCGACGCCCACCGCCGGGCGGAACCGCCGCAGCCACCACGCCCAGCCGGCCACGGCCGCCGCGCACAGCAGGAGCCGGGCCGTGGCGGTCACCGGTTCTCCGTACCCCGGCGGCACCGCCCCCGCGTTCCACACACCGCCCAGCAGTGCCAGCGACCCCACCGTTCCGAAGGGGGTGTCCGAGCGCGCCGCGAACGCCTCGACCCCAGCCGGGTCCGTGACCGCGCCCGCCGCGCCCGCGGCCAGGGACGGCGCCAGCCACGGCAGAGACACCAGGACCAGCCCGAGCACGAACAGTCCGGCGTTCCGCCAGCGGCGCGGCCCGGTCAACGCCTGGGGTCCGGCCGTCAACGCGCTCAGCACCACCGACGAGAAGCCGCCGACCGCCGCCGGAACCAGGGCGACCACCACACCGGCCAGCCCCGCGCCCGGCCGCCCCGACCCCAGGCGTACCACCGCCCACAGCACCCACGGCAGCCCGGCGTACCCCAGCAGCACCGCCCACTGTCCGAGCAGCAGACGCTCGGCCACGAACGGGTTCCACACGTAGAGCACACCGGCGGCGGCACCGGCCGACAGCACCGCGCCCGGCGCCCGACCGCGCCCGGACGCCCCGCCCACCAGCCGCACCGACAGCCGGAAGGCGCCCGCCCCGCCCACAGCGAACACCACCAGCAGTGCGAGCGACTGCACCAGGTCTCCGGGCAGCACGAGGGACAGGGCCGCCACCACGGCGTCGCTCGGGATCGCCCTGGGGAACCCGTCCGCCCCCGCCAGCACCGTGGCCGGTGAGAGGTCGGGGACGAAGACCATGTCGTACCGGAGCACGTACCCCGGGCCCAGGGCCGGACCGAGCGCGAGCACACCCGCGGCCAGACCCACCAGCCAAGGGAGCGCCCTGGTCGTCAGGCGCGCGGCCGTCCTCACCAGCCCTCCGTGAGGACGACGCCGGCGGAGTGGCCGCCCTTCACGTAGTCGCGGTGGGAGCGCACCACCACCTCGTGGGGACCGGAGACCGACACCGTCCAGTCCGTCCGCTCACCGACGGAGCCCAGCGTGTGCCAGCCCTCGCCGTCCTCGGGCCCCCGGTCGTCCGGGGGCGCGCAGGAGGTGCCGGGCGCGGGCGCCGCCGGGGGCGGGGGTTCGGGGTCCGGTTCGGGTACGGTGACGGGCGGCTCCGGCCGCTGGGAGGGGGTCGGCCGGGGCTCCTCCACCTCGGGATCGGTGCCGCCCGGGACGTCCGGGCCGTCGGTGGCCGGGTTGGCCGGGCGCGTCACGACCCGGTCAGGGGGCGCTGCCGCCACGCGGAGCCGCCCGGGGGCGGCACGCTGGTCCGGCCCGCACTCCAGACGCCGTACCCACACCTCGTAGTGCCCGGCCTCCGGAACGTCCTCCCAGGTCACCCGGGAACCGCCCTCGTGCACGCGCACCCAGGAGGGCGCGGGCGGCGGCTCGCCGTCCCACACCAGTTTCAGCGGGGCGGACCCGGTGCCCTCGTCCCGCCCCTTGAAGGGGCGCACGACGAACTCGTAGCGGGCTCCGCTGAAGAGCGAGTCGACCAACAGGAAGCGGTCGTCGTCCTCACTCCCGACGTCGGCGGGAATCACCCCCGCCTCGTCCGGGTCGGGGTCCAGTCGGCGCTGCACCACCCGGTAGTCGGTGGCCCCGGGGACGTTCTTCCAGCTCAGCAGGAGGCCTTCGTCGGTCTCCTCGTACTCGGGCTCGGGAGCGGTCAGCGGACCGGTGGAGAGCTCGGGCAGGGGGCGCGAGAAACCCTCCCCCACCCCCAGCGGGGCGGCCAGGGCGTCGGCGAAGGCGGCGGCGATCTTGAGTTCGCCGCGCACGTTGGGGTGGGTGGCGTCCCAGTTGTCGAACGCCGGGACGTACTCCCTGGCGACCTGCGCGACCACCACGGGCGAGGCCGCGGAGGTGAGCTGGTCGGCGAGGTCGACCAACCCCATGTTGAACCGGGCGATCTCGGCGTTCACCCTGCCGTCGTCTCCGGTGCCGTCCACGTCGGGCAGCTCGCCCACCACGAACCGGGCCCCGTCGAGCACCACCCGCACCGTGGACACCGTCTCGGCGATCCCGTCGAGCGCCTGGTCGGCGCCTCCCCCGGCGAGGATGTCCTCCGTCCCGGCGAGCACCAGCAGGTACTGGGGGTCGTGTTCGGCGGCGACCTCGGCGATGTCGGCGGACAGCTCCCGGGCGGTGGCGCCCCAGCGGGCCGCGTGGTCGGTGTCGAAGCCGGGGACGGCGTAGCTGCGGTCGCCGGGCTCCTCCGTGTCGAGCGAGTACATGTCGTCGCTGGGGCCCACGAAGTCGAAGTCCACACCCTGCTCGGACAGGTGGGTCCACAGGTGGTAGCGCCAGGTGTGGTCGCCGCTGCTGCCCTGGGTCGCGGAGTCGCCGACCAGCATGATGCGCAGCTCGCCGTCCGGAGGTCCGGGAACCGGGACCGGCCCCTGGTCACCGGTGCCGCGCTCACCGCCCAGTCCTCCGGAGCCGGTCTGGAGGAGCAGCATGGTGACCGCCATGGCGGAGAGCATGACCCCGAGCAGGCCGAGCGGGCCGGGCTCGAAGCGCGATCCCCCTCGGCGCCAGACGGCGAGGCCGCGCCAGTCCCGGGCGGTGAGCCAGGCGGGCGCGCGCCGCGTCCACGAGCCGCGCCCCGTACCCGTCCCCGACCGGTCGGGGGCCGCGTCGGCGTCGGGGAGCCCTCCGTCCGCGGGGTCGCCCGGCCCTGGGGTGACGTGCTCGTCCGGGTCCTGCACCGTGCCCCATCTCTCGCCGCCGCGCGTCGCGGGTAGTTACAGGTTCCTGTTCGGCAACGGAGCGCCGTTACCCCTCGTCCATCGACCAGGGACCCGTCGCTCGCCAGACCAGACTAGAACTGGTTATATGGATGCCGTCAAGCCTCTGGCCCAGCCCGGTCCGGCGGCACCGAGCCGAAAGGCCCCTCACCGTGATCGGACTCCTGGTCGCGCTGCTCTCGGCGCTGGTCTACACGATCGGTCTGACCGTGGAACAGCGCGCGCTGCACGGCTCCGAGTCCATCTCGATCAACCGCCCCCTCCACCTCGCCAGAGTACTGCTGGGTAACCCGAGGTGGGTGTTCGGATGCGCCTTCGCCGCCCTGGGCAGCGTGGGCCTGATCGTCTCCCTGGGCCTGGCCCCCGTGTCCGTGGCCCAGCCCGCCTTCGCGGCCGGGGTGGCCACCACCCTGCTCGTCGTCACCCTGGCGCGCGGCGAGCGGATCACCCGCGGCGAGTACACGGCCCTCGGCGTCATGCCGGTCGCGCTGGGCCTGCTCAGCCTGTCGACCGTGGACGGGGCCGAGACCGGCACCACCGCCGACACTCCGGTTCTGGTTGCCGTCAGCGTGGTCACCGTCGTGGCGTGCGTGGCGGTGATGGGCTTCGTGGGAGGGAGGGGCCGGTACGTGTCGGCCGCCGCCATGGGGGCTGCCGCGGGACTCGCGCAGGGCAGCGCCGGGCTCCAGGGCAAGGGGTTGGGCGGCCTGCTCGCCGACAACGGCTTCCTCGGCGCGGTCGTGCCCGCTCTGCTGTCCCCGTTCCCCTACCTGTACGCGTTGGGTTGGGCGGTGGGGATCGTCCTCTTCCAGACCTCGCTCCAGCGCTCCCGGGCCTCGATCACCGCCCCGGTGTCGAACGTGGTCGGCAACGTGTTCGTGGTGGTGGTCGGCACCCTGCTCTTCGGCGAGCAGCTGCCCGAGGACCCGCTGCTGCTGGCGCTGCGGGTCGGGGGGTTCGCCCTGACCCTGGTCGTGGTGGTCCTGGTGCGCGGCAACGTCGCCCAGGCCGAGGCGGACACCAGCAGGCTCCGCGCCGAGGCCGACCCCGCCCACCAGGGGTAGCCCGGGGCCGCTCGGGCCCCGGGCCACCGGCGTTCGTTAGGCGGCCACGGACACGGCCTGACGCAGACCGGGAGCGGCCACGTCGGCCCAGGCGCGCACGACGCTGTCCGGGCTGTGGGTCTCGTCGGCCGCCAGGATCAGGCCGGGTTCGGCCACCCAGGCGCCCAGGTCGGCCAGGAGGACGCGCAGGTCCTCCTCGATACCGTGGCTGTTGCGCAGGTCGTCGACGACGGCCAGCGGCACCGCGACGGTGTGCCCGAGACCGAGCTCGGGGAGTCGGTCCAGGAACACCTTGAGCAGCCCGGTGTAGGTGCCGTGGACCTGCGGGGACGCCACCAGCAGGACGTCGCTGCGGCTCACCCGCTCCAGAGCGTCGTCCACCGGGGCGGAGGACTCGGCGAGCAGGTCCGGGCCGAGGGCGGCCAGGTCGATGATCTCGGGCGGCGAGGTGACCCCCGCGCGGGCGGCGACCTCGGCGGCGGCGCGCAGGGCGGCCGCGTGTACGGAGGAACGGGGCTGGGGGGCGGCGACGAGCACGGTCAGGCGAGTCATGGCGGAGAACTCCTGGGTTCGGTCAGAGCGAGCCGGGATCGACCGGAAGGAACGCGGGGGGCGGTGATCGGAAGACACCGGAGGGGAACCGCTGTTCCTCGTGGACCTCGACCGAGCGGGACCTCGTCGTCCGGGGCTCGTGTGCCGTGGTCCAGTCGGGGGTGCTCACACGGACCGAGAGAGGTGGTCCGGGACCCAGGTGGGAGTCATGAGCGTCCGGTGTCTGCGTAAGGGCACGGGGGCACGGGTCAGAACCGTGGCGGGGCGGGGCCCCGCAAGGCGCTAGCTACGACAGAGCGCGCTCGCCTGCTGTCTCAGATCGACATGCAGGCGCTGGACAAGCAGCTCACCGGCGGACATGTCTCCATCATGAGGCGCGTCGGCCGCTATCGTCAATGCGTGCCGCCGCCCCTCCCCGGGGGTGTCGGGTTCCGCGCGGGCCGGTCCACCTCGCGGACAACCGTCCCAGGGAGCGGGATCACCCTGTTCCGCTGGGGTTACGCGACGGTCCGGGGGCGCGCACGGCCCCCGGAGGAACGGCGCGTTCACAGAAATGTAATTTACGACACACAGAGCCCGACACCCGCCCCAGAGCGGCATCCGACACACAGGGAGAGCCCCAGACATGGCCCACACACCCCTCACCCTGACCGACGCGCGCGTCGTCACGGCCGACGGCGTCCACGAAGGCTGGCTCCGGATCGAGAACGGCAGGGTCGCCGCGCTCGGCACCGGCGAGCCGGGGCCGGGCGACCGGCTCGACGTCGGCGGACGGCTGGTGACGCCGGGGCTCGTCGACACCCACGTGCACGGCGGTGCGGGGCACGCCTTCCCTGAGGCGGACCCGGAGGGCGTGCGGGAGATCGTCGCCTTCAACCGCCGCGCTGGAGTGACGTCGCTGGTCGGCGGGTTGGTCGCGGCCACCCCGGAGAGCACGCTGCGCCAGGTGGCGGCGCTGGCCGACCTGTGTGAGGCGGGCGAGCTGGCCGGGATCTACCTGGAGGGCCCGTTCATCGCGCGCTCCAAGTGCGGGGCGCACGATCCCGACCTGCTGCGCGATCCGGACACCGCCGAGTTCGACGCCTGGTTGAAGGCGGGCCGCGGCCACGTCCGGATGATCACGGTGGCCCCCGAACTGCCCGGCGCCCTCGACCTGATTCGGGCGGCGCGCTCCTGCGGCGTGGTCGCCGCGGTGGGGCACACGGAGGCGACCTTCGAGCAGACCCTCGCCGCGATCGACGCGGGCGCGACCGTGGCCACCCACGTCTACAACGCGATGCGGCCGCTGAACCACCGGGACCCGGGGCCGATCGCGGCGGTCCTGGGAGACGAGCGGGTGACGGTGGAGCTGATCCTGGACAACGTGCACGTGCACCCGGGGGCGGCGCGGCTGGTGTTCGACGCCGCCGGACCCGGGCGGGTGTCGCTGGTGACGGACGCGATGTCGGCGACCGGCCTGGGCGACGGCGAGTACACGCTGGGCGACCTGAGGGTCCGGGTCCGGGACGGTGAGGCCCGGCTGGTCGAGAACGGCGCGATCGCCTCCAGCACGATCGTGCTCCCCCAGGCGGTGCGCAACGCGGTGGCCCTGGGCGTCCCCGTGACCGACGCCGTACGCTCCGCCTCCTCGGTCCCGGCGGCGGCACTGGGGCTGGAGGCCGCGGGTCGCGTCGAGGTCGGGGGCCACGCGGACCTCCTCGTCCTCGACGACGACATGACGGTCTCCTCGGTGATGTTCCGAGGCGCCTGGAATTCGGACACTTCGGTGTTCTAACGGCGTGTCGTGAGCACGGTACGGATTAGTAACTTGCCCCTGAGCGACAATTACGGACAGGGCGTCGAGGAAAGCACCGTGCCTGACACGAAAGGAACCAGCCATGGCTCAGTCGAGACAGGCCAGCGACCAGCAGCCGACGCGCGTGCCCTCCGAGGAACGCGAACACCTCTGCAAACTCGCCGGTGAGCTGACCCGCTACGGGGTCCAGGCGGAGGTGGTGGACGAACCCGCGGTGTGCCTGCGCGTACGCAACCCCTCCTCCGTCTACGCGGTCGAGGACGTGGTCTGCGAGCGGCGCGAGCACGACTTCGCCTTCCTCGCCTCGTTCGGAGTGCACCTGGGCAACAGCGGCAGCGTGTCCCTGACCGCCCACAAGGTGGCGTGGCTCGTCGGGGCCACCGAGGCGTAGGACGCGTCACACGACGGGGGCGAGGGCCTGCGGCCGCCGCCCCCGTCAGGCGTCCCGCCTCGGCTTGGTACCTTCACCAGAGGTGACCCCGGACGCAAAGGACCGCCCTCGTGACCGCCTTCCGCTACGGGCTCGACCCCGTCGACGAGACCTTCTTCGAGACCGCGCCCATGCGCTGGCGGGTGGGTTTGGAACTGGCCGCCCCACCGGACCGGGTGTGGGCGGGCCTGACCGCGCCCCAACCGCTCTCCTGGTGCCGAGCCCTGCCCGAGGTCGTCTACACCTCGGAACCGCCGCACGGAGTGGGCACCACCCGGGAGGCCAGCGTGCTCGGCACGTACCGGATGCGGCAGGAGTTCTTCCGGTGGGACGAGCCGGGGCGCCGCAAGTCGTTCCACGCCACCGAGGCCACCCTCCCCCTGTTCAGCGCCTTCGCCGAGGACTACCACGTGCTCCCCTTCGCCGACGGCAGCAAGCTGGTGTGGTCGTTCGCCTTCGCCCCCTGGAAGGGTCTGGACAGCGCCGTGCAGCTGGGACGGCCCCTCACGGAGACCCTCCTCGCGTCCCTGGTGCGGGACACCCGCAACCACTTCGGCTCCCTGACCGAAGTCCGCTGACCGCTGCTCCGCCACAACCCGCATCCCCACCCCGGACACGACAAAGCGCCCCACAGGGAGGAGGCCACAGGCCTCCACACCACCCGCATCCCCACCTCAGACACAACAGAGAGCCCCGCAGGGAGGAGGCCAGAGGCCCCCGGACCACGGGGCGCGTCGGGCGCGAGCGCCAGCGAGCGCACATCGGGGGGGCCGGGGGGTCGTCCCCCCGAAAAGACAACGAAGGCGACCCCGGCGAGCGCGTTCACGCGCGAGCAGGGTCGCCTTCGAGACAGGTGGAGGTGGCGGGAATCGAACCCGCGTCCTTCAGCATCGAGCCAGGGCTTCTCCGGGTGCAGTCTGTAGTGTCGTTCTACTCGGCCCCAGCGCTTGTACAGACACATCGCTGACGGGCCCAGCCACGAAAATGTCCCGCTCGGGCCCCGTGGCCTGATCTGAGCGGTGAGTCATCTGAATGGTGCCGGACCCCGAGCCGATGACGAGCCCGGGCCGACAGAGTCACAATCGCTTAGGCAGCGAGAGCGAACTCAGTGCGCTTGGAATTGGCACTTGAATTTACGCGAATGCAGGATTAACGAGGTCACAAACACAACCCTCGACCCGCTTCCCCTGGAACGGCTACCAAAGTCGAAACCGATCACCCCCTGTGAAGTTGTCAAGACCACCTGTCACCCGAGGGTTCCGGGTGGCCGACAAGCGAGTGAACGAGCACTCGCGTGATCGTCACTCTACCTCTTCAACGGTGTGGGCACCAAGCTGATTCCCGGTTGCGGCGGGGATGTGCCGGGCAGGGAGAAACCCCCGTGAGGCGGACTCCAGAGTGGTCGACGCGCTCACGGGGGCGGTCGGCCTGGGTCGGGGCCGACCTCCAAACGCGACGGGCCTCCCGCGGGGCGGGGTCCCGTCTCCTACCTGGTCCGCTACCCCCTGCGCGGGCCAGTCACAGGGAAAGACGCCGCCGGAGCACCCGTGGGTTGCTCCGGCGGCGCCTCGACATCGCGGACGTGGTCCGATCTTCGGTTCAGGGTCCGGTGGCGTCGGCCTCGGCACCCTCTCCGAAGCCCTGGTCCTCGACACCGGCGACGCCGGTCGGCGGGGCGGTCTCGCCGACGCCGGGGGCTCCCTCGATCCCGGTCTCGGCACCGGTCTCGGGCACGACCCCCTGGGCCAGTCCGTTCAGGAAGCTGGTCGCGGCGGTGACGGCGTACTGCTGTAGTCCGCTCATCCCGGGGTCGACCTCGGCGAGCACAGCGAAGGCGACGTCGCCCTGGTATCCCACGAACCAGTGCAGGGCGGTCCCGTCCTGTTCGGCGCGGGCGGCCTGTCCGTACACCTGCTCCTCACCGACGTTCACCTCGGGGACGCGCAGGGTGACGGCGTCGCCGAGCCCTTCGCGGACCACTTCCAGGTGGGCGGCGTCGAGTTCCTTGGCGTTGTCAGGGCTCGGCCCCTCCTCGCGGACGAGGGTCGGGCCGTGCCAGGAGCCGTCGGCGACGGCCGCGACGGCCAGGGCCATGGAGAGCGGGCTCACCCGCACCCCGTGGTCACCGATCATCGCGGCGGCCAGTTCGGCGTCGCCGTCACCGATCTCCACGGTCCCCGGGGAGACCGGCAGGGGCAGCTGCCAGTCGGCGCCCAGCCCGAGCTGGCCGGCGGCCTCGGTGATCGCGTCGGCGCCCACTTCGGAGGCGATGTCGACGAACCCGACCGTGCACATGTAGGTCATGTTGCGGACGAGTGTGGGGTTGTCCGCGAGGAAGCCGTTGCTGGGGTTGGTGAAGACCTGGTCGCCGACCTCGGACTGGTACCCGCAGGGCATGGCGCTGTCCGCGGTGACCGCGCCGGACTCCAGGGCGGCCAGCGCCGACACCATGGTGAAGGTGCCGCCCGGGGCGTAGCTCCCGGAGAGGGCACCGTCGTCGGCGGCGCTCCCGGACGCGTTGGCGGCGGCCAGGACCTCGCCGTTGGTGGTGTCGACCGCCACGATGTAGCCGTCGCCGGGCAGCGCCTCCAGGGCGCTCTCCGCGGCGTACTGGGTGGACAGGTCCAGGGTCGTCTCGATCCCGGCGCTGCGCACGCCCTCCCAGGACTCCAGGACGTCGGTCTGGTCACCGTCCGCGCCCAGGCTCACGACCTGGGTGGTCGCGGTTCCGGCCAGTTCCTGCTGGAAGATGTTCTGGAGGCCGCTCAGGCCGACGGTGTCGCCCGCCTGGTAGGGCCCGGCCACACGGGAGGAGACCCGGTGCTCGGCCGTGCCCGCGACCTCGCCGAGGACGGAGGGCGCCACCCGAGGCGAGAGGTTGATCTCGACCTCCTGGGTGTCGACCCCGGAGATGCTCGCGGCCTGGCGCAGGAGCGCCTCGTCCGCGTCGCGCATGAGCACCAGCGGCTGGAACTGCTCGGGCGGGGCGGACCGCACGCGGTTGACGAGCGGGTCGGGGTCCTCGTCGAGGAGTTCGGCGAGCTCGGTGACGCCCGCCTCCTTGTCCTCCATGTCGGCGGGCAGCACACCGAAGGCGGTGACGCTGTCGGCGCCGACCAGGGGTTCGCCGGACCGGTCGAGGATCTGGCCCCGGTCCTCGATCTCGTAGCTGACGGCGAGGCGTTCGCCTTCGGAGAGGTCGGGGTGGATGACGCTCGGCGACCAGTCGATGAGCCAGCCGGTGGGGCCGTTGGTCAAGGACATCTGGCCGGTGTAGTTCCACACCGGGTCGCCGATGCCGAGGTCGGCGGTGGCACCGAACTCGGCGCTCGCGGACCCTCCCTCGGTGGAGATCCGGCCGAGGTCGAACCGGATGGAGGCGAGGTCGAGCTGGTCGTGCACGTCCGTGAGCGCCCGCTCGACCTCCTCCGGTTCACCGTTGGTGTGTCGCGCGGCCTCGGCGTGGTTCCCGTCCTGCCAGGCGAGCAGGAAGGACCTGACTGCCACCTCCGGACTGGGGTGGGTCGTACACGCCGCGAGACTCAGGGCGACGATCAGGCCACTGCTGGCGGCCGCGATGCTGCGGCCGAGGGGACGGGGGGACACCTTGTGTGTTCCTTTCAGGCGCCTCAGTGTGGGACGGCTCAACGCCGACGACGGAGCGCGCGCTCCATGTCGCGCTTGGCTTCGCGTTCGGCGATGGCATGGCGCTTGTCGTACTCGCGCTTACCGCGGGCCAGAGCGATCTCCACCTTGGCCCGTCCGTCACTGAAGTACAGGGACAGCGGGATCAGCGTGCGCCCGGGCTCCCGGGTCTTGCCGATCAGCCGGGAGATCTGCTCGCGGTGCAGGAGTAGCTTACGGGATCTGCGGGCGGAGTGGTTGGTCCAGGTGCCCTGTGAGTACTCGGGGATGTGGACGCCTTCGAGCCACACCTCGTTGTCATGGATGTGCGCGAAACCGTCCACGAGGGAGGCGCGACCCTCTCTGAGGGACTTCACCTCGGTGCCGGTCAGGACCAGGCCCGCCTCGTAGGTCTCGTCGAGGTGGTACTCGTGCCGGGCACGGCGGTTCTGGGCGATGTTCTTTCGCCCGGTTTCCTTGGCCACGGTTGGCTCCCTTCATGCGTCCGGGGGGCCACGCCGTGTGGCCCCCCGGTACCCTGCGCCCGCCGGACTGGTGACCCGTCAGACCTTCAGGTAGCGGCGCAGGGTGAGGAACGAGGTCACGGTGCACAGGAGCACACCGAGGATCATCGAAACTCCGATGACGTACAACAGCGAACCCGTGCCGAGCGCCACGTCGAACTGGAACCAGTCCTCGATCTGGGTGAGCAGTGTGTACCTGGTGGCCACGATGAACCCGGACGCGATGACACCGCCGATGAGACCGGCGATGGCCCCCTCCAGGAGGAAGGGCAGCTGGATGTAGAAGTTCGAGGCGCCGACCAGGCGCATGATGCCGGTCTCCCGGCGGCGGCTGTAGGCCGACAGCCGGATGGTGTTGCCGATCAGCAGCGCGGCGGCGGCCAGCTGCACACCGGCGACCACCAGTGCGGCCCACTTGAGGCCGTCGAGCAGCCCGAAGAACTGTTCGAGGACGCGCTGGTCGTTGGAGACCGAGTCGACTCCCGGAGCCCCGTCCACCGCCGCGCGCACGGTGTCGTAGTGGTCGGGGTTGGTGAGCTGCACCCGGTAGTTCTCCGGGATGTCACCCTCCTGCGCGGCCTCGGCGAGGGCCTCGTTGGAGGAGCCGATGCGCTCCTGGAAGTCGGCCCAGGCCTCGGCGGCGGTGAGGTAGCGGTACTCGTCGACCTCGGCCAGCGAGTCCAACTGCGCTTCGAGTGCGGTGCGGTCCTCCTCCGTCGCGGCGCCGTTCTCCTGACAGGCCGCGGTCGGCGAGATGTCGTTGCACATGTAGATGGTCAGCGTGATCCGCTGGTCCCAGTAGTTGCGCATCTCGGAGACCTGCTGGTTGACCAGCAGACCGGCACCGAACAAGGCGAGGGAGATGGCCACGGTCGTGATGACCGCGATGGTCATCGTCAGGTTGCGGCGTAGGCCGATCCACGTCTCGGAGAGAACGAATTGTGCTCGCATGATCTGTTAAAGGTCCATCCTTCGGGGCTTCGCCGTGCCGGTTGTCGCGGTCGCCGACCGCCCGGCGACGAGCGTGCCAGGGGTCAGTACGCCTGGCCGTAGACGCCGCGCGTCTGGTCGCGGACCACCACGCCCTCTTCAAGCTCGATCACGCGCTTGCGCATCGAGTCGACGATGGCGGCGTCGTGGGTCGCCATGACGACGGTCGTGCCCGTGCGGTTGATGCGGTCCAGCACCTTCATGATGCCGATGGAGGTCGCCGGGTCGATGTTTCCGGTGGGCTCGTCGGCCAGCAGGATCTGCGGGCGGTTGACGAAGGCGCGGGCGATGGCCACGCGCTGCTGCTCACCACCGGAGAGCTCGCCGGGCATGCGCCCGGCCTTGCCTTCGAGCCCCACGAGCTCGACGACCTCGGGGACGACCTTCTTGATGAACCGCCGGGGCTTGCCGATGACCTCCAGGGCGAAGGCGACGTTCTCGAAGACGTTCTTGTTCGGCAGCAGCCGGAAGTCCTGGAAGACGCAGCCGATGCGGCGGCGCAGGTGCGGGACCTTCCAGTTGGACAGGCGGGCCAGGTCCTTGCCCGCGACGTGCACCCTGCCCTCGTTGGGCTTCTCCTCCTTGAGCACCAGCCTGAGGAAGGTCGACTTTCCGGAGCCGGACGGGCCGACCAGGAAGACGAACTCGCTCTTGTCCACGTCGATGGAAACACCGTCGAGCGCGGGGCGCTTCTGAGTCGGGTACAGCTTGGTGACGTTATCGAAGTGGATCACAGGCGCATCACAAGGCTCTCGAAGGTATGGGCACCCGGCGGACCGAGCTCCGCGCGGGATCGTACCGGCCGCATGGCCACCGACAGTTTAGAGGGGACAGGGGCCCGGATTGTCCAGGTCCCGTCGCACCCGGGAGATCTGTGGAGATCAGAGCACTATCGGCCAACAGCCACGAGCATATCGGAGGTGTCAACCGATGATAACGTTCACATATAGCAGTTTCGGTAAAACTGCGGGGTCGTGAGTGTCACCGTCGCGACACGGGGCGGGTTCCACCGCCCCGGGCACCGCTCACGCGGCCGGGCGTGTCCCCGCCGCGCGGGCGGGGACGCCACGGGTCAGTTCTGTTCGTTCTTCTCTCGGCTGCGCATCCACCGGATCTCGGCGTCGATGAACGCGTCGATGTCGCCGTCCAGGACACCGGAGGTGTTTCCGGTCTCCGCGCCGGTCCGCACGTCCTTGACGCTCTGGTACGGGTGCAGGACGTAGTTGCGCATCTGGGTCCCCCAGCTGCTCACCGAGTCGCCCCGGATCTCGTCCAGCGCGGCCTGCTCCTCCTCGCGCTTGCGGGCCAGGAGCTTGGCCTGGAGCATCGACATCGCGGTCGCCTTGTTCTGGAGCTGCGAGCGCTCGTTCTGACACGACACCACGATGCCGGTGGGCATGTGGGTGATGCGCACGGCGGAGTCGGTGGTGTTGACCCCCTGGCCGCCGGGACCGCTGGAGCGGTACACGTCCACCCGCAGCTCGGTCTCGTCGATCTCGATGTGGTCGCTCTGCTCGACCATGGGGACGACGTCCACTCCCGCGAACGAGGTCTGGCGCCGGTTCTGGTTGTCGAACGGAGAGATGCGCACCAGGCGGTGCGTGCCGTGTTCGCCGCGCAGGGTGCCGTACGCGAAGGGGGCCCTGACCGCGAACGAGGTGGACTTGATGCCCGCCTCCTCCGCGTAGGAGGTCTCGTAGACCTCCGTGGGGTAGCCGTGCCGCTCCGCCCAGCGCAGGTACATGCGCTGGAGCATCTGCGCCCAGTCGGCGGCGTCGACGCCGCCCGCCTGGGAGTTGATGGTGACGATCGCTTCGCTCTCGTCGTGCGGGCCGTTGAGGAGCGTGCGCACCTCCAGCTCGCCGATCTCCTTGCGGAGCTGCTCCAGCTCACGGTCGGCCTCGGCGCGGGTGTCGGCGTCGTCCTCGGCCTCGGCGAGCTCGTAGAGCACCCCGAGGTCGTCCAGGCGCTGTCCGATGCCGCTGACCTTGTTGACCATGGACTCCAGGCTGGAGAGCTGGCGTGTCACCTTCTGCGCGTTGCCCTGGTCGGCCCACAGTTCGGGGTCGGCGGACTGCTCGCGCAGTTCGGCGATCTGGGTCTGCATCGCCTCCAGGTCCAACACGGCGGTCACACTCGCCAGGGTCGCCGCGAGTTCCTTGATCTTCTCTGCTGGGTCCAGTTCTGCCACGGACCCAGTGTAGGACCCAGCGGGAGGGCGGACCCCATCCGTGCCCCGGCCCCGGTCCCCCGGCCTCGCCCACCGCCCCCGGACACGCGGGAGGGGCGCCCGGGCACTGAACTGCTCCCCGGACGCCCCTCGAAGGCTCGGTCCGCTAGTCGACCAGCGAACGGATCGACCGCAGCGCCACCGAGAGGGTGGCCAGGTCGAAGCGCTCGTTCTCCTGGATCTCCGACAGCGTGATCCCGGCGCGCTGCACCGCGGCCTCGTTCTGCCCGGTCCACGCGGAGATCAGCTCGTCGTTGGAGCCCTCCCCGCCCGCCTCCAGCACACGGCTGGTGAGGTCGGCGTGGGCCGCGTAGAGGTCGTCGCGCAGGGCCGAACGGGCCATCGTGCCCCAGCGGTCGTCCCGGGGCAGGTCGATGATGCGCTCACGCCACCAGCTGATGTTGAACCGGTCGGCCAGCTCGAAGTACAGGCTGGCGACCCGTCCCACGGGCTGACCCGTGCGGCGCGCGATCTCCACCAGGTCGAGCGTGGAGTAGGCGGGGACCATCACGGCGACCCGCTCGGCGAGGTCCGTGGGCACGCCCAGCGACGTGTAGCGGTCGCGGCGCTCCTCGAACGCCTCCAGGTCCCGGCCGTGCAGCAGCTCCCGGAGCTGCGGCAGCACCTCGCCCACGCCCTCGGCGAAGAAACCGATCTCACTGGCGAGGTCGAACGGGAAGGTGCGGTTGCGCAGCAGCCACCGGGCGGACCGCTCGGCGAGCTTGCGGATCTCCAGCAGCAGCACGAGCTGGCTGTCGACCGAGATCTGGTGGTCCAGCTCCTCGATCTCGCCCCAGTACTGGCGCAGCTCCAGGATCTCCTGGGTGACCAGGTAGGCGCGGGCGATGTCGGCGGCGCTGGAACCCAGCTCCTCGTTGAGACGGAACGCGAAGGTCGTCCCGGACCGGTTGACCATCTGGTTGGTCACCTGGTTGACGATGATCTCCCGGCGCAGCGGGTGCGACTGCACGCCGGCGGCGTACCGGTCCACCCGCAGCGGGGTCGGGAAGTAGTCCGTCAAGGTCGACGCCAGGTACGGGTCGTCGGCCAGGTCGGACAGCCCGATCTGCTCCTTGAGGCTGATCTTGGTGTAGGAGAGCAGCGTCGCGAACTCGGGGCCGGTGAGCCCGGTGCCCTGGGCGCGCCGCTCGGCGATCGCCTTGTCGGAGGGCAGGTCCTCCTGCTTGCGCTTGAGGACCTTGGTGCGCTCCAGGTGGCGCATGTAGCGGCCGTGGACGTGCAGCATCTCGCCGGTCTGCTTGCGCGCGGCGGCCAGCACGGCGTTCTGCGCGTAGTTGTTGCCCAGGACCAGCGAGGCGACCTCGTCGGTCATGTCGATGAACAGCTGGTCGCGGTCGGCCTTGGCCAGCTCGCCGGAACGCACCTCGCGGTCCAGCATGATCTTGATGTTGACCTCGTGGTCGGAGGTGTCCACACCGGCGGAGTTGTCGATGAAGTCACTGTTGACCCGGCCGCCCTCGCGGGCGAACTCGATCCGGGCGGGCTGGGTCAGGCCCAGGTTGCCGCCCTCGCCGACCACCTTGACGCGCAGCTCGGTGGCGTTCACCCGCACCTGGTCGTTGGCCTTGTCGCCGACCTCCGCGTGGGTCTGTCCGCTCGCCTTGACGTAGGTGCCGATGCCGCCGTTCCACAGCAGGTCCACCGGCGAGGTGAGCACGCACCGGATGAGCTCGTCCGGGGTGAGCGAGGTGACGTCCTCGTCGATACCGAGGACCTCGCGGACCTGCGGGGTGACCGGCACGGACTTGGCGGTGCGCGGGTGCACGCCGCCGCCCTCGGAGATCAGCGCCGGGTCGTAACTCTCCCACGTGCTGCGGGGCAGGCGGAAGACGCGCTCGCGCTCGGCCCAGGAGACGGCCGGGTCGGGGTTCGGGTCGAGGAAGACGTGCCGGTGGTCGAAGGCGGCCACCAGCTTGATCTTGCGCGACAGCAGCATGCCGTTGCCGAACACGTCGCCGGACATGTCGCCGATACCGACGACGGTGAAGGGCTCCTCCTGGACGTTGACGCCCATCTCGCGGAAGTTGTACTTCACCGACTCCCACGCGCCCCGGGCCGTGATGCCCATGGCCTTGTGGTCGTAGCCCACGGAGCCGCCGCTGGCGAAGGCGTCGCCCAGCCAGAAGCCGCGCTCGTTGGAGATGGCGTTGGCGGTGTCGGAGAAGGTCGCGGTTCCCTTGTCCGCGGCGACCACCAGGTACGAGTCGTCGCCGTCGTGCAGGACGGTGCGCTCGGGGTGCACCACCCGGCCGTCGACGAGGTTGTCGGTGACGTCCAGCAGGCCGCTGATGAACTGCTTGTAGCAGGACACGACCTCGGCCATGACCTCCTCGCGGCCGGCCCCGGCGGGCAGCCGCTTGCAGACGAAACCGCCCTTCGCGCCGCTGGGCACGATGACGGAGTTCTTCACCATCTGCGCCTTGACCAGGCCCAGGATCTCCGTGCGGAAGTCCTCGAACCGGTCCGACCAGCGCAGGCCGCCACGGGCTACGGAGCCGAAGCGCAGGTGGACGCCCTCGACCCGCGGCGAGTACACGTACATCTCGAACCGGGGCCGCGGGTGCGGAAGGTCCGGGATCTGCTGCGGGTTGAGCTTGAGCACCAGGTAGGGGCGGCCCTCGGAGCCGCCCTGGTAGTGGTTGGTGCGCAGGGTGGCCTGGATGACCGCGAGGAACGAACGCAGGATGCGGTCGTGGTCGAGGCTGGCCACGCCGTCGAGCTCGCCCTCGATCTTGCCGACGATCACGTTGCCGCGCTCGGCGCGGCCCTCGTCGGGCTGGTCGGGGTCGAACCGGGCCTCGAAGAGCTCCACGAGCAGGTTGGCGATCCCGACGTTGGCGACCAGGACGTCGGCCAGGTAGTCGGGGGTGAAGGTCGACCCGGTCTGGCGCAGGTACTTGGCGTAGGCGCGCAGCACGGTGAGCTGGCGCCAGTCCAGCCCGGCGCGCACGACCAGGCCGTTGAACCGGTCGGACTCGCCGAGGTCGCGCCAGGAGGCGTCGAAGGCGTCCTCGAAGAGGCCCTTCAGGCGCTTCGGGGAGAGGTCGGAGGCTTCCAGCGGGCCCAGGCCGAAGTCGTAGATCCAGACCCGGCCGACGCCGTCGACGGTGATGTCGTAGGGCAGCTCGTCGACCACCTCGACGCCCAGGTGCTCCAGGACGGGCAGGACCTGGGACAGCGAGATGGGCTCGCCGATCCGGGCGAGGCGGAACCGCCAGGCGCCGGAGGCGGCGCCCTCGGGCTGGTAGAGGCTCGCGGAGAACTCGCCCGCGCGGTCCTCGGGGGCGGTGCGCTCGAGCAGCTCCTCGATGCGGCAGATGTCCGTGGCCGCGACCGTCGGGTCGTTGTCGATCTTGTAGGCCTCGGTCAGGCCCGGGCCGTAGCGCTCCTTGAGCGTGGTGGCGCGGGTGGGACCGAACGCGTCGACGAGGGCGTCGTCGAAGTCGGCGTCCCAGGAGCGGGCCGCCTGGCGGACCTTCTCCTCCAGCTCGACCTGGTCGATGTCGGCGAGGGTCTGGCCGCTCCGCGCCCGGGCCACCAGGTAGAGGCGGGCCAGCGGGGCGGCGCCGATCATCACGTTGTGGTCCATGGTGGCGCCCTGGAAGGCGTCCGCCAGCACCTGCTGGATGTCGAGGCGCACCTGGGTGCTGTACTCGTCGCGCGGCATGTACACGAAGCAGGACATGTAGCGGCCGCCGTACGGGTCGCGGCGCATGAACAGCTTGGTGCCGCGGCGGTCGCGCAGCCGCAGGACGCCGCGGACGATGCTGTACAGCTCGCCCACGGGGATCTGGAGGAGTTCCTCGCGCGGGAAGGTCTCCAGGAGCTCGATCAGGTCCTTGCCGTCGTAGCTGTCGGCCTCGAACCCGGCCAGGGCGAGGACCTCGGCCTGCTTGCGGCGCAGGATGGGGATCTGGGCGATGCTGCTCGTGTTGGCCTGCGAGGAGAACAGGCCGAGGAAGCGGCGTTCCCCGATGATGTTGCCCTGGGCGTCGAACTTCTTGACGCCGATGTAGTCGAGGTACTTGGGCCGGTAGACGGTGGCCCGGGAGTTGGCCTTGGTGAGCACCAGGACGTAGGGCTCGCGGGCCTTGCCGCGGATCTCCGGGGGCAGCGCCGAGAAGCTGGTGGGCGCGTCGGCGTCCATGCGCAGGATGCCCAGGCCGGTGCCGGGCTCGGGGCGCAGGGAGTCGTCGCCGTTCTCGTCGGTGACCAGGGCGTACTCGCGGTAGCCCATGAAGGTGAAGTGGCGGTCGGCGATCCAGCGCAGGAAGTCGACGCTCTCGCCGATCTCGCGCGGGTCGACGCCACCGGCGACGAGGCGGTCCTGGTAGGCGGAGACCTCGTCGGCGATCCGGATGACCCGGTCACTCATCTTGGCGGAGTCCTCGTCGGCGTAGCGGACGTCGTTGAGGACGCGCTCCAGCCGGGTGGTGATCTCCTTGACCCGCTCGGGGTCGCTCTGCCGGTCGATCTCGATGTGCATCCACGACTCGTCGGTCGGCAGCAGGCCGTCGCCGCCGATCTCCGGGTCGAACTCCCTGAGGTGCCCGGCCAGGTCGCGGCCGACGGTCATCTGGGGGTGGATGATGAGCCGTACCCCGGCACCCAGGTCGCTGAGGGCCATGGTCACGGAGGAGACGAGGAAGGGCGCGTTGTCCGTGACGATCTCGACGACGCTGGTCTGCTGCTCCCACCCGTCGTCTTCGAGCGTCGGCGTGTAGACGCGGACCTTGGCCCGGCCCTGGACGCGCTCGGCACCGAAGGAGCGGTGGGCTTCGGCGGTCCAGCAGATCTGCTCGGGGCTGCGCCCGCTGATCTCCTCGGGGTCCGTGTGCCGGTAGTAGAGGGGGAGGAAGCCGCGGACCGCGTCGGCGGCCTCGGGGCTGAGCCGGTCCCCCGGATTCCACCGGGAGGCCGCGTCACTCAGCAGCTTCTGGAGGATGACGTCTGATTGCCCGGACATAGGGATCTTCTCACTCCTTTGTGAGCAACGTCGCACGAGCGCAGTCGAGGACACCCGGTCATGTGACGTGTGTGGCTCGTCAGGCGACCTGTGAACTTCTGTGGCTGACTTGTGAATTCCCGTGAGGTCCTTGGGCCGCAAGGAACCCACGAGGGCGTTGGTTGGGTTGGTACCTGTGCGCACAGGTGGCGTCAAACGAGGTCGGGACGTCGTTGTCCCGCCCTCTGCACGACCCCCACTCGGTGGGGGCCGCCCCCAGGCTACTGCTTTTCGCGCGCGAGAACAGGACCAACACCGTTACGGGCTGGTTACGTACCGTAAGGACTGGATTGCGGCGGGCACGGAACCACGTACGCGGCCCGGCCCGATCACCGTGTGGTGGCCTGGTGGACGGCCGTCATCACGGCTCGCGGGTCGCTCAGGTCCTGGAGGACGATCTGGGCCCCGGCGTCCCGCAGCTGCCCCTCGGTCGCGGAACCGTTGAGCACCGCGACGGGGGTCGCCCCGCCGATCAGCGCCGCCCGTACGTCCGGGGCGGAACCGGTGACGAACACCGTCTCCTCCTCCGTGTAGGCGCGGCCGCCCTCGCCGGAGGCGTGCAGCCGGATGGACTGGATCAGGCTCGACTTCGGGTAGTTGACCGACCCGAACCCGCCCACCGCCAGGTTCAGGTGCGAGTCCAGGCCGAAGGCGGCCAGCTTGGCCGTGGCGTTGGCGCGCGTGCTGCCGCTCACCACGGTCTGCAGGGTGTCCGGGAGCGCGGCCACGGCGGCCAGGGAGGCGGCCGCGCCCGGCATGACCCGGCCCTTGGCCAGCAGCTGTTCGTGGCGGGCGGCGAAGGAGGTCTCCAGGGCGGCGAGGAAGTCGCCCAGGACCTCGGTGTCGGGTTCGAGCTCCACGTAGTTGCGGGCGCAGAACTCGAAGAACATCTCCGAGTCGGTGCGGCCCGCCGACGAGGTCAGGTAGACCAGCGGTTCGCCCGTGACCTTCTCGAAGGCCTCGGCGTAGGCGGCCCTCATCACCTGCCCCACGTCGAGGAGGGTGAGGTCGATGTTCCATAGCACCAGGCGGCTGATGGCTGACTCCTCGGGGATCGGAGCGGGGGTTCGGGATCTCCCTATTGTGCCGGATGGGTGATGAGAGGCGGAAACGGCGTCCGGACCCGGCCAGCGGCGGAGCACCGGGGCCTTCGCGCGCGTCTCATCCCCCGCGGACGCGTATGAGCGGACGTACCCCCCTGACGAAGGAAGGTCCCCCCGTGAACGGTTCCTGGCGGTTGCCCCTGATCGCGGCGACGACGGCGGCCCTGGCGGCGTGTTCTCCCGGCGGCCCGGCCCGTGACGGGACGGCGGTGGTCGGCGACGACCCGCGCGTCATCGTGCACGACTTCTCGTACGGGATGGACATGGGTCTCACACTGGCGCTGGAGTACGTGCCGGAGCACGGTTGCCTCCTGGTGCGCACGGCCGACCCCGAGGACGGCGGGCCCGGAGAGGCGTTCACGCCGATCTGGCCGAGCGACGTGGAGCCGTTCCATGAGGACGGACGTGCGGGGGTCAGCGTCCCGGGAGTCGGTGAGCTCGTGGACGGGGACGCGTTCACGAGCGGGGGCTCCTACACGGACGCGTCCGAACTGGACGAGGTGCCCGACCTACCCGGGGAGTGCCTCCCGGAGGGCGGGTTCGTCACCATCAACCAGGGTTCGGTGGAGAGGAGTGAGGGAGCCCCGGGCACGGAGTGACGCCCGGGGCACACGTGTTGGCGTCCCGGCCCGGTCGCGGGCCGGGACGCCAACACGGGAACCTCAGACGTGGGAGGGGCGGGCGGCGACCAGCCGCGCGAAGGCGGCCCACTCGGAGGCCCCGACGGGCAGGAAACCGTGGTCGGGGTTCTTGGAGTCACGGATGGCCGCGCCGGTCGGCAGGTCCGCGACCTCGACGCAGTTCTCCTGAGAGGTGGAGTAGGAGGACTTGCGGAAGGTGAGGATGGGCGCGACCTCGACGCAGTTGTCCTGGGAAGAGGAGTAGGAGGACTTGCGGAACTCCAGCAGCATGATCAGGCTCGCTTGTCGTGCTCGGCGGCGATGGATTCGATGAGGTCAAGAGACTTCCTCGGGTCCAAGGCCAGGTTGTGGACGCCGTCGAAGATCAGCCTATGCCGATCCACGTAGGCCTCATCCTCCACGTACAAGGACTCCACCCCAGTGGAGATGCTGACGATCCCCGGCTCCGGATTGGGAAACTCCAAAAGCGAGAAGGCACCGTCCATCGCGGTGTGTGCTCCAGCATCAAACGGCACCACCAGTAGTGTCACCTTGTAGTGCGAGGCCATGCCTTGCAGAAATCGAAGCTGTTCGGCCATCACCTCAGGTGAACGTACAGCCCGACGAAGAACGGCTTCGTCAATCACGCTGATCAGCTGTGGCCCCTTTGGAGCATCGAGCACGCTCCGACGGGCCATCCTGGATTCCACCTTGCGCTGTGTGTCTTCGGGTGGGACGACACCCCCGGACTCGAAAATCGCAGCGGCATAGCCCGGTGTCTGCAGCAATCCCGGTATCGCAAGCGCCTCATAAGAGCGGATTCGGACGGCCTCGGCTTCCAGGTCAGGCAGAGCTCCCGGGAACAAATCGGCGTATTCATGCCAGTCGCTGCGCCCGCGAGCCTCCTCGGTCAGACTGAGAAGATGCGCGCGGTCATCTCCCTCCACCCCGTAGAGGTCCAGCAGGGCCTCCACGTCAGTGCGCTTGGGAAACCGCCACTCGTTCCGCTCCGACCTGGTCAGCTTGCCCGTCGACCACTTCAGCTTCTCGGCCACCGACGCGGCGGACATGCCCCTGTCAACACGGAGCTTCCTCAGCGCGGCCGACAGCCTGCGCCGCCGCACCCCGGGCGAATGACCTCCGGCCACGACATCTCCTTCCAGGCAGCGGTTGCGTGCCTCGATCGTAGTAGCAGCCATCGTCGGGCCGATTTTTCTGACTGACTACAAAAATTGCTTGTAATCATGACTGGCTCGAATCATACTGAGATCAGTAGCACACCCATACCGGGTGTCGCCTCCTCTACGTAGGGAGATGACTCCATGGCGTCAACAACCCTGTCTCAAGCCCCGCTGATCACCGACATCGTCCAGATCATCCGGGGCGGAGAGCCCGACGAGCACGGGGTCTCGCTGGCCGGGCGCCTCTCTCCGTCCGCCCCGCGCTACCACCGGGAGTGCGCCTGCTCCTGCGTCGGGATCGCGGACTACTTCTGGGAACGGCTCGACCGCCTGAACCCCTACGGCAAGAACAGCGGATTCTGGCTGCGAGTCGTCTCCGAGGACTTCGAGGACGAGGGTCTCCCCGAGGGAGCGACCATCGTCGAGACGATCCGGGTGAGCCACCGCGTCCACTGATCCCCCTCCGTGCCGTTGGGCGGCGCCGTCCTCGTCAGGCGGCGCCGCCCATCCGCACGGATGGACATCCCTCGATTGGAGACCTCCATGTCGCTCCTGTCCCCCACTCGTGATTCCGCCCTTCCCCCGTTGAGCGACCCTCGTGCCACTGACTCTTGTACCTGCGGCGGGTCCGGAGAGATGCGCATCGAAAGCGACGGAAGCGGACCCTGGCCGGGTCACCAGCCAGTCGACCATCCGATCTGCAAGGGAAGTGGTGAGGCATGAACTCGAACGACCCGCACACCCGGCTCGTGGAGGCGCTGGACACGTCCGAGAGGGTGCGTGCGGCCTTCGCCGACCATCCCCGGCACCGGTTCGTCCCGGACATGATCTGGCCCGGCGTGTCCGGGCTCCCGCTCTTCCGCTCGGCCGACCCGGAGCGCTGGACGCGGATCGTCTACGAGAACGACGCCGTCATCACCCAGGCCAACGACGGTGGGAGCGGGCCCGTCAACAGGCCCTCCTCGTCCTCCTCCGCCCCACAGGTGATGGCGGACATGATCCACGCGGCGGGGGTCGGCCCGGGGATGCGGGTTCTGGAGATCGGCACCGGAACCGGTTGGAACGCGGCGATCCTCTCCTCTCTCGTCGGCCCCACCGGATCGGTGACCTCCCTAGAGATCGACCCCAAGGTGGCCGAGCACGCCGCGAAGAGGCTCTCCGGGACCGGAGTGTCGGTCGCGACCGGCGCCGTGCCACCCGACGGGCCCTACGACGCGGTCATCGCCACCTGCGCCGTGCGGCGCGTCCCGGAACCGTGGACGACGGGCCTCGTGCCGGAGGGCACGATCGTCCTTCCCTGGGCCACCCACGACTCTCGGGGGCCCACACCGATCGTGGCGCTCTCCGCCGGAAGTCCCCTGGCCGGGCCGTTCGTCCGGGACGGTTCCTTCATGCGCGACCGCACCCAGCGTGTTCCCCCAGAGCGGTTCCCCGGTGTGGGGGCCGAGAGCGAACGGGAGGGGCACTTCCCTCTGGGGTCTGAGGAGCTGATCGACCAGGACCGGTTGACTCGCCTGGTCCTGGCCGCGCCGTTCCTCTCGATCGACCTGCACGGACACCCGTGGCGGGAGGGACACGCCTCGATCGTCGCGCTGGGGGCCGACGACTCCTGGACGTACGTGTGGCCGGACGGCTCGACCACCGGCGGCGGCCCCCGAGACCTCGGCCGAGAGCTGGGCGAGGTCCACACCGAACTGGGCGGGGCGGGCTGGCCCGAGCTGACGGAGTTCGCCCTGGAGGTCTCCCCCGACCGCCGGACGCACACGATCCGCAGCCGCCCGCTCGGCCCCTGGGAACACGGGGTGTGAGGTACCGCCCGTCCCGGAGCCCTCGGCACTGGGACGGGCGGATCTGGCGGCGCTGAACACGACCACCCGGACGGGGAGGACACCGGAGCGGTCGGGCAGGACCTACACGGCGTGCTCCCAGCTGCCGAAGGGCGCCGTGACCCGGCACACCCCCTCGGCCAGGTCGGCTTCCAGAGAGAACTCCGTCAGGGCGGGCCACCCCTCTCCCGCCAGGAGTGCGTGGGCCGCGCGCAGGCGCTCCACCAGATCCGTGGGGCCTCCGCCGTGGGTGGCGCCGTCCGGCCACAGGTAGGCCCAGGAGCCGTCCGGGGTGCCGAGGTAGATGATGAGCCCGACGTCCCCACTGAACGGGCGCATCCCGATCCCGATACGGACTCCGGGAAGCATGAGCATGAACCGGGTGACGCGGTCGTCCTCGGTCAGGTCCGCCGCGGTGAAGGGCATGACGCGGGTGCCCTCCGACTCACAATCCATCCCGGGAAAGTCTCCGCTGGGGACCCGCTGGGTGCGGTCCCGCATGAAGAAGGCCTCACACACGAACGGCCCGGCGGCACTGGTCGGTCCGGTCTTCTCCAGGACCGCGACCGGACTGGCGTGCGAGTCCGAACTCGGCCCCCAGGGCACCACGATCCGGCCCTCCGGGCCCAGCTCGCCGAGCCAGGAGACGGGGACCCGGCTCACCGCACAGGTGGCGATGACCGCGTCATAGGAGTCCCCTGTGGGCGGCTCCGCCGCGTGCACCACCTTCACCGGCGTTCCCGTGAGACGTTTGCTCGCCCGCCCCGCGACCTTGGGGTCGATCTCCAGGGAGGTCACCGATCCGGTGGGACCCACGAGAGAGGAGAGGATCGCGGCGTTCCAGCCGGTCCCGGTACCGATCTCCAGCACCCGCATACCGGGTTCGATCCCGGCGGCCCCGATCATGTCGGCCATGAGCTGCGGTGCCGAGGAGGACGAGGAGGGGTGGTTGACGGCTCCGCTGCCCCCGTCGTTGGCCTGGGTGACCACCGCGTCGTCGTCGTAGACGTAGGCGGCCCAGCGCTCGGGATCGGCCGAGCGGATCAGCGGCAATCCCTGGATGTCCGGCCACACCAGGTCAGGGATGAACCGGTGCCGGGGATGGTCGGCGAAGGCCACACGCACCGTCTCGGAGACGTCCAGCCGCCCCACGAGATCGGAGTGCATCCGCTGGAGATCCGTCACTTCCGAACCGTTCCCGTCCCCCCGCAGTCCTGGCAGGTCACCACTTCCTTGTCCTGGCCCCAACCCTTCTTCTGCCCGTCACTGGTGAGGATGAAGGTTCCCTCACCACGGCAGGCGCCGCATGTGCTCTCAGCCACGTGGATCTCCTCATTCCAGGGGTGGGTGAGAGGGCACGTCCCTCGCCCACCAGGGGGTTCCTGAACAGCACCTCACGGAGATCGGACCAAGAGTCACTCCGTGGCGACGCTGAGTTCCATCAGAGCACAAGTGGCTTAAGCCAGTCAAGATACTGGCTCAAGCCAGCTGCGTAGAATATCTACATGACTTCCGAGGAGCACAGAGAGCAGCCGCCCCCCAGCCGGAGGATCGCCGATCGCCTGCGCTCGGCGATCCACGACGGCGATCTGCTCCCGGGGGACAGGCTGCCCTCAGAACGCGATCTCGCGCAGGAGTACGGAACGGCCCGCAACACGGCCCGTGAGGCGCTCCGCATCCTCGCCGAGGAAGGCCTGGTCGACCGTCGGCACGGTTCCGGGGTGTTCGTGCGCGAACGCCGCAGGACGCTCAGGTTCGGGGCTGAGCGGTATTCCCGACGCCTGCGGGAGGAGACCGGGCTCTCCCCCTACCGTGCGGAGCTCGCGAAACAGGGCCTCGTCCCCCGCGTGGACTGCGTGTCCATCGAACGCGTCGTCCCACCCGCGGATGTCGCCGAGCGGCTGGGGCTGACCGACGAGGCAACGGACGTGGTGCGCAGGGAGAACTGGTACTACGCCTCGGATGGCACTACCGAACACCCCGTACAGGTGGGGGTCACGTTCGTGCCCTGGGCCATCGCCGAGGGCACTCCTCTGGCGACCTCGGCGAACCTGGGCAAGGGCAGCCTGTACGCACGTTTCGAGGATCGCGGCCACCGGATCACCCGCAGCCGCGAGGAGGTGTCCGCCCGCATACCGACCCCCCAGGAGGCACGTGGGCTCATGGTTCCCTCCGGGGTTCCGGTCCTGGAGGTGCTGCACACCGGGATCGATCAGGGGGGCCGCCCCTTCGAGGTCACCCGATTCGTGATGCGGGCGGACCTGGCGGCATTGGACTACGACATGGCGGTGGAGGAGACGGATGACTGACCGAGTGCGGGTCCGGGAGCGGACCGACGACGACCTGACCGCGCTGAGCGACCTCCTCGTCCGGGTGCACGCCCACGACGGCTACCCGGTGGAGGGCGTGGCCGACCCACGGACCTGGCTGACCGACCCGGGGTTCCTCCGCTCGTGGGTGGCCGAGCACGACGGCGCGCTCCTCGGGCAGGTGAGTCTGGCCGAACCCGAGGGGGCGGACGCGGTCGCGCTGTGGAGCGAGCGGACCGGCCGCGCCCGCGACGAGGCGGCCGTCCTCTCCCGGCTGTTCGTGAGCCCCTCGGCACGCGGCCGGGGGGTGGGCGAGTCCCTGACCCGCGCGGTGATGGAGCACGCCCGCCGCCACGGCTCGGCGCTGGTGCTGGACGTGATGGCCAAGGACCGGTCGGCCGCGCGCCTGTACGAACGTCTGGGCTGGGAGCGCCTGGGCGCGATCACGCACGCCTTCGACGGTTCCCCCGGAGTGCCCGCGTACTGCTACGCGTGGGACTCCTCGACCAGGTAGCGGATCTCCTGCACGCCGAACCACATGAGTTCGTGGTCCTCGGCGGCCTCCGAAGCGGGATCGGCGGCGGACTCGGCGACGTCGTCGGCGGCGTCGGTGTCGTCGATGTGCACGGAGCGCAGCTTCTTGTAGGGCACCCCGCCCGCGACGGTGACGCGGGCGACCCCCTCGGCGTGCCGCCCGCCGTGCTCCACGGCGGCGTCGGGCATCTCGGCGGCCAGGACCACGCGGCGGCGGGGCGCCCCGGGGTCCTCGGCGAGCATGCGCAGGGAGGCCCGGGCCGCCGCGTACATGGCGTCGTACTCGGCCTCCTCGGTGTCACCGTCGGGTCCGGCGTCGGCGGTGAACGCGGTGAGGGCCTCCCCCTCCAGGCGGCCCCGGTCGAGCAGGGCCGCGAGCGCGGGGACGGTGCTGGGCAGGAAGACGTACATGGGCTCTCCAGGGCGGGATCGGGTCCCTACGAGTTTCCCAAAGAACCCGACGAGGTCAGACCGGCTGCCGCTCGTGTTCGTCCTCGGGGGTCAGGAACCGTTCCAGCGCGCGGCGGGTGGACTCCACGTCGGTGTGCAGGATGCCGGTCATGCCGAGGGACTCGGCGGTCGCCACGTTGTGCGCCAGGTCGTCGATGAACACGCAGTCCTCGGGTTCCAGCCCGAGCCGCTGGCAGGTGTGCAGGTAGATGCGCTCCTCGGGCTTGCGCATGCCGACCTCGCCGGAGATGACGACGGTGTCGAAGGTGGCCGTGAAGTGGTCGCGGGGGTAGCCGTTGCCCCAGGAGTTGGAGAGCAGGGCGGTGCCGTGCCCGCTCCCCCGCGCCGAGCGCAGGGTGTCGTACATGGCGTCGACCGGGTCGAAGTGGGCGAACATGCGCTCGATGAGCCCCTCCGCGCGCACCGGTGCGCCGTGGGTGGAACGCAGCAGTGCGGCCAGGTCGCGCTCGAACAGGTGGGTCTCGATCTCGCCGCGTTCCAGGGCGTGCACGGGGTTGTCGGGTGCGCTGCCGTCGAAGTACGGGCGCATGACCTCGTGGTAGTGGTCGATGTCGATCCGGTCGGACCTGAGCCAGGCCCGGATTCCCTCGGGCAGGGGCGGGGTGAGCACTCCGCCCCAGTCGGAGATGACCCCTCGTCGGGTGCCGTTCATCCGGTCGCCTCCATCGGTGATCGCCGCTGTGGACCACCCGTCCGGCCCGGTGCGGAGCCACCTGGAGGCCGGACGGGGAACGGTTCTTCCCGTTCCCCGTCCGGTTCAACCTTCGTCCACGGCGCGCGGACCGGTGGTGGGCGCCGCCGGTCGCGGTCCCCGGCCCGGGCCGCCCGGCGCCGCACGGCGGGTCAGTAGCCCAGCCCGGTCCCCGCGGTCACCTCGGCCCCGGGGATGTCCACCGGCAGCGTGCCGGAGGGGTCGACCTTCCCGGAGATCGCCCGGGCGGCGGCCACACGGGAGACCTCCACCGCCGAGTACAGGGCGATGTAGGCGTCCACGTCGGGGAAGGCCTCCAGGTCGTAGGGGCCGCCCTGGGCGACCGCGACCACCGGGGTGCCCTGGGCCCGGCCCGCGGCGACCATGCCGCGCTGCTCCTCGGAGCTCCGCGCGCCGTTGGTGCCCACCACGAGGACGTCCTCACCGCTGTCCACGACCTCCAGACCGGCCTCGGCGAGCGCCGGAGCGATCCGGTCGGCGCCCACCCCCTGGACGCGCACGCGCGTGCCCGCGTCGAGCGGCAGGAGGCCGCCCTCGTTGCGCACCAGGGTGACGGAGGCGTCGGCGACCCGTTGGGCCGCCTCGGCATGCTCGGGGTCCTCCATGGCGGCGTCGGCCTCGGCGGGGTCGGCGGACTCCCGTTCCAGGACGCCGCGCTTCTCCTTGAGCGTGAGGACGCGCAGCACCGACTGGTCGATGCGCTCCTCGGTGATCCGGCCGCTCTCGACCGCCTCCCGGATCGCGGAGACCGCAGCGCCCGGGTCCGGCGGCATGAGGAGCTGGTCCACCCCGGCCTCCACCACGCGCACGGCGATCTCGCCGTCCGGGTGGGTCTGGCGCACGCCCTCCATGTTGAGGGCGTCGGTGGTGACCACCCCGTCGTAGCCGAGCTCGTCGCGCAGGATGCCGTCGATGATCAGCGGCGAGAGGGTGGCCGGGTCCTCTCCGGGGTCCAACTGCGGCATGAGCACGTGCGCGGTCATGATGGCGTCCACGTCCGCGTCCACTGCGGCCCGGAACGGCGGCAGGTGCTCGGCCTCCCAGCGGTCGCGGGGCAGGTCGATCACGGGCAGGCCGGTGTGGCTGTCGACGTCGGTGTCGCCGTGGCCGGGGAAGTGCTTGATGACCGGCACCACGCCCTGTTCGGCGTAGGCGGCGGACTCGGCAAGCACCATCTCCGACACCAGTTCCGGGTCGGAGCCGAAGGAGCGGATACCGATGACGGGGTTGTCGGGGTCGGTGTTGACGTCGGCGTCGGGCGCGTAGTTCATGTTGACGCCGACCGCGAGGAGCTCGTCCGCCGTGGTGGACGCCCGCAGCGCCGCGAGGTCGGTGTCACGGGTGGCGCCGACCGCCATGGCGTCGGGGAACAGGGTGCCCACGGGCATGCGCACCACGAGTCCCTGCTCCTGGTCGATGCTGATGAACAGGGGCACGCCCGGCCCCTGACCGGCCGCCTGTTCCTGCATTCCGGCCGACATCCGGGCGATCTGCTCGGCGTCGTCCAGGTTGGCGTCGAAGTAGATGACGCCGCCGGGCCGGTACGCCTCGATCTGGGCGGCGTTGTCGGCGGCGGTGGTGCCCTGCGCGGTGAGGACGAGGAGCTGGCCGATCTTGTCGTCCAGGTCCATGTCGGCGAGCAACTGTGGAGCCAGGACCGGTTCGAAGGGCTCGGGTGTGGCCTCGGCGCTGGGTTGGACGTTCTCGGGCGAGGTGTCCACCTCCTCGGGTGTGGTGCAGGCTGTGGTGATCAGGGTGAGGGCCACGCAGGCCGGGGCCAGGGCGCGTGGAACGGACGGTCTCATAAGGGACTTCTTCTCCGCCGGATCGCTGGTTGCGGGCGGAGACTACCCGCTCGGGCGGAGCGGGTGGGACGGGCCCCTCCGTGGCGGGCGGTGCGCGGGGTCAGCCCCAGGCGAACAGCTCCTGGCCGGGTTCCACCGCTCCCCTCGCCAGTTCGGAGAGGCTGCCCGGCTGGGCGTCCAGGGCGACGACGGGTACCACCGAGGGCTTGCCCGCGGCGGCCACGGAGCCCGGCGACCAGCGGATGACCGGGGTGCCCGCGGCCACCTCGGCGCCCTCCTCGGCGAGGAGGGTGAACCCCTCCCCCGCCAGCTGCACGGTGTCGATGCCCAGGTGGACGAGGACACCGCGCGCGCCGTCGGAGGACAGGACCACGAAGGCGTGCGGGTGGAGCTTGACCAGGGTCCCGGCGATCGGGGCGACCGCCTCGTGTTCGGAGTCCTGGCCGCCCTCCTGTCCGGGTTCGGGGTGGACGGCCACGCCGGGGCCGACCATGCTCTGGGAGAAGACCGGGTCGGGCACCGTGTCCAGGGGCAGGGCGGTCCCGGCGACGGGAGAGAGTACGCGCAGCGCACCGTTGAGGTCTGACATGGGTGAGGTCTTCCCCGGGAACGGGACTTAACCCAGAAAAGGGGCGGCCGGAAGAGCACAAAGGCCCTTTTTCCCGCGGCCCGTCCAGGGGCGTCAGTCCAGCAGGTCCTGGATGTCGTCCGTGAGGGAGTCCGCCTCCGGGCCGACGACGACCTGGACGACGTTGCCCGAGACCAGGACCCCGTGCGCGCCCGCGGCCTTCAGGTCGGCCTCCCGGACCAGTGCGGGGTCGGCGACCTCCGTCCGCAGCCGCGTGATGCAGGCCTCGATCTCCTCGATGTTGGCCGCGCCGCCCAAACCGGCGACGATCGCCGTTGCCTTGTCCGACATGTGCCCTCCGTGCTCTACCCGGGATCACGTGACCCGGGGGGTCTGAGCCGAGCTTAGAGGTGGCGTGCCTCACACGCCAGGGTCGGCGCGGCGGCGCGCGCGGGCGCGCTGGTGGAGCGGGGTGGCCCGGCGCCGCCACGGGGGGGCGGTCGCCGGGCTGCCCCGGGCGGGCGGGCCGCTCGGGCCCGCCGCTCAGCCGGAGCGGTCAGAGCGGTCAGAGCGGTCGGAGCCGCCGCCGCTCGGCGCCTCGGGGCCGGTCCCGGTCGCGCCGTCCGCCCCGGCCGGGGCGGTGGGCGGCGGCGCGGGCTCGTCGGGATCGGGCTCGCGACCCGGTGTGGGGAAGTCGAACCGCCTGATCAGCACGTAGAAGATCCCGAAGTAGACCAGGAAGTAGACGACACCGAACAGCAGCAGCGCCCCCAGCCCCTGGGTGTTGCTCTTGGTGGCGTTCAGCAGCAGGTCGATCAGGCCCGCCGAGAACCCGAAGCCCAACTGCACGTCGAACAGGTTCATCAGCGCCAGCGAGACACCGGTGAGCACGATGTGTACCGCGAAGAGCACCGGGGCCACGAAGATGAACGCGAACTCCACCGGCTCCGTGATGCCCGTGACGAACGCCGTCAGCGCCGCCGGGATCATGATCGAGCCGATCTGGGCACGCCGCTCCTTCGACGCGGCCAGCCACATCGCCAGCGCCGCGCCCGGCAGGCCGAACATGAGCACCGGGAAGAAGCCGGAGAGCATGCTGCCCGCGGTCGGGTCACCCGCGAAGTAGCGGGTGATCTCCCCGTGCGAGACGGCGCCGTCCGCGTCCGTGTAGGTACCGGAGACGAACCAGACGAACGAGTTCACCACGTGGTGCAGGCCGAGCGGTAGCAGGACGCGGTTGACCACACCGTAGATCCCGGCACCCAGCGCGCCCGCGCCGATGAGGGCCTCGCCCAGGTTCTGAATCCACATGCCGACGATCGGCCAGACCAGTCCCAGCACCACGCCCATGCCCAGGCCGGCCAGGGCCGCGACGATCGGGACGAAGCGGCGCCCGCCGAAGAAGCCCAGCCAGGTGGGCAGTTTGATCCGGTGGTAGCGCTGCCACAGCACGGCGGCCACCAGGCCCACCACGATCCCGCCCAGCACGTCGGTGGGGTTCTTGACCGCGTGGTTGATGACCGGCATGAGGGCGTTCACCCCCTCCGCTCCGGCAGGTGGGTCCAGGACCGGCGGCGGGTCGAGAACCGGTTCCCTGGACACCGGATCGGTCGCGACCGGGTAGGACACGAGCCGGGACCCGATGTCCCCTGTCGCACCGTCGAAGGTCACCATCGTCCAGGTGGAGACCCGGTCGAACACCAGGTAGCCGACCACGGCGGCCAGGGCCGTGGAGCCGTCCGCGCGCTTGGCGAAGCCGATCGCCACACCGATCGCGAACAGCAGGGGCAGGGCCTCGAAGATCGCCTCGCCGGCGGTGCCCACGGCACCGGCGACCGGCGCCATCCAGCCCATGCCGTTCACACCGGCCAGTCCGTCCGCCCCGAGCAGGTCGTCCTGGCCGAGGCGGAGCAGGATCGCGGCGGCGGGCAGGACCGCGATGGGCATCATCAGGCTGCGGCCGAGCCGCTGGAGCACAGCGAGCGCGGCGGCGCGGCGACGGCGTGCGGGGGGCCCGGACCGGTCCGGGTCCTTCGTCGCTGGGGTCGGGTCCGACATGGTGGGGGGTCCTCCCTCTCGGACGCGCGCCCGACGGGGCGCGAGACGTCAGTCTCCGTGCCTCCGCGGGTCCAGGCGGGAGTGCAGCTGATAGCGGTCGGCACGGTAGGTGGACAGGGCGAGTTCCACGCACTGTCCCTTGGCGAAGCTGCGGCGCTGCATCACCAGCACCGGGCTTCCGGCGGGTAGGCCAAGGAGACGGGAGTCGGCCGAGTCGCAGATCCCGGCCTCGATGGTCTGCTCTCCGGAATCCAACAGGATGTCGAACTCGTTTTCCAGGACCTCGTAGAGAGATCGTTCGGCCAGATCGTGGTCCTCCAGGCCGGGAACCATGGCCGCCGGGATGTTGGAGCGCTCCACCGCCATCGGCTCGTCGTCGGCGGTACGCATGCGCTCGATGTGGTGCACGAGCGTGCCGGGGGCGATGTCGAGCATGCGGGCGGTGTGACCGCTGGCCGGGATGACCTGGCGGATCAGTTCGCGCGCGCCCGGCTCGAAGCCCCGGGCGCGCATGTCCTCACTGAAGGAGGCCAGGACGAGGGACATCTCGATCTTGGGCCGGGCCACGAAGGTGCCCTTGCCCGGAACCCGGTACAGGCGCCCCTCGGCGACCAGGAGGTCGATGGTCTGGCGCACGGTCATGCGGGAGAGGCCGTAGGTGGAGCTGAGCTCCCGCTCGGAGGGGACCATGTCGTCCACGCCCAGCCCGGCCGCGGTGATCCAGTCCAGGAGCAGGTCGCGGAGTTGGACGTACTTGGGCAGGGGGTTGCTGGCGTCGATCGGCATGGGGCGGATGGCCTTCTCGGTCGGCGGGTCGGGTGGTCCGGTGGTCGGCGTTCGACCTTAGCGCGGCATCCGCCCGGACTCGTGACACTTGCCGGGTCATGCCGGGATCTGACTGGTATAGTCCGGACTAGACCATAGCTCGACCCGCGTGTCAATCCTCCTTGTGCCACGCGGAGTGAACCAGCATCGTGGCTGGCCAGCGACGTAGTCCGGGCCGTCCACGAGCGACCAGCGCGGCCCCCGGCGTACGTCCAGGACCGCACGTCCACACCGGAAGGCTCCGTATGACCACCACGACGAGCGTGATGCGCTCCGAGATCGCCGAACAGCCCGAGGCCCTGCGCCGGACCTTCGCCGAGCTCCTCCCCCTGCGCGGCGAGATCGAGGCGCTCGGCCGCTCCACCCAGCACGTCCTGTTCATCGCCCGGGGCTCCTCGGACAACGCGGCGGTCTACGGCAGCTACCTCCTCCAGGCGCACACCGGACGACTGGCCACCCTGGGCTCCCCCTCGATCGCCACCGCCTACGGTGCGCGCGTCGACCTGTCCGGGGTCCTCGCCGTGGCCATCTCCCAGTCCGGCAAGACCGAGGAGATCGTCGAGACCATGCGCTGGGCCGCCGACTGCGGCGCCCGGACCGTCGCCGTCACCAACGGCGCCGACTCCCCGCTCGCGACCGAGGCCGACGTCGCCCTGGTCACCCGGGCCGGGAACGAGCTGGCGGTCCCCGCCACCAAGACGTACAACACGCAGTTGGCCGCCCTCGCCGTGCTGGCCCTGGGTCTGGGCGCCAAGCTGGACGCCGGGGAGCTGGACCTGGTTCCGGAGGGCATCGAGCAGACCCTCGCCGCGCCCACCGACTCCCTGGAGGAGATCGTGGAGCGGATGGTGGCCGTCCAGGGCGCCGTGATCTCCGGCCGCGGCATGGCCTTCTCCACCGCGCTGGAGGCCGCCCTGAAGCTCAAGGAGGCCTGCTACCTGCACGCCATGGGGCTGTCCTACGCCGACCTCCAGCACGGCCCCATCGCCGTGGTGGACCCGCGCACCCCCGCCCTGCTGGTGGCCGCCCCCCACGGCCCCACCCTGGAGGGCACGGTGGCCCTGGCCGATCGGGTCCGCTCCGCCGGAGCCCCGGTGTTCGGCTTCGGCGGCGGTGCCGCCCTGGCCGCCGCGAGCGACCTCTCGGTACCGGTGCCGGACGTCCCCGAGTGGGTGTCGCCGATGAACCTCATCGTCCCCGCCCAGCTGCTCACCGAGCACCTCGCCCGCCGGCTGGGCTACAACCCGGACGTGCCGCGCGGCCTCAACAAGGTCACCCAGACCACCTGACCTCCGGCCCCTCCGCTCCCCCGAACCCGGTGCGGCGCTCACGGCCCGGCACCGCACACGCGGTGCCGGGCCGCCGGTGTTCCAGGCCCCGGTAAAGATTCCGACGAGGGTGTCGAGAACGCGCGCCCGGCTCCGTCCCCGCTGTGAACGCGACCACAATGGTTCGCACCGCGACAAGGAGAGGGACCATGGCCAAGTACCTGCTGCTCAAGCACTACCGGGGCGCCCCGGCCTCCGTGAACGACGTCCCGATGGACCGTTGGACACCCGAGGAGGTGTCCGCGCACATGCGGTACATGAACGACTTCGCGGCCCGGCTACAGGAGACCGGCGAGTACGTGGACTCCCAGGCGCTCGCCCCGGAGGGGACCTTCGTCCGCTACGACGGCGAGGGGCGCCCTCCCGTCACCGACGGCCCCTTCCCCGAGACCAAGGACGTCATCGCGGGCTGGATGGTGATCGACGTCGACGGCTACGACCGGGCGCTGGAACTGGCCGGTGAACTGTCGGCCGCGCCCGGGGCGGGAGGACGCCCCATCCACGAGTGGCTGGAGTTGCGCCCGTTCCTGGGCGCCTCGCCCACCATCGAGGAGTGAGCCCGACGTGACCGCCGACGTGGACGAAGCGCTGCTCCGGACTCTCACTCCCGAGGTGACCGGTCTGCTCGTCCGACGAGGTGCCGACTTCGCGTCGGCCGAGGACGCCGTCCAGGACGCGCTGATCGAGGCGGTGCGCGTCTGGCCGGGGGACCCGCCCCGCGACCCCAAGGGATGGTTGGTCACCGTCGCCTGGCGCAGGTTCCTGGACGCCACCCGCGCCGACACCGCTCGCCGCAGACGCGAGGCGGCCGTGGCAGAGGAACCGGAGGCTGGAACCGCACGC
This sequence comes from Nocardiopsis sp. NPDC006938, assembly GCF_042869555.1. Lineage (NCBI taxonomy): Bacteria > Bacillati > Actinomycetota > Actinomycetes > Streptosporangiales > Nocardiopsidaceae > Nocardiopsis > Nocardiopsis sp. NPDC006938. The sequence goes on along the minus strand of NZ_JBIAGA010000002.1, from coordinate 276,049 downwards.
GCGGTGGACGACACGCTCCGGCTCTACTTCCTGTGCGCCCACCCGTCACTGACCCCATCGTCGGCGGTCGCGCTCACCCTGCGCGCGGTCGGCGGACTGACCACCCGCCAGATCGCCCGCGCGTACCTGGTCCCCGAGGCCACCATGGCTCAGCGCGTCAGCCGTGCCAAGCGAACCGTCTCCGGCGTGCGGCTGGACCGCCCGGGAGACGTCCGCACCGTCCTCCGAGTGCTCTACCTGGTCTTCAACGAGGGCTACTCGGGGGACGTCGACCTGTCCGCCGAGGCCATCCGGCTCACGAGGCGGCTCCACACCGCCGTGGACCACCCCGAGGCGGCCGGTCTGCTCGCCCTCATGCTGATCCACCACGCCCGCCGCCCCGCGAGGACCACCCCGGACGGGTCCCTGGTACCGCTCGCCGAGCAGGACCGTTCTCTGTGGGACACCGTTGCCATCGCCGAGGGAGTCCGCGTGCTCCAGGGAGCGCTGGCGCGCGACCGCCTGGGCGAGTACCAGGCCCAGGCCGCGATCGCCGCGCTGCACGCCGACGCCCGGACCTCGCAGGAGACGGACTGGCCGCAGATCGTGGAGTGGTACGACGAACTGGTGCGCCTGAGCGGCAGCCCGGTGGCGCGGCTCAACCGGGCCGTCGCCCTGGGTGAGGCGCAGGGGCCGCGGGCGGGACTGGCCGCCCTCGGCGAACTGGACGAGTCGCTACCCCGATACCGGGCCGTGGCCGCGCACCTGCACGAGCGCGACGGCGACCTCGGGCGTGCGGCGCGACTGTACGCGCGAGCGGCTCTGGACGCCCCCGACCTCGCCGAACGCGCCCACCTGACCCGACAGGCCGCCCGGATCAACAGCGGGCGCTGACGCGTGTGGGCGCGGCCCCTCGGGAGCCGCGCCCACACGCGTGTTCGTGGTGCCCTCAGCCGTTACCGGGCCGTGGGGTCACCGTGGCACTTCTTGTACTTCTTGCCGGAGCCGCAGGGGCAGGGCGAGTTGCGGGCGGTTCCCGCGTACTCGTTGTCCACCGTCTCGCTGTGCCGCTCGACGGTGCCGTCCTCGCTCGGCGCGGAGTACTGGAGCTTGTTCGGCTGGTCCTCGCCGAACCCGGGAACCACCACGTCCTCGGCGGGCGCGGCCTCCTCCTCGGGAGAGTCGGCCCTGGCCGCCTCCGGGTCGTCCTCCACGGCCGTGGCGACGGCGGTCGCACCAGAGGAACCGCCGACCGTGGCGGCCGTCTTCGCGGCGGCCGACGCGGTGAGCGTGGGCTCCTCCTTCTTGCGGACCTGGACCTCGACGTTGAAGAGGAAGCCGACCGACTCCTCCTTGATGGCCTCCAGCATCTGCTGGAACATGTCGAAGCCCTCGCGCTGGAACTCGATCAGCGGGTTGCGCTGGGCCATCGCTCGCAGGCCGATGCCCTCCTGGAGATAGTCCATCTCGTAGAGGTGCTCACGCCACTTGCGGTCCATGACCTGGAGGATGACGCGGCGCTCGACCTCGCGCATCGCCTCCTCGCCCAGGTCGGCCTCACGGGCGTCGTAGGCGGTCCTGGCGTCCTCGACCACCCGGGAGGCGATGAGCTCGCCGGTGAGGGTGTGCAGGTCGCCGTTCTCCTCGATGAACTCGTCCACCGTGAAGCTGATCGGGTACACCTGCTTGAACGCGCGCCACAGCTTGTCGAGGTCCCAGTCGTCCGGGTCGCCCTGGGCGGTCTCCTCCACGACGTAGCCGCGCAGGACCTCGTCCAGCATCTCGACGACCTGGTCGCGCAGGTCCTGACCCTCCAACACCTTGCGGCGCTCGGCGTAGATGACCTTGCGCTGGCGGTTGAGGACCTCGTCGTACTTGAGGACGTTCTTGCGAATCTCGAAGTTCTGCGTCTCGACCTGGCCCTGGGCGGAGGCGATCGCCTTGCTCACCATGCCGGACTCGATCGGCTGGTCGTCGGGGATGTTCAGCTGGTTCATGAACACCTCCAGACGGCTGGAGTTGAACAGGCGCAGCAGGTCGTCCTGGAGCGACAGGTAGAAACGGGACATACCCGGGTCGCCCTGACGGCCCGAACGACCGCGCAGCTGGTTGTCGATACGGCGCGACTCGTGGCGCTCGGTGCCGAGCACGTAGAGACCGCCCGCCTCGACGACCTTCTCGTGCTCCGACTCGAACTCGGCGGTGGCCTTCTCCAGCGCGGCGGGCCAGGCCTCCTCGTACTCCTCCGGGGTCTCCAGCGGGCTCAGGCCACGGGACTGGAGCTCCTCGTCGGCGAGGAAGTCGGGGTTGCCGCCCAGCATGATGTCGGTACCGCGACCGGCCATGTTGGTGGCCACGGTGACCGCGCCGAGCTTGCCCGCGCGGGCGATGATCGACGCCTCACGGGCGTGGTTCTTCGCGTTGAGGACCTCGTGCGGGACGCCCTCGCGCTTGAGCATCCGGGAGAGGAGCTCGGACTTCTCGACGCTGGTCGTACCGACCAGGACCGGACGTCCCTCCTCGTGGCGCTCCGCGATGTCCTCGGCCACGGCCTGGAACTTCGCGTCCTCGTGCTTGTAGACGACGTCCTTGACGTCCTCGCGGACCATCGGCTTGTTGGTCGGGATGGGGACCACGCCGACGCCGTAGGTCTGGGTGAACTCCGCCGCCTCGGTCTGGGCGGTACCGGTCATGCCGGACAGCTTCTCGTAGAGGCGGAAGTAGTTCTGGAGCGTGACCTTGGCGAGAGTCTGGTTCTCGTCCTTGATCTTGACGCGCTCCTTGGCCTCGATGGCCTGGTGCATGCCCTCGTTGTAGCGGCGGCCCGCGAGGACGCGGCCGGTGAACTCGTCGACGATGAGGACCTCACCGTCCTTGACGATGTACTCCTTGTCCTTGCGGTACAGCTCCTTCGCCTTGAGGGAGTTGTTGAGGAAGCTGATCAGCGGGGTGTTGACGGCCTCGTAGAGGTTGTCGATCCCCAGCCAGTCCTCCACCTTGGCCACACCGGACTCGGTGATGCCCACGGTGCGCTTCTTCTCGTCGACCTCGTAGTCGGTGTCCTTCTTCAGACGGGGCGCGATCTTCGCGAACTCGGCGTACCAGCGCGAGTTCTGCTCGGAGGGGCCGCTGATGATCAGCGGGGTGCGCGCCTCGTCGATGAGGATCGAGTCGACCTCGTCGACCAGGGCGAAGAAGTGGTCCCGCTGGACGGTGTCCTTGAGCGAGAGCGCCATGTTGTCGCGCAGGTAGTCGAAACCGAACTCGTTGTTGGTTCCGTACGTGATGTCGGCCTGGTAGGCCTTGCGGCGCGCCTCGGCGGTCATCTGGGGGCCGACGACGCCGACCTCCAGCCCGAGGAAGTGGAAGATGCGGCCCAGGTTCTGGGCGTCGCGTCGGGCGAGGTAGTCGTTGGTCGTGATGACGTGCGCGCCCTTGCCCGCCAAGGCGTTGAGGTACACCGCGAGGCTTCCGGTCAGGGTCTTGCCCTCACCGGTCTTCATCTCGGCGATGTTGCCCAGGTGCAGGGCGGCGGCGCCCATGATCTGCACGTCGAAGGGGCGCTGGCCCAGGGTGCGCTTGGCCGCCTCGCGGACCGTCGCGAAGGCCTCGGGAAGGAGGTCGTCGAGGGACTCACCGTCCTCGTGGCGCTCCTTGTACTCCTTGGTCAGGTCGCGCAGTTCCTCGTCCGTGAGGTCGACGTAGTCGTCCTCCAGGGCGTTGACCTGGTCCTTCAACTTCTTGAGCCGGCGCAGGATCTTACCTTCACCCGCGCGCAGGAGCTTGTCGAGTATGCCTGGCACTTCCTATGCGCTCCTCGCAGATCGCGGTTGGCTCCACCGAGGGTGGAGAGTCAGATCTAGGCCCGCTGACCGCTTCCCGTGGCCACGGAGGTCAAGGGGTCAATCCTGGGTCCTCGGGCCTACATCCTAGAGGACCCGGAACCGCTTCCCGTCCTCTGGACAAACGAGCGGGACGGGCTTGGATGTTCCCTTCTTTTTCGTGAACATTCGTGCGGAGAGCGGCATTGTTCCGGGTAGTTCTCCAAGGGAGAGCGGTGGTTCCGGCCGACCGTTTCCACCGGTTCGGACGGAACCCGACCGGACGCGACCGTGTTCCCAAGGGGGGACCACATGCGAAGCAGAAGAGAGCGCGAATCCGTCCCGGCCCCCGGTTCCGGGCCCCGCCTGTCGAGGACCCCGGACGACGCCGTGAACGAGTTCCTGAAGGGGCGCCGGCCCACCGTGCTCGGGCCCAGCGACACGGAGGACCCCGGGCTCGCGTGGGAGCTGCACCGCCCCACGGACGAGGAGAAGGGTCGGCACGGCGATATCCGGGGCTTCCAGCGCCAGGGCGGTTCGCTGGCCCCGACCAACGGGCACCGGGGAAGCGCGGCGTCGTGGGTCTGCGTGGCGGTGGCCGTGGCCGGGTTCGCTCTGGGCGGCCTGGCCGTGGTACTGGACGGCTCCGTCGTCCTGCTGGTGATCGGGGCGGCCCTGATGCTGGCCTCGCTGGTCGTGGCGGTGTCCACCGACATCCTCAGCGACGTGGTGCTCGACCCGCCGCGACGCCTGTCGGGTCCACCTCCGTGCGGGGGAAGGGTCAGGGACGAGGAACGCGCGGACTAGTCCACGAGACGCAGGACGCCGTAGTTGAACCCCTTGCGCCGGTAGACGACGCTCGGGGCGTCCTTGACCTCGTCATGGAAGAGGTAGAAGTCGTGGCCGACGAGTTCCATCTCCATCAACGCCTGGTCGATGCTCATCGGCTTGGCCCGGTGGAACTTCTCCCGCACGACCACGGGGGTCTCCCCCTGGGTGTCGAGTTCCACGAACTCGTCCGTGAAGCGGCCGTCGAGCTCCACGCCGTCGATCGCGTCCTCACCGCCGCGCTGGGCCGGGGGGGCCTTGGTGGCGGTCGCCGTGGTCGAGGGCAGGTCTCCGGGGAGGTGGGCCGTGGCTGCCGCGACGGAGACGGGAGTGTGGTTTCCGCGGTGCACCTTGCGGCGGTCAGCGGACTTGCGGAGGCGGGCCTCGATCTTGTCGATCGCGAGGTCGAGAGCGCCGTGACGGTCCACCGAAGCGGCCTCGCTGCGGATGACCGGGCCGTCGGAGTGGATGGTCAGTTCAACCCGCTCGCGGACGTCGGCGAGCTTGGGGTTGCGCTCCTGGGACACCTCCACATCGACGCTCATGCCCTTGCGCTCCCACTTGGAGAGCCTGTCGAGCTTGTTCTCGACGTGCTGTCGGAACTTCTCACTCACACCAGTGCGTCGACCTTTGACGATGATGTCCATAGGACCCCCTTCATCGCGTGGCCGCCGTGAAGGCGACGGCCAGGCTGGCTCTGCTCCCCTTCCGCTGGGGAAGGGGTGTGACGCGTCAGCCCTCCTTCCCTTCGTGCCCCGCTTCCTGGAGGGGCACCTCTCGGTTGGAAGTGCGTATACCCATCCGAGGCAGGGTCATCACGTGCACCAGGGGCCCGATTAACCGAGGACCTCGGATGGGAAAGAAGGACATGTGACCCGATCGGGGCGTGTCGCCCACCAGCCGGTGAACACCGGACGGGTCGGTCGGGGCCCGGTGAGCTCCGGTGACGGAGGGGGCCGAGGGGACGTCGGAGAACCGTGTGGGGGTCCGCGCCCCCGGAGTTCGCACCCCGGGCACGACGAACCCCCCAACGTCGGTATGCCACCCGTCCGGCCGACCTGGTCTTCGTCCCCACATCCGCCTGCTGAGAGTGTCGCCGCTCTTGTACGCGACTACTGCTCTTCTCCCGGTCATGAGGGACATCGGGACCCTCAGCGGGGCAGGGCTTACCTCTAAGGCGCACCGTGATCGGTCGACGAAAAGTCGCCTTACGTGGGCCGTTTCGCCTGCGCCTGGCATCGGCTTGCCGGAGGTGCTCCACGGTCTTCCCGGGAGCTCTGAGTATCCGGCGCAACCACGGACCCGGACGGGTGCCATACCTGGACCGTAACCTGTCCCAGCGCGGATGTCAGGTAGCGAACGGGGTACCAAGCGGTCGACAAGCGCCGCAAACCCTTGTGAACAGGCATGTTTCGCCCGATCAGGGGGGTTTGTAAAACCTTCTTTCAGGACGCTCCCGGGAGGCCTCGGGAGGTGTGGGGCGGTCCCGTTCGGCGAGAACCAGGGCTCCCACCACCCTCGCGCCCTCCGCGCGCAGGGCTCGGGCGGCCTCCTCCAGCGTCGCCCCCGTGGTGAGCACGTCGTCCACCACGACCACACGGCGGCCCCGGAGCCCTCCCGTCGCCGGACCCGGCCCCCGCGCCGCCGGGAGCGCGGGGCCGCGCGCGGGCGGAGCGGCGGTGAGGACCCCCACCCGGTTGACCAGGCGTCGCGCGCGGCACAGACCCGTCTGGGGGCGGGCGCGGACACGGTAGCGCAGCACCGGCGCGACCCCCGCGGTGCCGCCGTCGCCGATCGCGTGGGCGCAGGCGCGGGCCAGTCTCCAGGCGGCGCCGGAGCGGGACGGTGCGCGACCCCGTCCCGGAACCGGCACCAGGAGCGTGTCGGGCGCGGCCCAACCGGAGGCGCGGTAGGCGGCGGCCAGACGCGCCCCGAGCGGGGCGTCCAGCTCGTGCCGTCCGCCGTGCTTGAAGGCGAGCAGGACACGGCGGTGGCGACCGGCGTACGTGCCGACCGCCCACACCGGGGGGCAGCGTGCGCGCCCGGGAGCCCGGTGCGGGCGGTGCCCGGTGAGGCCGAGGCAGCGCGCGCACAGCGGATGGTCCGGGCCGCCGCAGCCCGCGCAGTCCCGTGGGGCCAGGAGTTCGAGGAGGGGTTCCAGGAGTGAGGCGAGCAGCCGGAACACGCGAAGGAGCGCGTCCGGCCGACGCCGTGAGGCGGGAGCTCCGGTGGGGTTCACTCCTCCAGGTTGGGCGACGCGGACGCGATGCGCCAGAGGACGCGGGGACCTGTGGACAACGCCTCCGCCCGAGGTCGGAGCGGCGGGAGGAGGGCGAACCTCTGCCAACCGCGGGGAGGGCCGGGCGGGACGGCCGTCCGCCCGCGAGCCCGCCACACGGAGATCCCAGCGACGCGGCGCGCGCGGGCCGGGCCCCCCGGAACGACCACCGGAGGGTCGGCGCCGGGTGCGCCGCCGGCACCGTCACCGCCGGAGCGGTCGCGGGGCGGGTTCGGGCCACACGGGCGCTCGAGCCCCCACGAGGGTGGGACCCGGGTCCCGGCCGGTCAGCCCGGGAAGGTCGGCGACCCGCCCTCCACCACGTTCTGCCAGTTCAGGGGGTCGTTGGACACCCAGATATTGCCGTCGTCGGCCCCCACCAGCAGCGGCTGTCCGGGGGCTCCGGAGATGGTGATCATGCCGGCGACCGGAGCACCCGCGCTGGCCGCGGGCGTCCCGCCGTCCAGGGACACCAGCAGCGCCTGGGGTGTCCCCCCGTCGCGGCTTCCCACGACCACCAGCTGGTCGCTGGAGCGCCACGAGATGCTGGTGACGTCCTCCAGCTCCTGGTCGGCGAGTCCGATGAAGGCCCCCACCGAGACCTGGCCGTCCTCACCCTCGACGACCCGCCCGACCTGGAGCGAGCGCTCCCCGTCCCGTTCGGTGACCACCGCCGCCCGGGCCCCGTCGCGGGAGATCCTGAAGTGCACCAGCGAGTGGTCGCGCAGGCCCCGCAGCTCGGCCTGGACCACCTCCTCGCCGTCGCGCAGCAGCCAGAGGGCGGTGTCGCCGGGGGCGGGCGGTTCCTCCTCGGCCAGCCCCGCGGCCCCGGTCTCCTCGTCGGCGCGCGCCGTGTCGTCCCCGGACCCCTCGTCCGCGTCCTCGTCGTCGGACTCGCGCGCGTCCCGGGTCTCCTCGACGACCCAGAGGTTGCCGTTCACGTCCCAGGACAGGTCGGTGAACATACCGTCCCCGAGCACCTCGCGCGTGTGCGCTCCGGCGCTGGTGAAGCTGGTGACGACCTCGCGCCCGCCCAGGGTGATGCCCGCGACGGTGCTCTGGTCGAGTGAGACCGCGAACCGGTCCAGCTGCACCTCTCCCGCGCCCAGCGGTCCCTGGACCCGTTCGGCGCTGTTGAAGTCGTCGGCGTCCCAGTCGGGCGCCGACCACAGCTGGCCCTCGTGCGTGTAGTAGGCGTGGATTCCGGCGAGGGTGGCGCCGGGGCTGACCCGCGTCCAGTAGTCGCTGCCCGGCCGGGGGCGGTCGGAGCTGTCGCCGTCGGACTGCGGGAAGCTCACCTCGTCGCCGTTGATCCGGAGGGTGAACTCCTGGATCTCCGGGAGCTGGCGCAGGGTCCAGGCGATCTGCGCGCCCATGCCGTACTCGTCCGCCTCCTCGCGGGTGGTGACGCCGATGATCGCGCGTTCGCCGTCGATCTCCAGCCTCGGGGAGGCCTCCTCGGGGAAGGCGGAGAGCACGGCCGGGTCCAGCCAGTCGGTGGGGCCGCCGATGAGCTTGCGGAGCAGGCGTTCGGCCAGCTGGTCGGTGCTCACCGGAAGGTAGACCGGGTCGGGCACCAGCGCGGTCGCGGCCGGGTTGAAGAAGTACAGGTTGAACGGACGGTAGGTGCGTTCGACGTCGAGCTGGCTGAGGATGATCTCGTCGGGCAGGTCCCGGATACGCCACTCGCCGTCGGGGTCCTCGCCCTCCCTGGCGAGGGTGAAGGTCTCCTCCACCATCGAGCCCGCCTCGGCGGGGACGTACTTGCCGCTCTGGTCGATACTGGCGATCTCGTTGCTGCGGATGCGCACGGTGGCGGTGAGCCCGTCCGCGGCGATCTCGGAGTCCATGTCCACGGCCTCCAGGTCGGAGAAGACCCGGACAGCGGCGTCGGGGGTCCACTCCTCGCTCCGCTCGGGGAGCATGTAACTGCGGGCGGCCTTGTGGTCCTCCTCGAAGCTGCCGAGGTCCTTCAGGAAGCCGTTGATGAGTCCTTCGGGCGCCACACCGGGCTGGGGGCCCGCGGGTAGGAGCCGCACGTAGCCACCGTAGGGGTCACCGGAGCCGTCGCCGCCCTCGCTCGGGACGACGGGGCCGGTCATGGGAACGCTCGCGCAGGCCACCAGGGACACGCACGCGAGCGTTCCGGCCGCGATGGTGCGCACGACCCGCCTCAGGCGTCCGGGGCTCTCCACGTGGCTCACAGCGCCTCCTCGTCGTCGGGTCCGAACCGGCCCCTCTCCATGCCTCGGACCTCCTCGGTCCCGTTGGAGTCCGCGCCGTTCCCGTCCTTGTCGCCGAAGGGCGGGAAGGCGCGGCCCAGGGCGATCTCCGGCGGCACCAGCGGCAGCGGCGAACCGCGCAGCTCCGCGCCGGACCGGCGGGGCAGGGAGAGCCGGAACTGCGACCCCTGCCCGGGCAGGCCCCACGCCTGGAGCCAGCCGCCGTGCAGGGTCGCGTCCTCCTTGGCGATGGACAGGCCCAGACCGGTCCCCCCGGTGGTGCGCACCCGCGAGTAGTCGGCCCGCCAGAAGCGGTCGAAGCACAGGTGCTCCTCGCCCTCCTTGAGCCCCACCCCGTAGTCGCGCACGGCCACGGCGACGGCGTCCCGGTCGCCCGCCGCCGCGACCACCACGTCGCGCCCCTCGCTGTGCTCGATGGCGTTGACCACCAGGTTGCGCAGGATGCGGTTGATCCGTCGGGTGTCGAACTCGGCGACCACCGGGTCCGCGGGCAGGCGCAGGATCACCTTGATGCCCCGGCGCTCGGCGATCTGCTCGGCGTCGCCCACCGCCTTCATCACCGAGTCCCGGATGTCCGACGACTCGATGCCGAGGGTCGCGGCCCCGGCGTCGTGGCGGCTGATCTCCAACAGGTCGGCGAGGAGTTCCTCGAACCGCTCCACCTGGCTCTGGAGCAGCTCCACGGACCGGCGGTGGGAGGCGTCCAGCTCCTCGCGGTCGTCGAACAGCAGGTCACCGGCCATACGGATGGTGGTGAGCGGTGTGCGCAGCTCGTGCGAGACGTCCGAGACGAACTGGCGCTGGAGCTTCGACAGCTCCTCCAGCTCCTGGATCTTCTCCTGGAGGTTGCCCGCCATGTCGTTGAAGGACACCGCGAGCCGCGCGAGGTCGTCCTCGCCGCGCACCGTCATGCGTTCGGTGAGGTCGCCCGCGGCGAGCCGCTCGGCCGACTGGGCCGCGGAGCGCACCGGGTTGACCACCTGCCGGGTGATGGTGAACGCGATGAGCCCGAGGAGGATCACCAGCAGCACCGCGACCAGGGCGACCGTGCCCTGCACCAGGTCCAGGATCTCCTGTTCGTGCTGGAGCGGGAAGATGTAGTAGAGCTCGTAGGCCTGGTTGATCTGGGCGCCCACGACCAGGGCCGGTTCGACCGAACCGTCCTCCATGTCGATGCGCGTGTACGTGTGGTACTGCTGGTCGAACACCTCGGACTGGCGTACCTGGTCCACCAGTCGCGGGGGGACGCTCCCCTCGCCGGTGGCCCACCCCAGTTCGTCGCTGACCGACGGCAGGATGAACACGCTGTAGAGCCCGGTGTCGCCGCTGCGGCTGGTCAGCTCGCTGGCGACGTTGTTCAGGAGGCGGTTGCGGTCACCGATCTCGTTCTCCTGGAGTTCGGTGAGCGCGTAGCTGAGCCCCGCCCGGTGGTCGTTGACCGCCGTGTTGGTCTTGGCGTCCAGGAGCCCGCTGCGCACCTCGGAGACGAGTACGTACCCCAACCCCGCCATGACCAGCAGGGACAGCACCAGCGTCGTGCTGATCACCCGCAGGTGCAGGGAGCGGCGCCAGTTGGTGTGCGCCCCCCGCACCAGCGCGCGGGCCGCGCGCTGGGCGAGGAGGTAGGAGCGGGTCAGGCCCGTGTTGCCGTCCCTCCAGCCGCCGCTCTCGGGCAGGCCGGAGGGAGGGGTGGTCCGTTCTCCCTCGAAGTCGGCTCCCCTCCCCTCCTCGGGTACGGACGCGGTCATGTGGCTTCCGGGCGGGTCAGGCGGTCCCGGCCTTGTAGCCGACACCGCGGACGGTCACGACGACCTCGGGGTGCTCCGGGTCCTTCTCGATCTTGGCGCGCAGCCGCTGCACGTGCACGTTGACCAGGCGCGTGTCGGCGGCGTGGCGGTAGCCCCAGACCTGTTCGAGCAGGACCTCGCGGGTGAAGACCTGGCGCGGCTTGCGGGCCAGGGCGACCAGGAGGTCGAACTCCAGCGGGGTGAGGCTGATCTGCTCGCCGTCGCGGCGCACGGCGTGCCCCGCGACGTCGATGGTGATGTCCCCGATCTGGAGGACCTCGGGCGCGGGCTCCTCGGTGCGGCGCAGGCGCACGCGCACGCGGGCCACGAGCTCCTTGGGCTTGAACGGCTTGACGATGTAGTCGTCGGCGCCCGACTCCAGGCCGAGGACGACGTCCACGGTGTCGCTCTTGGCGGTGAGCATGACGATGGGAACCCCGGACTCGGCGCGGATCTGACGGCACACGTCGATCCCGTCGGCCCCGGGCAGCATCAGGTCGAGGAGGACCAGGTCGGGCTTGGTCTCGCGGAAGGCCTCCAGGGCCTTGTCGCCGTCGTGGACGAACGAGGGCTCGAACCCTTCACCGCGCAACACGATGCCCAGCATCTCGGCGAGGGCGAGGTCGTCGTCGACAACCAGTACACGTCCCTTCATCGGTGTGTCCGGCGCGGGGTCTCCGCCTCCGCCCGGGGGCGGGGAGGGTACCGGCGCCTACTCCTCTCTCCTGGAACACTCAAGCGGCCTCAGTGGTCGGTGCCCGTGACCCCCGGGGCCGGGGAGCGATCCCCGTCCGGGAGACCGCGTCCCGTCACCCCCCAACCTTGCCAGCTTCGGCCGGTGTTGGAGGAGCGGTCAGCGGTGTTGGGACCTTTTGGACCGAATTCGGTCACCGGCGGCGTCATCCCTGGCAAGGAAGGCCCGGAAAGCTTCGTGACTTGGCCGGTTGGTAACAGAAAGCATACAAAAGGAATGAAGTGCGTGGGTTGTCTAGGACACACTGCAAGCCCACTGAGAAGCGGTGGAACCGGCCGGTAGGTTGGTTTCCGACACATCAGAACGGGCGCGGACACGCTCGCGCGCGGTAACCGAACCTCACGGAGGGCGGCAGATGAGCCAGGAGGACGACCACCGGGAGAGGCCGGGGGACGACCCCGACGTTTCCGGAGGACCGGGGTCGCCTGACTCTGGAGACGCTCCCGGCACGGGCGGTTGGGCCGCCCCCGGGCAGGGGTCGGCCGACGCGCCGGGCGGAGGCGGGCCGGCACCCGACCGCTCCGCACCCGGGCACCCGACGCCTCCGCCGCCCGGTGGGGCGATGCCCGGCTTCGCGCCGCCCGGCGCGGGCGCCTCCGGCGGCCAGGGAGCCCCCGGCGAACACGGGACTCCCCCCGGGTACGCGCACGGGTACGCGCCTCCTCCCGGCTACGGCCCGTCGCCCGGACACGGCCCCGCCCCCGGGTCCGGAACCCACCCGGGGTACGCGCCGCCCCCCGGCCAGGGGGACCCCTACGGCCGTACGCCCCCGCCCGGATACGGCGCCGCCCCGGGCCACGGCACTCCGCCCGGATACGGCCCTCCCCCCGGGTACGCGCACGGGTACGCGCAGGGTCCCGGCTACGGACCCCCCGGGTACGCTCCCCCGCCTGGCCCTGGCAGCCCCGGCGGCCGCTTCGGTCCCGCGCCCCACACGCCGGAGTCCGACGGTCTGTCTCCCGAACCCGTCCGTCCCGGCGTGGTCGCTCTGCGCCCGATGTCCCTCGGCGACGTCTTCAACGGCGCGTTCGGCTACGTCCGCCAGAACCCCCGCACCACCTTCCTGCTGTCCCTGATCGTCATGGCGATCGCCTCGATCGTGGGCAGCATCGCGGCGACCTGGTCCACCAGCGACTCCCTGTCGACGCTCTCCATGTTCGACCAGATCATGGCGGACCCGGAGGCCTTCGACCCCGACGACCCCATGTACGCGTCGTCGCCGATCGCCACCCTGCTCGGGTTCACCGGCAGCCTGATCAACCTGGTGGGCATGGCCGTCCTCACCGGCATGCTCTCCGGTGTCGTCGGCATGGCGGTGCTCGGCCGCCGCCTCACCGTGGAGCAGGCCCGGGCCGTCGTACGCGGCCGGGTCGGCTCCGTCATCGCCCTGGCGTTCATCCGCCTGGGCATCCAGATCGTCATCTGGGTCGTCGTGTTCGTCGCCCTGATGGTGGCCCTGTTCGTCGGGCTCATCATCGGCTTCGGCATGGCCGACCCCACCGCGGGCGTCATCATCGCGGTCCTCATCTCGCTCCTGGCCCTCGCGGTGATCTGCGCCCCGGCCGCGTGGATCTGGGTCCGGCTCTACTACGCCATGCCCCTGATCGTGCTGGAGCGGCTGGGCGCGGGCCAGGCCATGGCCCGCTCGTGGCGGCTCTCCCAGGGCGCCTGGTGGCGCACCTTCGGCTACTGGCTGCTCAGCGGGGCCGTCGTGGTGGTGGTGAACCTCATCCTGACCATGCCGCTCGGGTTCGCCATCGCCCTGCTGTTCGAGATCGACACCTTCGGCCCGGTCCTGGCCGGTGTCGTGAACTACGTGGTCACGGTACTGATCTACGCCCTCACACTGCCCTTCCTCGCCGGGGTGAACACCCTGCTGTGCGTCGACCTGCGGATGCGCGGCGAGGGCCTGGACCTCCAGCTCAACGGGATCGCCCAGCGGGGTCAGCCGGTGGGGTCGGAGGTCTTCCTGCCGGGGTACCGCGCGTGAGGGCGCCTCTCACCGCGCCCCTAGACGTGACCGGGGAGGAGGGTCGGCAGCGCGCGCTGGACGAGCTGTCCGACCCCGTCTACGGCAGCAACGAGCCCTCCCTCCTGGACCGGTTCCTCAACTGGCTGGGCGAGTTCCTCGACTCCCTGGCCCGGGCGGGCGAGGGAGTCGTCCCGGGCGGGTGGATTCTCGCCCTGGTGCTGCTGGTGCTCGCGGTGCTGGTGGTCGCGCTGATCGTCTACCTGCGCCCCTCACGCAACCGCCGGTCCGAACCGCCCCTGCACGAGGGCACGGTGCGCACCGCCGCCGACCACCGAGCACTGTCCGAACAAGCCGAGGCCCGGGGCGACTTCGCGGAGGCGGTCACCGAGCGTCTGCGAGCGATCAGCGTGGACCTGGAGGACCGGGCGATCGTCGGTGCCCGGCCCGGACGGACCGCCACCGAGCTGGCCGTCGAGGCCGCCCGGTCACTGCCCGGTGAGGCGGAGCCGCTCGACGCCGGGGCGCGTCTGTTCAACGACGTGGTCTACGGCGACCGCGCCGCCACCGCGGACTCCGCCCGCACCATGCGCGAACTCGACCTGCGCCTGGGCGCGGCCCGACCCGTACTCGACGACGAGGTGTCCCCATGACGACCACCGCGACGGGGCGGTCGCCCCTGCGGGCCACGGCCGGGCGCGTGTGGCGCGCCGGACGCGTCCCGCTGGCCGTCGTCACCGCGCTGGTCGTGGTGGCGGTCCTGCTGTCGCTGGGCGAGGAGCAGTTCCCCTCCGGCTACCTGGAGCCCGGCAGTCCCGAACCCCAGGGTTCGCGCGCGCTGGCGCGGCTGCTCGACGAGGACTCCGACGTCACCGTCACCCGAACCTCCGAGGCGGCCGCCCGGGCCGTGGAGCGGTCCGGCGACGACACGATCCTGATGTTGTCCCTCGACCACCGGCTGCTCCCCGAGGAGCTGGACGCGCTCGCCGCCCTGGGCACCGACACCTTCCTGGTGCAGCCCTCGCTGCGTTCGCTGCACGCCTTCGCCCCCGGCTCGGACGTGGTCGGCCGCGACCACGGCGACCAGGCGGCCGCACCCGACTGCCCGCTGCCCGACGCGACGCTCGCGGGGAACGCCCGGGTGGCCGGTGAGCTCTACGCGGCCGAACCGGGGGTGGAGGCCCTGGGTTGCTATCCGTCCGGGGACGGGTTCGCGGTACTCCAGGTGGCCACGGACAGCGGTGCCACGACGACGGTGCTGGGCACCGGCTATCCGCTCACCAACCGCGGCCTGGCCGTGTCGGGCAACGCGGCGCTGGCGCTCAACCTGATCGACGCCGAGCACGTGGTCTGGCTGCGGCCCGACCCGCCCACCGAGGTCGGCAGCGCCACCCTGTGGGAACTGGTCCCGCCGGGCCTGCGCTGGTCGTTGGTCCCCCTGACGCTGGCCCTGCTGCTGTTCGCGTTCTGGCGCGGGCGCCGGATGGGCGCGCTGGTGCCGGAGTCGCTCCCGGTGGTGGTCCGGGCGTCCGAGACCACCGAGGGCCGGGCCGGGCTGTACCAGTCCCGCAAGGCGCGCGACCGCGCCGTCGCGGCGCTGCGCGCGGGCTTCCTGGAACGCTCCGTGCCCCGGCTGGGCCTTCAACCGGACGCCTCGCCGGACGCGGTCGTGGCGTCGACGGCCGAGCGCACCGGACGGGACCCGCGGGTCCTCGGTGAGCTGCTGTACCCGGCCCGACCGGACCCGTACACGGCGGACGACGCGGCGATGCAGCGTCTGGCCGCGGAACTTGACCGACTCTCCGAGGAGCTGCGGTGAGCCCGGCGCCACCCCCGCACGGACGAGAACTGACCACTGAGGTATCGAGAGAGGTAGACGGCACGTGAGCGCCTTCACACCCGAGGCACTGCCCTCCGCCGACGAGGCCCGGGCGGCGCTGACCGCCCTGCGCCGAGAGGTGGCCAAGGCGGTCGTTGGCCAGGACGAGACGGTGACCGGCCTGGTCGTGGCCCTGCTGTGCCGGGGCCACGTCCTGTTGGAGGGCGTGCCGGGTGTCGCCAAGACACTGCTGGTGCGCACCGTCGCGCAGGCCCTGTCACTGGACCACAAGCGAGTGCAGTTCACCCCGGACCTGATGCCCGGAGACGTGACGGGTTCGCTCGTCTACGACCAGCACACGGCGAAGTTCGAGTTCATGAAGGGCCCGGTCTTCACCAATCTGCTGCTGGCCGACGAGATCAACCGCACCCCGCCGAAGACCCAGGCCTCCCTCCTGGAGGCCATGGAGGAGCGGCAGGTCACCGTGGAGGGCCGTCCGGTCGCGCTGCCGGACCCGTTCATGGTGGCGGCCACCCAGAACCCCGTCGAGTACGAGGGCACCTACCCGCTGCCCGAGGCCCAGCTGGACCGGTTCCTGCTCAAGGTGACGGTGCCGCTGCCCGAACGCAACGCCGAGGTGGCCATGCTGGGCCGCCACGCCGCCGGGTTCGACCCGAGCGACCTGGTCGCCGCCGGAGTGGAGCCCGTGGCCGGTGCGGCCGAGCTGCACGCCGCCCGCGCCTCGGTGGCCCGGGTGCGGATCGCGCCCGAGGTCCTCGGCTACATCGTCGACCTGTGCCGGGCCACCCGCTACTCGGCCTCCCTCCAGCTGGGCGCCTCGCCCCGTGGCGCCACCGCGCTGTTGCGCACCAGCCGCGCGTGGGCCTGGCTCTCGGGGCGCGACTACGTGACCCCGGACGACGTCAAGGCGCTGGCGAAGGGCACGCTGCGGCACCGGATCGGGCTGCGTCCGGAGGCCGAACTGGAGGGGGCGACCGCCGACGGCGTCCTCGACGGCGTGCTGGCCTCCGTTCCGGTGCCGCGCTGATGGTGGTCACCGGCCGGGCCGCCCTCCTGGCGCTCGTCGCGGCCGCGGCGGTGGCGGTCTCCGGCGGCATCGGCGGGATCGTCACCTACGTCTCGGTGGGCCTGGTGGTGGCGCTGGTCGTGCTCGACGCGCTGTTGGCGCCCGCCCCGAAGCGCCTGCGGTTGGCCCGGGAGGGCGAGACCACACTGCGCCTGGGCGAGACGGCCGAGGTGATCGTGACGGTGGCCAACCCGTCCCGGCGCCGTCTGCGCGGCCGGGTCCGCGACGCCTGGCCGCCGAGCGCGCACGCGTCTCCGAAGTCACAACCGCTGCTGGTGGGCCCCGGGGAGCGCCGACGCGTCCGGACCTCGCTGACCCCCACACGGCGCGGCGACGCCCGCGCGGCCGGTGTGACGGTGCGTGCCGTGGGCCCGCTCGGGCTGGCCGGGCGCCAGGCCACGCTCCCCGCGCCGTGGTCGGTGCGGACCCTGCCGCCGTTCCACAGCCGCAGGCACCTGCCGGGCAAGCTGTCCCGGCTCCGTGAGCTGGAGGGGCAGCACACCGCGATGGTGCGCGGCCAGGGCAGCGAGTTCGACTCCCTGCGCGACTACGTGCCCGGCGACGACGTGCGCTCCATCGACTGGCGCGCCACCGCGCGCAACGACGGCGTGGTGGTGCGGACCTGGCGTCCCGAACGCGACCGGCGCATCCTGGTGGTGCTGGACACCGGTCGCACCTCGGCCGGGCGCGTCGGCGACACCCCGCGGTTGGACCACGCGATGGACGCCGCGCTGCTGCTGACCGCGCTGGCGGGCAGGGCGGGCGACCGGGTGGACTTCATGGCCCACGACCGGACGGTGCGCGCCCAGGTACGGGCCTCGGGCAGGGGCAGCCAGGTCAACCGGGTCGTGGAGGCGATGGCTCCGCTGGAGTCCAGCCTGGTGGAGTCGGACCCGGCCGCTCTGGTGAGCGCGGTACTCGCCCAGGGGCGGGCGCGCAGGCTCGTGGTGCTGCTGACCGACCTCAACGCCACCTCCCTGGAGGAGGGGCTGCTGCCGAGGCTGCCGCTGCTGTCCGCGCACCACCTGCTGTTGGTGGCGGGAGTGCGTGATCCGGCCGTCGAGGAGATGGCGGCGGGCCGGGGAACCCCGGAGGCCCTGTACCGGGCTGCCTCGGCCGAGCGGACACTGGGCGAGCGGCAGCGGATCAGCCGGGAGCTGCGCCGGATGGGCGCGGAGGTGGTGGACGCGGGCCCCGAGCAGATCGCTCCGGCCCTGGCGGACGCCTACATCAACCTGAAGGCCCAGGGCAGGCTCTAGGTGGACTGACCACGGAGGTTGGTAACACCAACCCCGGCTGAGACAAGCGCAGAGGGCCTCCGGTAGCGGTGTGGATCGCGAGATCCGCACCGACGCACCGGAAGGCCCTCCATGCCCCGCACCCCACGCCGACGCACCCCTGCCCCCCGGCGTTCCGGGTCAGTCCTCGCGGGGATTCTCCCGGGCTTCCCCAGGCGTGCCCTCGCCGATCCCCTCACGGGGCTCCCCCTCGGCCCCCTCAGGGGCGCCGCCGCGCAGGTGCGTGCCCACTTCGAGCACCGCGCGCTCCTCGGCCAGCCTGCGCACGGCCTCCTCCTGGGAGACGGTGGAGCGCGGGGTGACCAGGCTGACCAGCACCCCCGACACCAGGGCCGCGCCCAGCGAGGGGATCACCGCGTTGCCCCAGAAGGCGGCGAACGACGCGACACCGTTGACGACCAGGGCAGCCGCCGAGCCGCCCAACATCGCGGCGACACCGCCCTGCCAGGTGGCACGGGGCCAGAACCGGCCCAGGAGCGACGCCACCAGCAGACCGGTGAGCACGGTGGAGATCATCAGCGTGATGTAGCCGATGAGGGTCGTGGCCATGAGCGCGAACACGAGGGCCAGGCCCATCACCCCGACCAGTCCCCAGCGCGAGTACCGGACCACGTGCTCGGGGTCGGGCAGCCTGCCCGTGACCAGCTGGGAGATGTCGCGCACCAGGATCGTGACGCTGACGATGGCGTCGGAGTCGCCCGAGGACATGGTGGCGGACAGCCCGGCGACGAGCAGGAACGCGCCCAGCCACACCGGGAACAGCGTGGTGACCAGGTACGGGAAGGCCATGTCCGGGTTGGCGAGGTTCGGGTCGAGACCGCGCGCCGACATCCCGGCGATCGCGGGCAGGATCGAGAAGGCCGCGAAGAGCAGCCCGGCCAGGACGAAGCTGCGGCGCACGGTCCGCACGTCGGCGGCGGCGTAGATCCGCTGACGGTACGAGGGGGTGGCCAGCACGCCCACGGCGATGACCACGGCCAGCGAGAGCGCGGGCAGCGGACCCAGGGCCTGGTATCCGAAGAGCGAGAGCGCCTCCTCGGAGGAACCCTCGCCCAGGCCCTCGAAACCGCCGACGCTCACCAGTGCCAGGACGGCGAGGACCGTGAATCCGAGGAAGAGGATGGTGCCCTGGATGGCGTCGGTGACGACCACTGCGAGGTACCCGCCGACCACGGTGTACACGCCGAAGCCGAGGGCGATGACCACCTTGGCGGTGCCCTGGTCCAGGTCGGTGAGGAAGGACAGGTACATGGCCCCGCCCATGATGTGGGCGCCCAGCCATCCCACCGAGGCGAGGAGGAGCAGGACCGCCACCAGCCCCTTGATCGCGCGGCTGGCACCGAAGTAGGAGCTCATCTCCTCGGGGAAGGTCATGAACCCCTTCTCCCGCACGTCGGAGAACAGCCACAGGAGGAGGAAGACTCCCACCGCGCCGCCGACCCCGTACAGGGTCCCGGCCCACCCGTTCTGGTAGGCGAAGCCCACGGCTCCCAGGCTGGAGCCGGTGCCGACGAGGGTGGCCAGGGTGCTACCCATGACCAGCGGGGTGCCCAGACCGCGACCCGCGAGGAGGAAGTCCTCGCCGTTCTTCGTGCGCCGGGCGACCCACCAGCTGACGGCGATCATCAGCAGCACGGACGCGAGCAGGGCCGACAGGTAGACGGCGTGGGAAGGGTTCACGACGAACCTCCGGAGGGTGACGGGGGGTCAGGGGGTGGGGATGGGGGGATGTGCGGGTGGGGGTCCGGGAGGAGCCGGGGGCGGGACCCGGTGAGGGGTGCGGGTGGAACGAGGGGGCCGCGCGGCCCGGAACCGGGCCGGACCGCGCGGGCGGAGAGAGCGCTGGTCAGAGCCCCGGGTGGTAGAGGACCGCGTCGACCTCGATGTCGAAGCCGGGCAGGTCCGCCTGGATGGTGGTGCGCACCGGCGCCCGGTCCCCGAAGTACTCCGCGAACACCCCGTTCATCGCCTGGAAGTCGTCGAGGTCGCGCAGGTACACCCGGGCCTGGACCGCGTCGGTCAGGCTCGCCCCGGCGGCCGCAGCCACCGTGGACAGGTTGTCGAAGGTGGCCTTCGCCTGCTCCAGGAACGTGCCCTCGATCACCGTGCCGTCGGTGCGGTGCGGCGTGGCTCCGGCCAGGTAGACGAAGTCCCCGGCCACGACGGCGTGGGAGTAGGGGCCGCCGGGCGGGGCGGCGTCCGGGGTGTTGACGATTCTCTTCTCGGCCTTGTTCTCGGCCATGTTTCCTCCTGGGTTGGGGTGGTTCCGGTCACGTGCGGAGCGGATCAGAACAGGGTGCGGACGGCGTCGACGACCCGCCCGCCCCCGTCGACGACGGGGATCAGCGGCCACTTGTCGAACACCGTGCAGGCGTGGGAGAGACCGAGTTCGACGACGTCGCCGACGCGCAGCGCCTCCCCCTCCGGGCCGCTGAGGTCGAGGAACGCGTGGTGGTCGTTGAGCTCGACCACGCGCACGCCTCCGGTGAGGGGTACCCGTTCACCGTCGCGCAGCACCGCGCGGGGGACGGGCAGGTCGACGTCGAACGACACGTCGCGCTTACCGACCCCGAGCAGGGCGCGTCCCGGTTCGGGCCGGGACAGCACCCGCGCGTGGCAGCTCAGGGCGGGGCGCAGGGGGTCGTCGTCGGCGGCGGAGCGCAACGGCGACGCCCGTTCCATGAACAGGTCGTCGTGGGTCACGTAGCATCCCGACCGCACGATCCGGCGGACCGGGAGCGACAGCTCCGGGGGCGCGGCGAGGGCGTCGGAGACCAGGTCGGGGTAGCTGCTGCCGCCCGCGGTGACGATCACCTCGGCGGCGCCGTCGAACAGTCCCTCGGAGTCGGCCCGCCGGGCGAAGTCGTACAGGCGGTCCAGCCAGGCGCGGACGCGTTCCGGGGAGTCGTCGTCGCGGCGCTGCGGGAACACCCCCTCGAAGGCCTCCACGCCGACGAGGGCGAGGGTGGGGCGGGAGGCCACGACGCGGGCCAGGTCCAGGGCCTGGTCGAGGTCGCGGACGCCGGTGCGGCGTCCGGTCACGCCCAGTTCCACCAGAACCGGCAGCGGGCGCGCCGCCCCGATCAGGGCACGGTCCATGGCGTCGACGCCCTCGACGGAGTCCACCAGGCACAGCGGCGTGAACCCGGGGTCGGCCAGGGCGCCGGACAGCCAGGCGAGCTGGTCGGGGTCCACGACCTCGTTGGCGATGAGTACCCGGGGGACGCCGAAGCGGCGCATCACCCGGGCCTGGGCGACGGTGGCGGCGGTCAGGCCCCACGCGCCGCGTGCGAGCTGCTCCGACCAGAGCCGGGGCGCCATCGTGGTCTTGGCGTGCGGGGCGAGGTCGACCCCGCGTTCGGAGCACCATCGGGCGAAGCGGTCGAGGTTGTGGCGCAGGGCCGCTTCGTCCAGGGTGACGGCGGGCAGCCAGAGGTCGCCCAGGCACAGGTCGGCGGCCCGGACTCGGTCGGCGGAGGTGGGGCTGTCGGGCAGGGAGCGGGCCTCGACGGGGTCGGAGTCGAGGGCGGACAGGGGGCCGGCCGGGAGCGGCCCGGCGGCGGGCGGCCCGGAGGAGGACCCGGTGCCCCGGCACTCCCCGGTGGTGGAGTCCGGGGTGGCGGTGACGCCGCCCGGGGTGTCCGGTCGCGGTTCCGTGGGCGGGGTGGTCTCGGTCAACGTGCGCTCCCGTCGTGTTCGGCGCCCCGGGTCCGTTCGCGGAGGGACGGTTGGGGGAAGGGTTCGTCGAAGTCCTCGGGTCGGTCCAGGCGGCGCACGGCCGAGCGCACCCGTGCCTGCCGCTCCTCCTCGGCCCCGCGCTGGGCCCCGCTCAGGGGCACCCACACGGGCGGCGGCTCGGCGGCGCGCGGGGTGAGCAGGCGGCCGTCCGCGTAGGTGGCGGTGTTGGTGAGGCGCAGCGGGGCCGCCCGGGTGCCGCCGTGCACGTCGACGACGGGGAAGCTCCCCTCCTCCGCCTCGAAGACGGCGATGTCGGCGGCCGCGCCCGGGCGCAGGGTCCCGGCGTCCAGACCGAAGGCGCGCGCGGGGCGGCAGGTGGCCGCGGCCACGGTGTCGGTCAGTTCCATGCCCGCGGCGAGGGCCTTGCCCATGACGGTCGGCAGGTCGAACGCGGGACCGTAGACGGAGCGGATGTGCAGGTCCGTGGAGAGGAGGGGGAGCAGTCCGGCGGAGAGCTCGGCTTCCAGCACGTCGAAGGCGAAGGCGCCGGAGCCGTGGCCGAGGTCGAACAGCACGCCCGCGTCGCGCAGGCGCAGGAGGGTGTCGGAGGGTCGGCCGTTGACGACCAGCCCGGCGGCGACCCCGGTCGCGCAGTGGGTGACGACGTCCCCTTCGGTGAGCAGGGGCGCGAGGTCGGCGAGGTCGGGCGGGCCGTAGCCGATGTGCACCATGAGCGGGAGTTCCAGGCGGCGGGCCAGGGTCACCGCCCTGCGGAGGGGTTCCAGGCCGTGCGCGCCGACGGTGTGGGTGTCCATACGAGCCTTGACCCCGCGCACGAGGCCACCATGCCGGGCGGCCTCGGAGACCGCCGCGTCGACGTCGAGGTTCTCCAGGACGTGGTGTTCGCCCGTGCGGCCGACGAGCCCGATCCCGGAGACGTTGACCAGCGCGTGGACGCGGAACGGCGCGGGGTCGGCCACGGCGCGGCGCAGCCCCTCCAGCCCGTAGGCTCCGGCGGAACCCGCGTCGATCCAGGTCGTGACACCGGTGCGCCAGGCGATCGGTTCGGGGTCCACGCCCCAGTAGGTGGCGCCGTGCAGGACGTGGGTGTGCGCGTCCACGAGACCGGGGAGCACCAGTCGGCCGTGGACGTCCTCGACCCGGGCGGCCCGGCCGGGCGGGAGGTCCTCGGCGACCTCGGCGATCCTTCCGGCCCGGACGGCGACGTCGGCGATCGCGTCGCGTCCGGAGGCCGGGTCGATGACGCGGCCTCCGCGCAACAGGAGGTCCCACATTCCAGCCACCCCCTTTCGTTGCGTATAGCGCAACACTGTTGCGCCATGAACAACATATTGAATAGCATTCGCCGGTGACGCGGGTCAATACACCCCCGAAGGCCCGCCACCACCGAACCGGAGGCCGTGAGTGAGCACGCAGCGACGGAACGAGGCACCCGTACCGCCGGTCCCCGCGCACTCCCCCGACGACACCCCCCGACCCGCTCTCGACGCGGTGTGCGTGGGCGAGACGATGGCACTCCTGGTCCCGGAGGCGCCCGGTCACACCGCCCCGCGGTTCCACACCGAGATCGGCGGCGCGGAGTCGAACGTGGCGGTGCACCTCGCCCGCGCAGGCCGGCGGGTCGCCTGGCGCAGCGCCCTCGGCGACGACGTGTTCGGACACCACGTCCGCGAACGCCTCACCGACACCGGCGTGCGCTGCCTGGTCCGCGAGGACACCGAGCGCTCCACCGGGCTGTACATGAAGGAACCCTCCTCCGGAGGCACCCGGGTGCGCTACTGGCGCCGCGGCTCGGCCGCCTCCGCCCTGCACCCGGGGGACGCCGCCGAGGTCTGGCGCTGGCGCCCCCGTCTGGTGCACACCACCGGCATCACCGCCGCCCTCTCCGATACGGCGCGAGGTCTGGTCGGGGAGCTGTTCGAGCGCACTCCCCCGGGCACACTGCGCTGCTTCGACGTGAACTACCGTCCCGCGCTGCACGGGCCCGCCAACGCCGGGCTCCTGCTCGACCTGGCCCGCGGCGCCGACGTCGTGTTCTGCGGTCTCGACGAGGCGCGGGCGCTGTGGGGCGTGCGGACCCTGCCCGACCTGGTGGCGCACCTGACCGGCCGCGCCCCCTCCCCCGGCCTCCTCGTGGTCAAGCAGGGCGCCGAGGGAGCCACCGCCGTGCGCGACGGGCACAGCTGGTTCGAACCCGCGCCCCCGGTGGAGGTGGTCGAACCCGTCGGAGCCGGGGACGCCTTCGCCGCCGGGTTCCTGCACCGCCTGCTGGACGACGCGCCCCTGCCCGACTGTCTCTCCGAAGGCGCCAGACTGGCCGGGGTGGTGCTCGGGCTCCCCGGGGACATCCCGCCCCGGCCGGAGGGGTCCGCCGCCGCCCGGTGAGGGGCCGAAAGCGCGGCCCGGAACCACCTCCGCACACACCAGGGGCCGCCCCGGCCCCTGCCGACCAAGGGGAGATCCACCGGTGTCCAACAGTGTCGAACGCGCCCTGCGCGTCCTCGTGGAGCTGGCCGAGGGCCCCGTCACCAACAGTGAGCTCGGCCGCCGCCTCGACGTGCACCGCGCCACCACCCTGCGTCTGCTGCGCACCCTGGAGGAGGAGCGTTTCGTGCGCCGCGAAGAGGACGGCGCGTACCGGCTGGGCCCCCGGCTGGCCGCCCTCGCCGCCGCCGCCTTGGAGGGGCTGGACGTCCGGGCGAGCGCCGCGCGCCACCTGGCCGCGCTGGGCGACGCCTGCGGGCAGACCGTCCACCTGGGCGTGCTGGAAGGCGACAGGGTGATGTACCTGGACAAGGTGGAGTCGCGGCAGGCCGTGCGCATGTACTCCCACATCGGGGCGCTGGCCCCGCTGCACGCCACCGGGATCGGCAAGGTGCTCCTCGCGTCGATGTCCGCCGCGGAGCGGGACGCGCTGCTCGGACCGGACCCCTACCCCCGGTTCACCCCGAACACGCTCACCGACCGCGCGTCCCTGGACGAGGTGCTCGACCGCACCGCGCGCCAGGGGTGGGCCCTGGACGACTTCGAGCACGAGGAGTTCATCCACTGCGTGGCCGCGCCCGTGTACGACGCGGCCGGGCGCGTGGCCGCCGCGATCTCCGTCTCCGCGCCGAGCATGGTCCTGGACCGGCCCGGGCTGCTCGCGATGACCGAGGACCTCACCACCACCGCGTACGCCGTCAGCGAGGAGCTGGGATGGAGCCGACGATGAGCACCACGTGTACCGACGACACCGCCGGGCGGTCCGGCGGGGTCCCCTCGGGACCGGTCCCGACCTGGGCCGACTTCTTCGACCGCGGCCTGGCCGCCGTCCCCCTCGTCCTCATCCTTCGGGGCCTGGCCCCCGACGAGGCGGTGGCCGCCGCCCGGACCGCCTGGGCGGCCGGAGTAGGCCTGGTGGAGGTCACCCAGGAGTCGGCGGCCGGACCCCCCGCCCTGGAGGCCGTCGTCCGGGCCGCCGGGGGACGTCTGCCCGTGGGAGCCGGGACGGTGACCACCCCGGAGCGGCTGCGCCGCGCGGTGGACGCCGGAGCACGGTTCGGCGTGGCCCCCGGGCTCGACCCGGACACCGTCGCCGAGGCCGACCGCCTCGGCGTACCGTTCCTGCCCGGGGTGTCCACGCCCACCGAGGTCGGGCAGGCGCTGCGGATGGGCCTCACCCGGGTGAAGGCGTTCCCCGCGAGCGCGCTGGGACCGTCCTGGGTGTCCGCCGTCGCCGGGCCGTTCCCCGAGGTACGGGTGGTGGCCACGGGCGGGGTCACCGCCGCGAACGCCGCCGCGTTCCTGCGCGCGGGCGCGGTCGGCCTGGGCGTGGGCCGCTCCGCGACCGAGGGCGGCGGGCTGTCCGCGCTGGTCCGGGCGCTCTGAGCGCCGCACACGGAGGGCCCCCCGCGTCGGACGTCCCGCGTCGGGCATCATGTGACCCATGGCTCCTCCCCCCGAAGCCCGTAACCGCGCCGACGGACCCGTGTACGGACACCTGGTCCAGGCCCGCGACATCCACGGCGGCGTGACCGTGCACACGGCCCCGGCTGCCGGTCCGGTACCCGACGTCTCCCTCGATCCACCGCGTCCCGCCACGGCCACGCGCGGACGCGACGACCTGCTGACGACGCTGCGCCGGGCCATGCGTGACGGCGAACCGGTGCCGCACGTGCTCACCGGGCCCGGCGGGTTCGGCAAGACCACCATCGCGGCCGCCCTCGCCGAGCACGCCCGAGCGGAGGGCTGGACGGTGTTCTGGGTGCGCCCCGACACGATCCTGCCGAGCATGCTGGAGGTCGCCGTCGAACTGGGCGGCGCCCGGGAGGAGGCCGACAGCTTCCGGGCGGCACCTCGCCAGGCCGCCCGCTGGGTCTGGCGGCACCTGGACTCCGCCCCCCGGCCCTGGCTGCTGGTGATCGACAACGCCGACCGGCCCGAGCTGCTGGACCCGGAGAACCGGCCCGGAGAGCAGCGCGGCTGGTTGCGCTCCAGCCCGGGCGGGTTCGTCCTGGTCACCAGCCGTGTCGACGACCCCGCGCTGTGGGCGCCCGCGACCGTGCACCACGTGGACTCCCTTGGGGACGCGGACGCGGCGACGGCCCTCACCGACCACGCGGGTGGGCAGCGGTCACCGGGCGCCGAACGACTCGCCGCGCGGCTGGGCGGCGTCCCCCTGGCCCTGGCACTCGCCGGTCGCATCCTGGCCACCCACGGTGTCCTCTTCCCCGACGCGGACGCGCTGCTGGGCCACCTCGACCAGGACCTCACCCGACTCGACGCGCTCTCCGCCCCGGCGGCGGCCGGTGAGGACGACGAGCGCCGCCTGCTCTCCGGGGTGTGGGAGCTGTCCCTGCGCGTGGTGGGCGAGCGGAACCCGCAGGCGATCCCCCTGCTGCGGGTCCTGGCGGTCCTCGGAGCCGACTCCCATGCCGTCCCCCTGCGCAGGCTCCCGCTGAGCGAGTTGGCCGAGGGTCCCATGGCCTCCCTCGACGAGGCGGGGTTGGCCCGGGCGATCAACGCTCTGGTCGTGCACGGGTTGGTCACCACCTCCCGTCAGGTCACGGGCACGGTCTCCCTGCGGCTGCACCCGCTGGTGTCCGAGACCCTACGGGCGCACCTGGGGCCCGACTCCGAGCCACTGCTGGAGACGGCACGGCGGCTCCTGGAGTGGCGGGCCGACCACGATCTCGCCCTGGAGATGGGGGCGTACTCGGCCCTGCACGTCGTTCTGCTGCGGCTCCACGGCCACGCCCACCCGGACACCGTTCGGGCGCACATCCGGTTCCACCGGGCCGTCATGCTCCTCGGGTTCGAGGAGAGGGCGGAGCTGGGCCTGCGGGACATCGTCGACCGGAGTCGCGCCGACCTGGGTGATGAGCACGTGGAGACCCTGCGCGCACGGCACGCGCTGGCCGACGCCCTACGCGCCCGCGACCGGATCGAGGAGGCGGAGGACATCTACCTCGCCGTGTTCGACGCGCGCGAACGGGTGCTGGGCCCGCTGCACCCGGACACGCTGAGCACCCGCCACCAGGTCACCCTCATGGCCGCGCTCCGTGGCGACCTGGACACTGCGGAGGAGGGGTTCCGGGCGCTCTGGCGGACGTACGCGGACCATTCCCAGGAGGACGACCAGGTCGCGCTGAGCACGCTGGAGAACCTCTCCTTCGTCCTCCTGTACCGAGGTGACCACGACGGCGCGGAGGAGGGGTTCCGCAGGGTCGCGCGGTTCCGCGCCACGGCTCTCGGGGAGATGCACCCGACCACGATCGACGCCCACTTCGGCCTGGCCAGGGTCGCCTTCGAGCGGGGAGACCACCGGGCCGCGGCCGAGGCGTTCGGCCGGGTCGTGGAGTGGCGTGAGGAGGCCCTCGGCGGAGACCACGCCCTGACGGACCAGGCGCGGGAGTGGCGGGAGAGGGCGATCCGGTCCCTCGGGAGCGGCTGACCCGTCAGCGACAGGACGCGACGGCGGCGACCAGCGCCGACCACTCCCGGGCCCCCAGCCCCACTACGGCGGCGTCACGGTTCCCGGTGTCCCGGACCAGCACCGAGGCGTGCTCCCGGAGCGCCACCTCGACGCAGTGCGCGTTCTCCATACTGCTGTGGCTGCTCTTGATCCACTCCTCCGGGCCGGTTCCCCGGTACCCGACCTCCACGCAGTGGTTCGCCATGTTACTGTGACTGCTCTTGAACCATCGCAGGGACTCGTCCATACAACAGATGGTGCCACCGAGGGCCCGGAATCACAGGCCCTTCGACCCGTTCACCCCGCCACGGGCACGGCGGCGGGGGCGTTCTCGATGTCGCCGGTCTCGCCCTCCTGACACGCCTTCTTGCCCACGGTGAACACGTAGACGAAGAACAGCACCTCGGCCACCACGCCGATGCCGATGGCCGCCCAGGTGTTGGTGACCCACCCGGTGACCAGGCCCTCGATCAGGCCCGAGACGAACAGCACCACCGCCAGACCCAGGACCACCGCGATGGCCGCCCGGGCCTCCTCGCCGAGGGCCCGCAGACGGGTCCGCTCCCCCGGGGCGACGAGCGTCCACCCGAGCTTGAGGCCCACTCCCCCGGCCACGAACACGGCGGTCATCTCCAGCAGGCCGTGCGGGAGGATCAGCGCGAAGAAGACGTCGCCCCGCCCCATCGCGAACATCATCCCCCCGGCCATGCCCAGGTTGAGGGCGTTGACGAACAGCACGGCGAGGGTGGGCAGCCCGAAGGCGACCCCGTAGATGATCGCCTGCGCTGCCACCCAGGCGTTGTTGGTCCACACCTGGGCGGCGAAGGAACCGGCCGGATTCTCCACGTAGTAGTTCGCGAAGTCGTACTCGACGTACCGGGCGATGGACTCCGGTGTGCCCAGCGCGGCGAGCACCGTCGGGTCGTTGGCGACCCACGCCCCGGCCGCGGTGGCCACGGCGAGGGTCCCGGCGGTCACGCCGATCCACCACCAGCGCAGCCGGTAGAGCACGGCCGGGAACACCCGGGTGAAGAATCCGGCGACGTCCGTCCAGGTGGAGGCGTGCGAGCCGGTGACCGCCGACCGGGCGCGGGCCACCTGGGAGGTGAGCCGCCCGGCCAGCTCGGGGTCCTGGCCCGAGGAGCGCACCACCGACAGGTGGGTCGACACCCTCTGGTAGAGGTCGACGAGCTCGTCGACCTCCTCGCCCGTGAGCGAACGGCGCCGACGCACCAGGGCGTCGAGCCGCTCCCACTCGCGGGCGTGCGCGGCGGCGAAAACGTCGATATCCACGTAAGGGACACTACTGGATACGGTCCCGGCCGCCGCGACGGGTGCGAACGCCGCCACGCGCGGGCGGGTAGTGTCAAGGGGACGGTTTCAGACACCCGGTAAGGGAGCGTGCGCTGGTGTCCTATCCCGGTGGTGGCGAGACCCGTGACGACGTGTACGGCACGACGCCGCTGGTCACGGGTGACGCGGTCGTGCTCGAACTGCGCCCCGCCGGGTTCGCCACGCGCGCCGCCGCCTACGCGATCGACTTCCTGCTCCAGGTCATCGCCCTGATCTCCCTGGGTGTGGTGGCGTCCTGGATCGGGGTCACCGTCGACTTCGCCGCGACCAGCGCGATCTACCTGGGCGCCTCGATCCTCATCATGGTCGGCTACCCGACCGCGTTCGAGTCGATCTCGCGCGGGCGATCCCTGGGAAAAATGGCGCTGGGGCTGCGGGTGGTGGGTACCGACGGCTCCCCCGAACGCTTCCGGCAGGCGCTGGGCCGCGCCCTCTCGGGGTTCGTGGAGCTGTGGCTGACCTTCGGCGTCGTCGCCCTCGTCACCTCGATGATCAACCGGGACGGCCGCCGGGTCGGTGACTTCGTGGCCGGGACGATGGTGGTCGAGGAGCGCTCCGGCCGCCGCCGCGACACCGCCGTCCCGATGCCCCCGCACCTGGCCGGGTGGGCGGCGACGATCGAGTTGTCCCGTCTTTCCCCGGAGACCGCCAACGCCGCCCGTCAGTACGTGCTGCGCTACGGCGAGCTGGCCGAGCACACCCGGCACGAGATGGGCACCCGGCTCGCGGACGCGGTGGCCGCGCAGGTCAGCCCGCTGCCGCCGCCCGGTACCACCCCGCCGTACTACCTCGCGGCCGTGCTGGCCGAACGTCGCCGCCGGAGCCTGGAGGCCATGAACCACGGCCGACCGGGCGGGTTTCAGGGGCGCCAGGAGTTCAGGTAGGCCCGTTGGTCCGGGGTGAGGGCGTCGATCCCCACCCCCAGTGCCGCGAGTTCGAGGCGGGCCACCTCGTTGTCGGTCTCCTCGGGCACCTCCACCACACCGGGGCGGAGGGAGCCGTGCTCCCGGGCCAGCCACTCGGTGGTGAGCGCCTGCACGGCGAACGACATGTCCATGACGGCGGCCGGGTGGCCCTCCGCGGCCCCCAGGTTGACCAGGCGCCCCTCGGACAGCAGGAGCAGCCTGCGGCCGTCCGCGAACTCGTACTCGTCCGCCTGCTCACGCACGCCCCGGTCCACCGACACCGTCAGCGACTCCAGCGCGTGCAGGTCGATCTCCAGGTCGAAGTGGCCCGAGTTGGCCAGGATCGCGCCGTCGCGCATCACCGCGAGGTGCTCGCGGCGGATCACGTCCCGGTTCCCGGTGGCGGTGACGAACACGTCCCCGACCGCCGCCGCGGTCTCCATGGTGGCCACCGTGTACCCCTGCATCACAGCGTCCAGCGCCTTGACCGGGTCCACCTCGGTGACGACCACGTTGGAACCCATGCCCCGGAAGCGCTCGGCCAGGCCCCGGCCGCAGTAGCCGAACCCGGCCACGACCACGGTCCGGCCCGCCAGCAGGGTGTTGGTGGCGCGCAGGACCCCGTCCACGGTCGACTGGCCGGTGCCGTACCGGTTGTCGAACATCCGCTTGGTACGGGTGTCGTTGACCGCGACCATCGGCAGCCGGAGCTCGCCCTCCGCGCTCATCCGCCGCAGCCGGATCACCCCGGTGGTGGTCTGCTCGCACCCGCCCAACACCCCGTCGAGGAGCTCGGGACGCGTGTGCGCGGTGTTCACCAGGTCGCAGCCGTCGTCCAGCAGCAGGTGCGGCCGGGACTCCAGGACGGTGACCAGGTTGCGGTCGTAGGCGGCGGTGTCCATGCCCGCCCAGGCGTGCACGGCCACCCCGTACTCGGCCACCAGGGCGGCGGCGGTGTCGTCCTGCGTGGAGAGCGGGTTGGAGGCGGCCAGCCACACCTGGGCCCCGCCCGCGCGCAGCACGCGGAGCAGGTTGGCGGTCTCGGCGGTCACGTGCAGGCACGCGGCCACCCGCAGGCCGTCGAGGGGCCGCTCCTCGGCGAACCGGGCGCGGACGCTGCGCAGGACCGGCATGGAGCGTTCGGCCCACGCCACACGGCGGACCCCGGCCTTCGCGAGGCCGAGGTCCGCCACCTCGTGTGAGGGAGGAGTCATCTGGGAGGGGACTCGTCCTAGTAGCGGTAGTGGTCGGGCTTGAACGGCCCGGCCACGTCCACGCCGATGTAGGCGGCCTGCTCCTTGGTGAGCTCGGTCAGCTTGACGCCGAGCGCGTCCAGGTGCAGACGGGCGACCTTCTCGTCGAGGATCTTCGGCAGCGTGTACACGTCGGTCGGGTACTCGTCGGGCTTGGTGAAGAGCTCGATCTGGGCGATGACCTGGTTGGTGAAGCTGTTGGACATCACGAAGCTGGGGTGGCCGGTGGCGTTGCCCAGGTTCAGCAGACGGCCCTCGGAGAGCACCAGGACGGACTTGCCGTTCTCCTGGGTCCACTCGTGGACCTGCGGCTTGATCTCCTTCTTGGTGATCCCGGGGACCTTCGCCAGCCCGGCCATGTCGATCTCGTTGTCGAAGTGGCCGACGTTGCCGACGATCGCCTGGTGCTTCATGCGCAGGATCTGGTCGGCCATGATCACGTTGAAGTTGCCGGTGGTGGTGACGAAGATGTCACCGACCTCCAGCACGTCCTCCAGCGTGGTGACCTGGAACCCGTCCATGGCGGCCTGGAGGGCGTTGATGGGGTCGATCTCGGTGACGATCACGCGGGCGCCCTGGCCGCGCAGCGCCTCGGCCGAACCCTTGCCGACGTCGCCGTATCCGCAGACCACGGCGACCTTGCCGCCGATGAGGACGTCGGTGGCGCGCATGATGCCGTCCGGCAGCGAGTGGCGGATGCCGTACTTGTTGTCGAACTTGCTCTTGGTGACGGAGTCGTTGACGTTGATCGCGGGGAACGACAGGCTGCCGTCACGCTGCATCTCGTAGAGGCGGAGCACACCGGTGGTGGTCTCCTCGGTGACGCCCTTGATGCCCTGGGCGATGGTGGTCCACTTGGCGGAGTCCTTCTTGAGGCTCTCCTGGAGGAGGGTGAGGACGACCTCGAACTCCTCGCTGTCGGCGGTGGAGGGGTCCGGGACGGCACCGGCCTTCTCGAACTCGGCGCCCTTGTGGACGAGCATGGTGGCGTCGCCGCCGTCGTCGAGGATCATGTTGGGGCCCTCGCCGGGCCAGGTGAGGGCCTGCTCGGTGCACCACCAGTACTCCTCCAGGGTCTCGCCCTTCCAGGCGAAGACCGGGACACCCTGGGGGTCCTCGACGGTGCCGTTCGGACCGACCACCACGGCGGCCGCGGCGTGGTCCTGGGTGGAGAAGATGTTGCAGGAGACCCAGCGGACCTCGGCGCCCAGGGCGACGAGCGTCTCGATGAGGACGGCGGTCTGCACGGTCATGTGCAGCGAGCCCATGATGCGGGCACCCGCGAGGGGCTTGCTGTCACCGAACTCGGCGCGGGTGGCCATGAGGCCGGGCATCTCGTGCTCGGCGAGACGGATCTCGTCGCGGCCGAACTCGGCCAGGGAGAGATCGGCGACCTTGAAGTCGAAAGCCATGCGTTCCTCACTCGTCAAGTCATGGTTGCCACCCGATTCTAGGCCCGCGTCCACCGTCCGCACACAAAGCTCACACAGAAGTGTCAGATTCGCTCGATGCGGCGGCGATGGTGGGTTACAGTCACGTGCATGGCCGCCCTCGACGACGACCCCACCGCGCCCGGACCTCCCCGTTCGCCGGTCCCCATCTCGGCGGCCGCCGAGCGGGTCGGCAGCACGGCCCGCATGCTGCGCTACCGCGAGGGCCTCGGGCTGCTTCCCCGTACCCAGGAACAGCCCACGGGTCGCGGCCACCGGCACCGCCGGTTCACCGAGGAGGACCTGCGCACGATCGCGGGCGGGCTGGAGCTGGAGCGCGAGTTCGACATCCCGCCCGCCGCACTGGCCTTCGCCCTGCGGGTCCTGGCCGAGCCCGAGGTCCTCGCACGGGTGCGCGCGCACGGCGAACGCCTGGGCAGGCTGGCGGCCGCCCCCACCCGCGCCCTGGACTTCGAGAAGGAGAAGGCCATGCGCCTCCTGCTCGCCCGCCGTCCGACCGGCGCCGGCGGCCCGGTCGGCACGGACACGGGGACGCGCGGCGCACACTCCGGTTGACACAGGGTCACGGCCGCCTCCGGTCACCGGCACCTTCCCTTCGGCATGTTTTGGCAAAGAGTCCACGGGCTACGGATGAGACCGTGGACAGCCAACGAGGTGACGCGCCCTGGGACTCCCTCCCCGAGCACGTGCGCCAGGAACTCAGGGACGTCGACCTCCTCCGGGAGGTCTGGGCCAAGCGGCGCCAGGACCGCACGCGCGAGCGGCACCGGGCGGCGCGGCGGGAGCTGACGCGCGACCGCGTCCGGGAGTGGGGCGGCGGGGCCGACCTCACCGAGCTGCTGCTGAACGGGGACTCGGTCTCCGGTGAGCCGCTGACCGGACCGCACGTCGCGGCGCTCGCCGGGCGGGTCGCCGAACTCCCAGCCCTGAGCGGGGGTCCGAAGGACCCGTGGACGGCCTCCGGGCCCCTGCGGGCCGTGCTGTCCACCGAGCACACGGTCCGGCTGGCCGAGGCGGCCGCGGCGCCCGCCCACCCGGTGGTGCGGGCCGCCCACGCCTACGCCGAGTGCGTGCGCGTGGCCGCCGAGGTCTCCGGCGGGGAGCCGCTCCGAGGCGGGGCCGACTGGGTGCTGCCGTGGGTGCTCGCCTCCCGCGTCCTCCAGCGGGCCGACCTGCCCCCGTTGCTCCTGGACCCGTCGTCACCGCCGCCGGCCCCGGGGGACAAACGCGTTCCCGACGGAGGGCTGGCCCCGGTCGTCTCGCACCTGGCGGGCCTGGTCACCAGCGCCCTGCGTGACGAACTCGCCTGGCACACCGGTTCCGGGGCTCCCGCCGACGGCCCCGTCCCCCCGCTGAACGCCGTGACGCGGCGTCGCGTCCTCGACCACGTCCGCTCCCGGCGCGGCTCGGTCGCGCTCCTCCTGGGCGCCCTGGACCCCGCCGCGACCGCCACGGTGACCTCGGGGGACGGTGACCGGGTGGAGGGCCCGACGCACTGGTGGAGCTGTCTGGAACTGGCCGCGGACGGGGCGGCGCTGGCCCTGTACGTGGTGGTGCGGGACGTGGGCAGCCCGCCCTCGGGCGTGCTGGCGGTGACCGCGAACGCCCGCCTGACCACCTCGGAGGGGGTGCGTCAGGTGTGGGAGATCAACCGAGGCGACAGCGTCACCGTGCTACCCACCGACTGCGTGGACGACCGCTGGCCGCAGGTACGGGACCTCGTCGACGAGGCGGTGTCGCGCTCCGTGGACACGCTCACCCGTGTGTGAGGGGAGGGAGTACCGGGCGGAGCAAGGTGGGCGGGGCCGGGAGCGGTTCATTTCTGTAGGCCCAGGAGCACCAGGATCAGCAGCAGGATGATGATGGTGACCAGTACCGCCGGGATCACCCAGCCCTGCTGGAGGAGGGAGTCGGGCTGGCTCGGCTGCCGCTGCGGCGCGTAGGTCTGGTTCGGGTTGACCGCCCCGGTCATCATGGGGTTGGCGTTCTGGTGCGCCGCGTGCTGCTGGTGGTGCGGAGCGGGCATGCCCGGGCGGGGGTTCGACAGTCCCGGGTGCGCGCCGAAACCGCCGTGCCGTGGGTCGGAGCTCATCGGGTGGCCCATCTGCCCGAGGCGGGGGTTGGAGGTCCCCGGGTGTGCGCCGAAGGAGCCCGGGTTGGACACGCCCGGCGGGTAGCCCATGCCCGGCTGTCCGCCGGTGTGCGGGTACTGCGGGTGCACGGGCGGCAGTTGGTTGCCGTTGAGGAGACCGGTCTGGGCCACCCGCTCGCCCTGCTTGAGCGCGTCCTCGGCGCCGCTGGCGGGGGCCGGGCCGTCGTGGCCGAGCAGCCGCATGAGCAGTGTCTGCGCGTTCGGTCGGCGGTGGGGGTCCTTGTCCAGGCACGACTCCACGATCGGCCGCAGCGCCTCGTCCACGCCGTCCAGGTCCGGCGGGGCGCTCACCACGCGGTGCACCACCGCGGGGACGGTGTCCGAGCCGAACGGGGCGCGCCCGGTCGAGGCGAACGCGATCACGCAGCCCCAGGCGAAGATGTCGCACTTGTCGGTGATGCCGCGGCCCTCGATCTGCTCCGGCGCCATGTAGGAGGGCGTGCCGACGATCGAGTTGGTCATGGTGGCGGTGCCGTCGTCGACCCGGGCGATCCCGAAGTCGATCACGCGCGGGCCGTCCGGCCCCAGCAGCACGTTGCCGGGCTTGAAGTCGCGGTGGACGATCCCCGCCTTGTGGATGGCCACCAGTGCGGTGGCGGTCGAGACCGCCAGGCGCTGGAGCGCGGCGCCACGGACCGTCTTGTCCCTGGTCACCGTCTCCTGGAGGTCCTTGCCCGGGACGAACTCGCTGACCACGTACGGAGGGTCGTCGTCGAGCTGGGCGTCGATGATCGCCGCCGTGCAGAAGGACGCGACCCGCTGGGCGGCCCGGACCTCCTTCTCGAACCGCTTGCGCAGGTCGGCGTCGGCGGACCACTGGTCGTTGAGGACCTTGACCGCGTACTGGTCGCCGTCGGCGTCCTCGGCGAGGTAGACGATCCCCTGCCCGCCCTTGCCGAGCCGTCCGGTCACGCTGTAGTCGCCGAACGCGGAGGGGTCGCTCGGCAGTAGCGATTCGGGACCGGGCATCGATGTCCTCCTGGGAGGTGGCTGGAGCGGGGGCGCACTTCAGAGTACGGGTACGGGGCGCCGGGTGGGGCCGCGCTCAGGCGCGTCCCTCACAGGTGTCCCTGACCCGTCGTACCGGATATGACTACCGGAACGCCCGGTTCGTTCCGTCCCCGCTCCACCTTTTCCGCCCGCTCAGGAGAGGGTGCGCGCCTCGTCGACCAGCAGGACCGGGATGCCGTCCCGGATGGGGTAGGCCAGACCGCTTTCGTCGCAGACCAGCTCGTCGGTCTCCGGGTCGTGGCGCAGCGGCGCCTGGCTCTGCGGGCAGGCCAGGATCTCCAGCAGCCAGCCGTCGATCTTCGTGCTCATGGTTCTCGTTCCTCGTGTGATGGCCGTGTGGGGTGCGGACCCTGGTCAGCCGCGGACGAGGTGCAGGACCTCGTCGCGCAGGCGCGCCACGGCGGTGTCGTCCGGGGCCTCGACGTTGAGCCGCAGCAGCGGCTCGGTGTTGGAGGCGCGCAGGTTGAACCACGCCCCGTCCGGCAGGGTGACGCTGAGGCCGTCGAGCTCGTCGACGGTCACCCCGTCCCTGTCCCCGAAGGCCGCGCGCACCGCGGCCATACGGCCCGCGGCGTCGGCGACCTCGGAGTTGACCTCTCCGGAGGCCGCGTACCGGGAGTACTCCTCCGTGATCCGCGAGAGCGGGCGTTGGTCCGCTCCCAGGACACGGAGGACGTGCATGGCCGCGAGCATACCCGTGTCGGCCTTCCAGAAGTCCCGGAAGTAGTAGTGGGCGGAGTGCTCGCCGCCGAAGACCGCTCCGGTCTCGGCCATGGTCGCCTTGATGAAGGAGTGGCCGACGCGGGTGCGGACGGGCTTGCCTCCGCGTTCGGTGACGATCTCGGGCACCGCCGCCGAAGTGATGAGGTTGTGGATGATGGTGCCACCGGGCTCGCGCTTGAGCTCCTCGGAGGCGACCAGCGCGGTGACGGCGGACGGCGGGACGGGTTCGCCGCGTTCGTCGACCACGAAACAGCGGTCGGCGTCGCCGTCGAAGGCCAGGCCGAGGTCGGCACCGGTCTCCCGGACCTTCGCCTGGAGGTCGACGAGGTTGTCGGGGTCCAGGGGGTTGGCCGGGTGGTTGGGGAAGGTGCCGTCCAGTTCGAAGTACAGGGGGACGACGTCCAGGGGCAGCCCCTGTTCGAGGACGGCGGGGACGGTGAGGCCGCCCATGCCGTTGCCCGCGTCCACCACGACCCTGAGCGGGCGCGACCCGGAGAGGTCGACGAGCTGGCGGAGGTAGTCGGCGTAGCCGGGGAGCAGGTCGCGCTCGGTCACGGTGCCCGCGGGTCCCTGGTGGGAGCCGGGGTCCTCGGAGCCGGAC
Source organism: Nocardiopsis sp. NPDC006938 (assembly GCF_042869555.1). Taxonomy (NCBI): domain Bacteria; kingdom Bacillati; phylum Actinomycetota; class Actinomycetes; order Streptosporangiales; family Nocardiopsidaceae; genus Nocardiopsis; species Nocardiopsis sp. NPDC006938. The sequence continues at coordinate 239,082 of NZ_JBIAGA010000002.1, read as the reverse complement.
AGGAACGCCTCGGCGAGCGCGCGGACGTCGTCCAGGCCGCTCTCGGCGCTGATCGGCGCGGCCCCGGCGCGGCACATCTTGATGCCGTTGTACTCGGCCGGGTTGTGGCTGGCGGTGAACATGGCGCCGGGCAGGTCGAGGGAGCCGGACCCGTAGTACAGGAGGTCGGTGGAGCCGAGTCCGGCGAAGACCACGTCCACCCCCTGGGAGGTGACGCCGTCAGCGAAGGCCCGGGCCAGCTCGGGGGAGGAGGGCCGCATGTCGTGCGCGACCACGACGGCGGGTCCGCCGACGACGCGGGCGAACGAGGCGCCGACCGCGCGGGCGATGTCGGCGTTGAAGGTGTCCGGGATCACACCGCGTACGTCGTATGCCTTGAAGATGCTTCCGAGGTCAGCCACGTCTGCTCCGGCCAGGTCGATCCTGCGACGAATTCGGTCCAGCGCCCCGTTGGTCGAGCGCCGTACAAAACTAGCAAGAGCGGCCCGGGTCAGCCGTTCGGGTGGTGCGGCGGGCGTTGCTCGCCCCGATCGGACTTGACGACGCGCAGGTGGCCGCGGCGCAGCGTCTCGTGACCCTCCCCCACGGGTTCGCCGGGGGACGGCTCCGGGCGCGCGGGCGGCCGCGCCGCCTCACGTACGGCGTCGGCGAGGGCCTCCAGGTCGTCGCTGCCGGGACCTCCTCCCGACGTCTCGACCGGAAGCCGTACGACCTCCCACCCGCGCGGCGCGGTCAACCGTTCGGCGTGGATCGCGCACAGGTCGTAGCAGTGCGGTTCCACGTAGGCGGCGAGCGGGCCGAGGACGGCGGTGGAGTCGGCGTAGACGTACGTGAGCGTGAAGACGGCTGGCTGCCGGCACGCGGTGCGGGAACAGCGTCGAACATGGCTCACAGCGTTCGACTGTATGCCTTTACCGAGGGACACGCCAGCATCGTCCCATGACCCGCACAGTTTTCGGGCTTCCGTTCTTGACCCGGGAGGGTCGCGAAGGCCCCGGACGCCGTTCTTCCGGGCGTCCGGGACTACGCGCGGGGCGCGTCATGGCTTAGTCTCGAAGTGTGCGACGCGTGCGCCTTTCCAGTGGCCAACCAGACAGAGTGCGGCGCCGGGACCGCCGGGGCCGCGGTATCCGTGGTCCTCTCGTCCCCTCCGACCTGCCCGTCTCCCGCAGCCGGGCGCAGGCCTTCGACGACCTCGTCCTGGACGCGGTCGAGCGCCTGGAGCGCCTGTGGGCGCGTGAGCTGGCCAACGTCGACTTCCTCGTGGAGGACGTTCCCCCGGTGCCGCCCCACGGCGACCTCACCGAGGCGATCCCCTTCTCCCGTCTGGAGAGCGACCCGGCCGGCCGAGCCCGGATCATCGTCTACCGCCGCCCCGTGGAGATCCGGACCAAGGACCCCGAGGAGATGGCGCTCCTCGTCCACGAGACCGTCGTGGAGGAAGTGGCCAACCTCCTCGGGGTCGAACCCGAGTCCGTCGACCCGGAGAACTGACCGCCGGGCGCTCACTCCTCGCCGAGGGAGCGTTCCAGCGCGTCGAGGCAGCTCCGCCAGCCGGTCGCGGTACGCTCCGCCCACTCCCGCCCCGTGAAGGTGTGGGCCAGGGTCAGTCGTGCGCCGTCGACGGTGAGGCGCATCCCGTGTTCACCGGTCTGCTCGTCGAACTCCCTGAAGGCGAAGACGCGACGGGGCTCCACCTCGGTGACCTCGGCGGTCGTCTCCGTGCCCTCCTCGTCCCGCAGGAGGATGGCTCCCCCGGGCCACAGGTCCAGGCGCTCCACTGTCAGGGGATACCAGCGGTTGAGCCCCTCGGGTTCGGTGACCGCCCGCCACACCCGCTCCTGCGGCTGGCCCAGTTCGCGTTCGAGTGTCAGCGTCCAGCGGTCTCCGCCCAGCGCGCGCAGTTCGGTCTCACCCATGTCTCCCCCGTCCGACGGCTCACTGGCCCCGTACCCGCCCCCGTCCCGGTTCAGTACGGCCGCGGCCGCCGGAAGACACCGGAGCCCGCCGGGGACCGCTCGCGTGCGGTCCCCGGCGGGCTCCTCGGCTGTGCGCCCGGGGGGCGCTACCAACCGCTCCAGGGCCAGCGGACCAGACCGCCCACGCTTCTCTGGAGGGCGAGCAGGCCGTCGAAGAAGGTGGTCAGGAGCTCCACGAGGTTGCCCTCCCGCCACCACCAGACCAGCGCCGCCCCCGCCGCGACCACGAGCAGGACGTGCAGGACGGTCCACGAGTTGCGGAACGTCCGGTAGACCAGCGGGACACCGTCTCTCATCCCCTTCACGCTCACTCCCCCTCTCCCGCCGACACGGACTCCCGTGTGGGCAGCACGGCCAGCTTCGGATCGGTGGCGCGCAGCGCCCAGTCGAAGACCCGGACCGGATGGGACGGGTCGAGTCCGTCCGCCGCGCCCAGCGAGTTCACCGCGAAGTAGTGCGCGGTCCGGAAGTCCTGGTCGATGCGCCGCACGAATCCGCGCGCACCGTTCTCCTTCAGCCAGGCCCGGACGGAGGCCCCGTCCTCCGGGTCGATCGCACCGGCGTCGGGAACCCGCCGCAGCACGTCCAGCTTGGTGAGGACGACCGCCAGACGCTTGGCCTCCAGCCCGATCCCCGAGGCCCGGAGCCGGTCGACCACGCTCGCGTAGGCGTCCTCCTGGTCTCCCTGGGCCAGCGGGACCGCGTCCCCCTCGTCGGCGCGCCGGAGGCGCTCGTTCACCTCCGGGAGCGCCAGGGGGTCCAGGACGAACAGCAGGGTGTCGGCGGTGTCGATGTAGCCCAGCGACTGCGACCGGTCCCAGCTGACGAAGTTCTCCCCCGCGGCGTCCATGACGTGGACCTCGACCTCGCGCCCCCGCAGGGACAGGACGAGCGGAACCCCTTCGGGCCGGTCCTCCCAGGCGGTCTTGGCCACCCTCCGGCCGTGGGAGACCGCGGTGGTGGCGGTCCGCACGAACCCCTCGGCCTCAGGGGAGATCGGTGTGAGCGAGCCGGACAGCGCCTCGGCCCGCTCACCGAGTTCGACCACCCCGGTGGCCAGGAACTGGGTCTTGCCCGCGCTCACGGCACCGATGACCGGCAGCGGAAGGACCCGCCGGGTTCCGCTTCCGTCCGGGGCGTCTCCCAGGCAGAAGGGGCACAGGGCGGTGAGCTGGCGGGCCGCCTTGCTGACCGTGACCGGCATCCGGGTCCCGCACCCGCACCGGCGGTGGGTGACGCCGAGGGGGCCGGGGCGGACGTCGTGGTGGACCGTCCCGCAGTCGGGGTCGGCGCACCGGTAGCTCGGCATCGGTGTGGCCCGGTAGCACTTGACGCAGTGCAGCTCGGCCTTCCGGCGCCGCTGGGCCAGTCGGCCGGACCAGCGGTACAGGAGGATGCCGAACCACTGCACGAGGTGCACGGCGCCGCCGAGGACCCGCATGATGAGGTACCAGCTCAGGACCGAGAGCCACACGCCGAGGGCGTAGCCGATGACGCCGGGCAGGAGGAGGAGCCCGATGATCCACCCGTCGAAGAGGAAGCGGACGGCGTCGCCGCCGATCCGCCTCGACGCCGCCAGCACCGCGTTGGCGTCCCGCTTGGACTGGTACGGGATGTAGACGGGCCAGGCGTGGTCCCAGCCGGAGTGCTTGGCCTGACCGCGCGGCGCCTTGCCCAGCACCTGCCCCGCCACGACGGCGTCGGGTGAGGCGATCCTGGGTTCCTCCTCCTCGCGACCCGCGAGCACGAACGGGGGCAGGACGACACCCCTGAGGATGCCCAGCACCAGCCCCAGCAGGGACGAGCCCAGCCAGATGACCAGAATCCACGCGAAGATCCGCACGAGGAGGGCGACGATCGTCCACACCACGAACACGACCAGGAAGATGACGGCCACGATGGCGAGGAAGCCCAGGCCGAGCATCGCCAGGATGAAGATGAGCTGAGGCATCTACCGTCCCCTCCCCCAACCGAAGGGGTTGCCCGGTCTGCGACGGTCACCCGACCGGTCCGACCGCCCCTTGAGGTACTTGTCCAGTTCGCTGCGGAACCGGAATCGGCCCCTGACCTCGCGGATCAGCTCCGGCTGTGTCTCGGCGATCCGGGCCAGGGCCGCGTCCGCCGCCTCCGCCACCGACGCGTCGGAGTCGGAGAGCAGTCGCAGGGCGCGGTCGACCACGCTCGGGGACCGGCGCTGGTCCGCCTGGCGCACGAGGTGGACCTGGATGGCCGCCGGACCCCAGGGAGTGACCGCGCGCACCATTCTGGTCCGTCTGCCGCGGTCGGCCCTCTCCCGCTCGGACCGTTCGCGGTCGGCCCCCTCACTCTCGTCGCCGCCCCGGCCGGTCCTGGGGGAGTCGTCGGTGCGCAGGATCTGGGCGCCGATGTCGGCCAGCAGGAACGGCACCACCGGCCGCATCTGGAGCAGGTCCGTCTCCAGGGTCTGGTCGGCCTCGTCACGGTTCTTGGACCGTGCGGCCTCCAGGACCCCCCGGGCCCGGAGGTACTCCGCCGCAGCCTCGGCGAGCGCGCGGTCCGGGGCGTCCCCCAGGACCTCCAGGAGCGGACTCCAGTCCGTCGCCTCCGCCCGGGCTCCCCGGAAGGGCGAGCGGGCCCGCTCCAGAGCCGTCCGCACCCGGACCTGGAGGGAGTTGGTGTATCCGTGGCGGGAGACCCAGGCCGCCCACAGGGCGGGGTCGTCCCGTACCTCGGTGCCGGTCAGGGCCAGTTGCCACGCCTCGGCGGGCATGGTGAGGGAGCGGACGATCCGCTCGCGGCGTTCGGCCACGGGCAGACGGCTGATCCGGCCCGCCTCGACCCAGCCACGGAGCTCCGGGCTACCGGCCTCCGCCACGAGGAAGTCCCAGTCCCCCCGCAGCAGCGACTCCACGGCCCGCTCGTCGTTGGCGTGGAAGGCGTCGCCGAGGCGCCGCGCGGTGGCCGCCGCCACCTCCTTCCCTCCGAGCCACGACCGCCACCGGTCCCGGCCCAGGTCCGGGTCGGTGAGCCACAACGCGGAGAGGTTATCGGCCGCCTCCGCCCGCGCCTCCTCGGTGACCGGGGCTCCGACGGCCCCGGCCGCGCCGAAGAGGTCGGCCAGGCAGTCGGTGGGGGCCGAGGCCAGCACGGTGCCCAGGAACCCCCCGGCCGCCGCGCGCTCCTCCTCCGACTCCCACTCGAGCGGGGTCGCGGCCCCGGACAGCTCCCGGGCGAAGGCCCCGGCGTGCCCGGGGGCGGCGGCGAGCGCCTCCAGCGCGGGCAGGAGCACGCCGCGGGCCACGTCGTCGGCTCCGATGCCGTGCGCGTGGCGTACGGCCCCTCCCGCCAGGGTGAACTCCTCCGCCGTGGTCGGGCCGTAGGTGACGGAGGCCTCGCTGAGTTCCTCGCCGTACAGGGCCAGGTCGTCCTCCATCCCGGCCCGGGCGAGCCGGTCGATCGCCGAGACCGCGGTGCGCCACGCCCCGGCACCGTCGGTGTCGGGGTCCGGTACCGCGACCAGCCGGGCGGCGTCGTTGGCCAGCTCGGCGCCGAGGGTGGTCTCCCAGCGCCGTGCGACCTCCACCGCGGTGAGGGCGTCGGCCGCGTCGTGGTCGCGGAACAGGGCGGCGCGCGCCCGTGCGACCTCGCTGGGTTCGAGGTCCGGGACCGTGCGGTCGCGCAGGTCGAGGACGTTCGCGGAGCCGAGGTCGACGGCGCCGAACCCGGGGCTCACCCCCACCAGGACCGCGTCGGTCCGCCAGGGGTCGTCCACCAGGGCCCTGAACCCGAGGGTCCGGGCCCGCTCGGACTCCACGAAGAGCGTTCCCAGCGCGATCCACCGCATGACCTCGTCGAGGTCGTCGTGCAGCAGCACCGTCTTGGTCGGGGCGGGTCCGAGGGCCGCGTCGATCATCGTCAGGTAGTGCGGGAGGACGCGTGCCGCCCACTCGTCACCGGTGACCATTTCCTGGAGGGCGTCCACCTCGAACTCCGGTCGGACCTCCAGCGGGGTCACCCACGGTTCGGGGGCGGGTCCGGCGGCCTTCTCCAGATTCCACTGGAGGGCGCCGTAGAGCTGGGCCGGCCGGTAGGGGACGAAGTCGCCCGGGTCGGAGGTGGCGATGACCTGGGTGACCTGGTTGCCGGGACGGCCGCTGTTGGTGATACCGGTGGACCGGCCCCGGGAGAGGTAGCTGCGCCCGTCACGAACCTCGAAGGCGCACGTGGGCGGGTGGTCGAGCGGATCGTGCCCCAGGTCCCAGGAGGGAACCACCCGGTGGAGCAGCCCCTCCCGGATGCGCTGGCGGTCCACCCCGGTCAGCCCCGGGGAGACCGCCTGGAAGTTGAAGCCGTCGACGCCGTCGATCGCCTCGCCCGCCGTGACGTCGGTGTAGGTCGCTGTCTCGAAACCCATCTCACGCTCCCGTCGACGGAATGAAGCCGCGCGTGGCCATGAGCCACAGCAGTGGTTCGGCGATGCGGTGGGGCAGGAGGCCGCGCTGGTTCACGCGCTGGGAGGCGTAGTCCGGTTCCGCCCCCAGGGCCGAGGCTCCGAAGAGCCGGAAGGAGCTGTAGTTGTGCTCCAGCTTCCGAAGGAGGCCCGCGCCTCCCCACTGTTGGATGAGCAGCCCGACGTGGTCGTGCACGGTCTGCCCTTCGGACTCGTCGAACACCGGCCGCTTCGACGAGGGGCTGCGCAGCGGGTGGTCCTCGTCGATCTGGTCGAAGAAGGCGTCGATCTTGGACACCACCACCGCGATGGGCTGCCGGATCTTCTTCGTGCGCTTGACGCCTCCGGTCGAACGCAGGACGGAGGTGATGGCGTCGACCACCTCCTCGGGCCCGGTCTCCACGAACCCGGCTCCCCTGGCCTCCGCACGCGTGCGGTTCTCCGGGAAGCCGAACGGGTCCAACAGCAGGATGACGCCCGAGGTGGCGCCCAAGTAACGCTGGGTCAGGGCCGCGTCGGTGGTCGCGAAGTCCTCACCCGCGTTGTCGTAGAAGGAGAAGACCGTGGAGGCGGTCCGCGAGGTCCCCAGCGGGCCCTTCTTCGTGTACCGCCACGAGTAGACCGCGGGCTCCTTGCGTCCGCTGCGGTTCTCCTGGGTCTGTCCGGGGACGGTCCCACCGCCCCCGCTCATGAGCTGGTGGTAGACCCGCAGGTCCCGGGTGAGCCCGGACTTGCCGCCCGGGGCGTCGATGGCCGCGTCGAAGCGGTCGGCGACGGAGGTCTGGAGCTCGGCGTCCAGGACCGAGAGCATGACGGTCTTGCCGGACCCGCGCACGCCGACCATGCCGAAGAGGGCCGAGTCGGCGCCGTACTCGGAGGGCAGCAGTGAGTGGCACTCGGGGCACACCGGCGGGCCGGGTTCGGACCCGCAGTTCTCGCAGTTGCCGGAGAGGGAGGGCCTGGGCACCCCGGGCAGGAGGTTGCCCTTCTCCTCCCCGATGACGGGCCAGTACCCGTTGGTGTCGTTGAAGTGCCTGCTGCGGGCGGGGTCGACCCGCTTCTCGCAGGGTGTCCGGCCGGCGGAGTGCCGTCCGGAGCACCGGTAGGCGAGCTTTCGGGGGTTGATCTCGGTGTAGCAGTACGGGCACGGGGCCGTCGTTGTGAAGAGCACTGCGCCTCAGCCTCGCATCTGGCTTGTCGGGGGATCTTGCAACCGGGCGCCGCTTCCCGGCTCGACGAAGACCCGCACCCAGAACGGTGACGCGACCCTGCCGAGCCGGAGTTCGTAGGAGAGCGAGTCGCGGTCGGTGAAGTCCAGCTCCCGGCGGTCGACCACGGTTCCGTCGGAGGCGTCGCCCGGCATGAACTTCGCCTCCTTGAGGACCGTGACGGCCGGGACCCTTCCTCGGAAGTCGGGGGACTCGGCGGTCACCCTCACCGAGCCCTTTCCGCCCATCCAGGAGCGCTTGACCTCCAGTGAGTAGCGGACCTTGGGGGCGGGACCGCTCAGCGGGACGGGGACGGCCGCGGACGACCACTCCCGGTCCCCGGCACGCACCACGGTGGACAGGGTGATGTCGCTGATCGAGTCGGCGTCCGGGACGCGCACCCCGCCGCCGTCGTTGTAGGCGGTCCGCGAGACACGGCGGGTGACCGGTCGGCCGCCCGCCCGCCAGGCGACCTCGATCTGGTGGTCGCCCTCGGGCCACTCCCAGGAGAGCCTGAGCTCGCCGCCCAGTCTCTCGGCGGTCGGTGTGCGCACCTGCGGCGCGGAGCCGGTGATCCGCGCGGTACCCACCAGGCCGCCGTCACCGTCCACGGTCACGGGAACCAGCAGGCTGACCTCGGGCAGGAGGTCGAACGAGCACACGGTGCGCCCGTCGGCCCCGCCGTCCTGGCGCAGTGTGAGCCTTCGGCCGCCCATGCCGGTCAGCCGGGCCCGGGGCAGCCGGGTCCCGCGTTCGATCCGTGCGGTGGGCGGTAGGGCCCACACCTCGACCGGGTAACCGGTGACCGTTCCCCAACTGGCCTGGTGACCGTCAGGAGAGGAGTCGATCCGCAGGTCGTCCACCGCCCGGATGGCGCCCCGGGGGGTGGCGTCCGCGGTGACGGCGGCCGACTCGCGCTGTCGGCCGTCGTCGGACAGGTAGACGGCCGCGACGGAGAACCGGTACCTGGTTCCCAGGGTGAGACCGGTGACGGTCGTCTGCCCGGGCGCCGTGGGGCGGTGCGTCGTGCGCGTGCCGTCGGGCGCCGTCTGGGTGACGACGACGCCCAGGGCCTCCGACGGCACCCCCCACGAGAGCGACACCTGTGAGGAACCGGCGGAGGCGTCCAGGTCGAAGGGCGGGGGCAGGACCTCACAGGTGTCCGTCGCCGGAGCCGAGTGGAGGACTCCGTCCCGGGTGGCGAACACCGAGTAGCGCACCCGGGTGCCGACCGGCACCCGCTCGTCCCTGAAGACGGTGCCGGTGTGGCCGTCGGCGAGGAGTTCGCCGTCCCGGGGGTTGGCCGGGACCCCGCCGGTGGTCCGGACCACGGCGTAGCGCGCCGTGCCCTCCCCGTCCGCGCTCCACGACGCGACGAGCGCGCGCCCGTCCGCCCTCAGCGACAGGTTCGCCGGGGGAAGCGGGGGCAACCGTTGGAGCCGGTTGCGCAGCTCCTCGTCGCGGGTGTCGACGGACAGGGCCTCGCGCAGGGCGGCCGCGGCGGCCGCGTAGTCGCCCTGCTTGACGGCGGCGTCGTAGCGGACGACGCTGCGCCCCTTCTTGCGCTCGGCCTCCTCGACCCGCCGGGCGAGGCGTTCCCGCTCGGCGCGTTCGTCCTCCTCCGGTTCGGGGAGGCTGTCGAGCAGTCGGCGCGCCTCGCCGAGGGCACCGTCGGCCAGCCGTTCGGCGACGTCGTTCGCGCTGAGGACCTTCGTGGAGGCGGACAGCTTGGTGACCAACCGGGCGGCGTCGGTCTGGTCCAACCCCCGCCGGCACAGTTCCTCGTGGACGGTGACGCGTGGCTGACCGCGCCGCAGCAGGCCCTCCACGGTCTCCGCCAGGGAGGACAGGACCAGGGCGTGCAGGTCGGCGGGGGACGCGCACTCGGCCAAAGCCGCCAGGCCGTTCTGGGCCGCCTGGCGGGCCCCCTCCTCGACCCGGGCCTCCTGCTGCTGGAGCAGTTCCCGGGCCCGGGCGACGTCCTTCGGGCCCAGCACGCGTGCGGGTTCACCGAAGGCGAGCTCGTCGACGACCCTGATCCCCTCGGGCCGCTCGGGGCGGGTCACCACGTCCACCAGGGTCCGGAACTCCGGGTAGTCGGTCACCACGCGCACGGCGGCGGGCACCCGGACCCTGGGCACCTCGAAGTCGGCCGCGACCCGCACACCGTGGGCCGAGAGCGCGTCGGCGAGGTCGTCCTCGGACACCCCGCCCAGGCCGGTACCGGCCGCGAACTCTCTCACCTGCTCGGGCAGAACCACCCGGAGCGGGTGCTCCTGGGCCACCGCCCGGGCGAAGCCGTCCAGCTGCGCGCGCACGGCCTCGGTCCTGGCCCGGGACATCCCGGACCAGAACGCGGGATCGGCGACGGCCGCACCGGACGTGCGCAGCAGTTCCAGCAGCTTCTTCAGCAGCTGCGCCGACCGCCTGTTCTTGATCGAGGGACTGTTGAAGGCCGCCTCGACGCTACCGAGGTGCCGCTCCAGTTCGGCCCCGGTCATCGAGGGTTCCACGGCGAACATCCCGGCCACGTCCAACCGGGCCAGGGCGGTCGCCCCGTCCTCTCCCTGGACGTCCCGGATGGCCTGTTGGAGCACCGCCATCCGGTCCTTGTCCTTCTCCAGCGGGATCAGGACCGTCTTCCTGTACTGCTTGGCGTCGAACGCCACCCCTGCCTCCCCGTCCCTCCGGTAACCGCTCTCCGGCCGCGTCAGGAACGCAGCGCGAGACCGGAGACCTGCTTGGCCGCCTGCTCGACCTCGGCCTCGGAGAGCACCGACACCTGGGCCTCGACGTCGATGGTCCGGTTGCCGGTGGGCTCGAAGGCCGTGACCCGGGCCAGGCCCTCGGCGGTCACCGTGAGGGTGATCTCGACCGGGGACTCCTTGGGCATCGGTGGGATCTCCAGTGACTTCTCCTGGAGGAGCTGGTTGTCCTCCGGCGAGGGGGACTCCAGTTCGCCGCCCTGCTCGAAGAGCGCGATGGAGACCTCCTTCTGCCGGTCCTGGAGCGTCAGGGCGGTGATGGGGTCGAGCCGTACGGGGATGGAGTCGTTGGCGTGCACGAGGAAGCTGATGTACTCCTCGTCCTTGTCCGGGTCCAGGAAGCGCACACCGAGGCCGCGCGAGAGCACGTTCGTGACGCTCAGGGCCTTGGCCCCGCCGAGGAAGTACTTCTGCTCCGCGTTCGGGGCGACCTCCACCTCCGAGCCGTCGGTGGACAGGACCTCGTCCACGGCGGCCTGCCCGTAGATGGCGGCGCCCTTGGCCACGGCCAGGTCGAAGTCGCTGCGGGCCGGGTCCCAGCCGAGCTGCTCGCGCAGAGCGGTCTCGATCATGGGCATCTTGGCCGAGCCGCCGACCAGCAGCACGCGGTCGATGGTCAGGCCCGGCGTCTTGCCCTGGGCGGTGGCCACGGTGCGCTGGGCGATCTCCAGGGTCTGCCCGACGAGGTGGCGCGTGACGGAGTCGAACTCGTCCCGCGTGACCTCGACCTTCTCGTCCTTGTCCTGGTAACGGCAGCGGACCGTCGCCTTCTCCCGCTTGGTAAGGGACCTCTTGGTCTCCTCGACCTGGCCGAGGAGTTCGGCCTCGAACTCCTCCTCCAGCATGGGGTCCTCCTCGCCCAGGCCGGCCGCCTGGACGAACTTCTCCACGATCAGCTGGGAGAGGGCGGTGTCCCAGTCCGCGCCGCCCAGGGACTTGTTGCCGTCGACGGCGACGACCTCGACCCGGCCCGCCTCCGCCCGCATGACCGTGGTGTCGAAGGTCCCGCCGCCGAGGTCGTAGACCAGGACGGTCTCGGCGCTCTCCCCGCGGATGCCCAGCGACAGAGCGGCGGCCACCGGCTCGGTCACGATGCCGACCACCTCCAGGCCCGCGATCTGCCCGGCCTGCCTGGTGGCCTCCTTCTCCTTGACCCCGAAGTAGGCGGGGACCGTGATGACGACCTTGGTGACGTCCTGGCCGCTCTCGCTGTTGGCCGTGGCGACCAGTTCCTTGAGGATCAGCGCGGAGACGCTCTCCGGCGTGTACCGCTCGCCGTGGAAGTCCAGCGGGTAGGGGGTACCCATGTGGCGTTTGATCAGGGAGCAGGCGTGGTCGGGCGCCGAACGCTGTACACGCTTGGCCTCCTCGCCGACGACGATGTTGTTGCCGTCCTCGAAGTAGACCACCGAGGGGGTCGTCGGGTTGCTGTCGACGTTGGGGACGACTTCGGCCTGCCCGAGATCATTGATCCGGGCAATGGCGGAGTACGTCGTACCCAGGTCGATTCCGTACACGCTGTCACTCAACGTGAGACTCCTTCTTCGGAATTGGTCGTATGACACCCGTCACGCCCGGTCCGCGGCCGGTGACCGGTCCGAACAATGACGGAAGCACCCTACTGGGGCGGCTGGTAACGGTAGACGCTCACCTGCGCGGGAAGGAACACCCGGTCCGCGTCGACATAGGAGAATCCCTGCCGCAGAACACGCTGGACGCGCTTGTCCAATTCGACGTCCTCCGTGGGGACGACGCGGGCCGCGTGGTGTTTCTTGGGATCGAACTCGACGAGGGGCGCGGCCTCCACGGATTCGACGTCGATGAGACCGAGCGACTCCTCGATCGCGTCCATGAAGAAGTCGAAGTCCTTTTCGGATTTCTCTCCGCGCTCACGCGCCCGTTCCGCGGCCTCGGCCGCCTGGGCGTGCAGGCCCGCGAACCTGCGCAGCACGGGCTTGAGCAGGGCCTGGACCTGGTCGCCCTGGAGCTGTTCGATCCGGCTCTGCATCTGCCGGATGATCTGTTCCTGGTTCTCGCTGCGCGCGTGGAATTTGCGCACCTGTTCTTCCAGGCCGCCGACGGCCGCCACCACTCCCCCGGCCCCGGACGCGGCCTCGGGGGATTCGGTGGGCGGCCCGTCGAGTTCGGGGGCCGGGGGAACGTCGGGCCGTTCCCAGGGCGCGGGCGACGGCCGCTCCGGAACCCGGGTTTTCGGCCCCCGTTCCTCCGGGTGCGGGGAATCGGGTGCCGCGACGAAATCGTCGCCGTCGGAATCCGCCTTCGGAACCCCGAAATCCCCGGTCAACGATTCGTCCACGTCTACCTCCCGAAGTGCCCCGTCCAGATCCGCGCCAAGTATGGCAGACCTGGATTGGCCGTTTCGGACCATTCCTTGGCACTTCGGCGCCACCCGTCCCGGACCTGGGACGATCCGGCGGGTACGTGGGAGAAGGGCTCCCGAGCCGGGTCAGGGGACGATGCCGGTCATGCTGTCGCGGACCTCGGGCAGGAGCACCCTGACGGGCGCCGGTGTCACGGGCAGGACGCTCACGGCGTCGCCCGAGCGCAGCACGCGGGCGGCGTAGACCGGACCGGAGTCCTCCAACAGCTCCAGGCGGACCGCGTACCCGTCCCGGGGGTCGGCCCCGGAGGGAGCCCCCCACCCCTCGGTGTCGGTACCGAAGACGTGGGTGGTCCCTGCGGCGACCTCGGCTCGGACGGCGTCGCCCATACTCCCGTCGGCCGCGATCGGGGTGGCCACCACCTGGGCGTCCTCCTCCAGGGCGCCCAGGACCAGTTCCACGTCGACGCCCTCGGGCATGTCCGGGATGACGGCGGTGGTGTCCAGCGGCCCGGAGAGCGGGTCGACCGCGGCGGTGTAGGCGGTCTCGACGACCTTCCCGTCGTCGACGGTCTCGACCGACACCCCGGCGACGACGGGGGCGTCGGCCTCGACGACGACCGTTCCGGGGGCCTCCGCGAGCGCCCCTTCGAGGGAGAGCCAGGCCGAGGCGGCGGGCGGCACGTTGAGGGCCAGGGGCTCGGCTTCGGTGGCGTCGTCGGCGTCGGCCCTCTCGGTCACCACGCGCACCAGGGCCCGTACCGGCTCGTCACCGGGGGCCGCCACGAACAGTCGGCGCGTGCCCTCTCCCCCGGGCACTCCCGGGACGACCTGGACGTCGTTCGGCGCGCGGGTGGGCGGCACCCAGTCGCTGTGACCCGAGGAGTGCTCGGCGAGCAGGGAGGCGGCCACCCGGCCGGTGCTGGTGCGCACGTGCACGCCCAGGGCCCCGGTGTTCTGGATGAGCTCGGTGACGTCCAGCTCGGTCGACTCCCCGGGGCCGAGGTGGATTCCCCTGCTGTCCGGCGAGTAGGAGGGCCCCTCCATCGTGTAGATGTCGACGCTCACGGTGGCCCGGAAGTCCTCCGGGTTGGCGAGGTGCGCGGTGAGGGCCTCCAGCTCGACGTCGTCCGGGTCCTCGGCCCCGGGCAGCGCGAACCAGGTGCCGATGGACGGCGCCGCGCAGCGCACCTCGGTGATGCCGTCGTCGGAGACGGTGGTCTGCGCGGCGTCGAGCCCGGAGGCCAGGGACCCCTCGGCGCGCAGTGAGGTGGGCCGGGTCGCGTCGGAGACGTCGGTGCGCCAGACCCGCCCGGGTTCGGTCAGCTCCTCGCCCAGGGACTGGGCCCCGGGGTCGCCGTCGACCTCGGCCAGGGGGACGGCCCTCAGCTCGCCCTCGTCGTCACGGCTGACCCGGGGAGCGAAGGCGGCGACGGCGCTCTCGGCGTCGTCGGAGGTCTCGTGCGGAGCGGGACACACGCGAGCGGCCAGGTCCGGGCGGAGGGTGTCGGGTGCGGACGCGCCGATCCGGGCGTTGATCGGCTGGATCGCGAACGCCACTCCGAAGAGGGCGAGCAGCGCCAGCGCGACCAACCCGAACAGGGCGAACCGGTTCTCCACGATCAGTCGCATGTCCTACCCCTCCTCCTCGGTGCCCGCCCGGCGTCTGCCGGCGGCCCTGCGGGTCCCGGCCCGGCGGGTGCCACGCGTCCCCCGGCGCCGTCCGCGGACGGCGGGGAGCGAACCGGTGGTGGCGGGCCCGGTGTCGGGTCCGGTGTCCGGTCGTTCCTCCGGCTCGGAGGGGGACTCGACCCCGGCCTCCTCTGTTGTCGGGGACTCGGATCTCGTGACCCCGGGCCCAGCCGCCGCCCGGCGCGACCTCGCGCGCGACGCCCGGCGGGGGCGCCGGGGCCGTGGCATCGGGGTGGCCGCGATGAGCCTGCGCTCCTCCTCGGTGCGCACGCCCGGGGCGGCCAGCACCGCGACGATCAGCAGGAGCGCCCCCTGGGTGACCCGCCACGCGGTGTGCACCAGGTCGGAGTGCCACACGCGCAGCTCACCGCCGTGTACGGGCAGTTCCCAGGCCTGGGTACCGTTCTCGGTGTCCACGGGGGCGAGCGCGTCGCCGTCGAGCGTGGCCCGCCAACCGCCGTCGGCGGGTTCGGCGAGGGCGAGACGGCGGCCGGGGTGGCCCTCGTCGACCTCGGCGGTGAGGTCGTCGGCGGCGCCGCGCACGCGCAGCGCCTCGGCGTCGAGCCCGTCCTCGGAGACGGCGCGCAGAACGCCGGTGGGTTCGACGATCCGCCAGAGCCCGTAGTGGTCGGACAACGACTGCCGCCCCAGGCCGGGGGTTCCGTCGAGGGTGTCGACCATGGTGGCGTCGGCGGGACCGCCGAGTTCGGGCCGGGGGTAGAGGACGAACTGGACGCCGTGGTCGAGCAGGGTGACCAGCTGGTCGCCGCCCTGTCCCGCGGCGAGTTCGGCGACGGCACGGTCCATGGCCGCGCGGGTGGCCGTCTCGGGCACGATCCGCTCCTCCCCCAACCGGGGTTCTCGGCCCCGGGCCACCACGTAGTCGACGCTGCCGTCGTCGGCGGGGGTGACGACGACCGTGCGGGGCTCGGTGCCGTCCGAACTCACGCTCTCCAGTGCGCCGGGCACGGACCGGGGGGCGTCGGCGGTGACCGGCCCGTCCACGCCCTCCCACATCCACAGGGCCGCCGCCGAGACCGGGGTGGCCAGCGCCAGCAGGGCCACGGCCAGCGCGAAGTACCGGCGCAGGCCGCCCAGGCGGATCATGTCCCCGAAGGCGCGGGCGGCGGTGGCGGCGGTGAGGAGCACGGCGGTGGCGGCGAAGGCCAGCGCGACGCCCGGCCAGACCAGGGCGGCCGGGCCGCCGAAGTAGGGCTCGATGACGATCCTGCTGGTCAGCACGGCCACGAGCATGCCGAACAGGGCCAGGCTCCAGCCCGCGGCGACCAGCATCCGGTTGCGGAGCAGCAGCAGGGAGCACAGGGCGGCGGCGATGAATCCCGCGGTCACCCAGTACGGGGGCGTTCCGGGGCCGCCCGGGGAGAGCATGAGCAACTCGGCGGGGGTCGCGCCGGGGTTGGACAGCTCCGGCCGGTGCAGCCCCGCCTCCAGCAGCCACAGGCTCGGATGCGCCAGGAGTTCGAGGGTCCAGGGCATGAGGAGCACGGCGGGGGTGCCCAGGCTGATCGCCACGCTGACGAAGAGACGACGGCCCAGGTGGCCGAAGGCGACCGCCACCAGCACCCCGGTGACCAGGCACAGGAGCCAGACGAGGGGGACGAGGGCGGTGGCCACCGTGAGGGCGAGTCCCAGGCCCCACGCGGCCCGGCGGGACGGCTTGGGCGGCAGGGAGACGAGCCGGACCAGCAGCAGCCCGAGGACCGGCAGCAGGGCGTGGACCAGGGCGGTGCCCAACCTTCCCTGGGCGACGGCCCCGGTGGCCATGGGGAGCAGGGCGTAGGCACCGGCCATCCACAGGCGGGCGGGGCGGAAGCGCAGCACCTCACGGGCGAGCAGGTAGGCGGTGAGCCCGGCCAGGGGTACGCAGCCCAGCAGGATCACCATGACCGCGATCCACGGCTGTCCGAGGGTGACGGTGGACAACAGGGCCAGCAGCCCGACGTAGGGCGGCGCCGCCACCGCCGAGCCCGCACCGCTGTCGGGGTGCCCGGCCAGGTAGAGGTTCCACAGGTCGAGGGCGTTGCCCGTGACCGGCGGCAGGGCCCCGCCCGCGATCATGCCCCCGCCCAGGAGGAGGGAGCGCTCGGCGACCAGGGTCACCACGGTGAGACCGATGACCAGCAGCACTCCCGGTTGGAGGACCACGCGGCGGAAGAAGGAGGTGGAGTCGTCGGCGACGCCGTCGTCCTCCTCTCCCGGAGGCGCGGTGACCGCCTGGTGGCGGCCCGCGGTGTCGGCCATCCGCTCGCCGGTGAGCAGCGCGGTGACCGCGTCGGCGAACTGCCGCATCGCCACCCCCCGGGCCAGGAACGGCCGGATGGCGCTGTAGGTGCGGCGGCGGTCGCGGCGGCGCCGGAACCGGGCCCGGGCCAGTCGGAGGGGCCGCCCGTAGACGAGGGTGATCGCGGCCGCCTCGTCCAGGGCGTTCGCGGGCTGCTTGATGAGCAGGTACATGAGTACGCGCAGTACGGAGCCCACGGAGTTGCGCAGCAGAGCGAACAGCATCCCGCCGAAGGGCAGGTTGGCCAACAGCACGAACACGGCGTGCCTGCGGTCGACCCGGCGGGGGTGGTTGCGGGTGGCGGTGATGCGCCTCCGGCGGCGGGCCGAGGCCTCCGCGTGGTAGGCGACGGCGTCGGTGACCAGGCGCACCCGCAGCCCGGCGCCGCCGACCCGCCAGCAGAAGTCGATGTCGTCGCGGAACAGCGGCAGTGCGGGGTCGAACCCGCCGAGGCGCTCCCACACGTCGCGGCGGACCAGCATGCCGGCGCTGGAGACGGCCAGGACCTGCCGGGTGCCGTCGTGCTGGCCGTGGTCGAACTCGCGCTGTTCGAGACCGGTCTCGCGGCGGCCCGCGCCGTCGATGGTGACCCCCGCCTCCACGAGCAGTCGGCGGTCGAACCAGTCGCGGAGCTTGGGGCCGAGGACGGCGCTGCGGGGGTCCTGGTCGGCTGCCGCTAGCAGGTGTTCGAGGGCGTCCCGCTCCGGGGTGAGGTCGTCGTGGACGAGCCAGATCCACTCGGTGGCGTCGTCCTCGAACCCGTGCACGTCGGTGCTGGACCTGGGCAGGTCCAGGGCGGCCCTGACCGCGTCGCCGTATCCGGTGCGGGCGGGGAGGTCGATGACGGCGTCGGCGGGCAGGTGGTCGGCGAGGAGGTCGGGACTGGCGTCGGTACTGCCGGTGTCGGCGGCCACGACCCGCTGGACGGCGCGGGTCTGGCCGCGGAGCGCGGACAGGGTTTCCGGCAGCCATCGTGCGCCGTCGTGGGACACGATGACCGCGGTGACGACGTGGCGGGCGGAATCCAGGTCAGGCACGGCTGTGGTCGGGTCTCTCCGGGAGAAGGGGCGGGCCCGTGCGCGGGTCCGGTGTGTGCCGGCCTGGACGGTCGGCGGGCGCCTGGGTGCGCCGGGGCGGCTCGCGGACGCGAACGCGGGACATCACGATACGCCACCCCGCACCAATACGGACCATTTTGGCCCGGGAGACGAGGGGGCCCATAGTGGCGCATTCAACTCTCAGCGGACCTCTCGAACCAATCCTGTCCAAGGGCCCGAACGGCTCGTAACATGAAAAAGGCGCACCCGGGCTCGTGGCCCGGGCGCGCCCGACGCGTACCCCTACAGCATGTCCGCCAGGAAATCGAAATCTCCCCCGGCGGCCTTCTTCAGCCTGCGGCGCTCGCGCTCGGAGAGTCCCCCCCAGATGCCGAAGCGTTCGTCATGCTCCAGCGCGTATTCCAGGCACTCCGCACGTACCTCGCACGACTGGCAGACCTTCTTCGCCTCCCGTGTCGAGCCGCCCTTCTCGGGGAAGAACGCCTCCGGGTCGGTCTGCGCGCACAGGGCACGTTCCTGCCAGC
Organism: Nocardiopsis sp. NPDC006938; assembly: GCF_042869555.1. Lineage (NCBI taxonomy): Bacteria > Bacillati > Actinomycetota > Actinomycetes > Streptosporangiales > Nocardiopsidaceae > Nocardiopsis > Nocardiopsis sp. NPDC006938. Next base: position 220,784 of record NZ_JBIAGA010000002.1, on the reverse strand, counting down.
CCAGATCTTCGTCCGAGCCGTGCGCCAGCGGGATGACCTCGCTCATGCGCACCTCCTGTTGCCCCCCAATAGATGTCCCCGACCCTTTTCGTCCCCCAGGTCGGGTGGAAATCCCACAAGGGAATTACACGTGTGCGCGTCACTGTGAGTCAAGCGCACTGCGTGGTAATCCACTGAATATCATGTCACGAGCCTCCAACGGCAGGCCCGCGATGTCCGTTCTGTGGATTACCACGCAATTCACGTACCTTCCCCAGGCGCGGAGAGCGTGGCGGCCCGGGCCGGTTCAGCGCTGGCCGTCGTTGCCGTACCAGTTCTGCTGACCGTCGGCACCGCCCTGTCCTTGCTGGTCAGAGCCGTATCCGGTGCCGGAGCCGTACTGGCTGCCGTAGGTGCCACCGCTCTGGTCGGTCGCCTCGGCCCCATTGTTCTCACCGGAGTTAAAGAATGGTTCAACTCCGGGCTCGGACGGGGTGTCCTGGGCCTGCTGGCCCTGGTCCTGGTACCAACCGTTGGCGATGGCGTCCTGGGCCTGCTGGTCGGCGGCGGGCTGCGGAGCGTACTGCGACGGGTCGTAGGCCTGGCCGTAGGCGGCCTGCTGGGCGGCGGCGTCCTGACCGTAGGCCGCCTGCTGACCCGAGGCGTCGTAGTTGTACGCCTGCTGCTGGCCCGACGCGTCGTAGCCGTAGGCCTGCTGCTGGCCCGAGGCGTCCTGGCCGTAGGCGGCCTGCTGGGCGGCGGCGTCCTGACCGTAGGCCGCCTGCTGACCCGAGGCGTCGTAGTTGTACGCCTGCTGGGCGCCGGTCCCGTACGCCTGCTGCGCGGCGGGGTCCTGACCGTACGCGGCCTGCTGCTGCGCGGCGGGGTCGTAGCCGTACGCCTGCTGCTGCGCGGCCGCGTCCTGGCCGTAGGCCTGCTGGGCGCCGGTCCCGTACGCCTGCTGCTGGGCGGCGGCGTCCTGACCGTACGCGGCCTGCTGCGCGGCGGGGTCGTAGCCGTACGCCTGCTGCTGCGCGGCGGGGTCGGCGGCCGGGTAGGCGGCCTGGGCGAAGGACTGCTGCGCACCGGTGGCCGGCGGGAACTGCTGCTGGTTGTACACCTGCTGCTGCGGCTGCGCGCGCGGAACCACGGTCGGGTCGTTGAAGATCTTGATCAGGTAGAACCCGAAGAAACCGAGCACCGCGCCCTGCGCCAGACGGCCCAGGAACCCGGCGAAGGCGAGACCCCCCTGACCCGGACGGATGTCGAGGAAGCCGCTGATCAGCGCGATGAGGCAGAACAGCAGGCCGACGCCGACCAGGATCATCGCGGTGAGGATCACCGGGAACGAGTTGGGGCGGGTGCGCTGGCTGGTCAGCACCAGGGCGATCGCGGCCACGAGCAGGAAGGAGACGGAGAACCCGTAGAAGGACCCACCGCTCTCCACCATGGCCTCGGCAAAACTGGAGTCCCGGAGGCCGGAGCCGATGATCACCGAGATGAGACCGGCGAGCATGTGGACGCCCACGGCCCCCAGCAGGACCCAGGCCCCGGGAAGGCGCAGGCGGTCGAGTGTTTCGTTGTTCAAGAGAGGTTCCCCTCTTCTGCTTCGCCGTCGCGTCGGAGGAAGCTTGGCATATCGTCGGGCTGTCGGGTGAATCGGCCAGAGCGCGCTCGAACGAACGTCGGGGACACCGAACGCGGGGCCGATGAAGTGGGATGGCGACCGCCGCCCGATGGTTCACACACCGTCGGTACCGGAACGGTCACGCCGGATCGTACCCACGGAGGGGCAGACGACCCATACTCGCCCCCAGCCTGCCAGACTTGGGCGCATGCGGATAGTCGTACCGGCTGGCGGTATCGGCGGCGCGCGTTTCCTCCGCGGTCTCAAGGCCGCCCTGGGAATCGACGCCGCGGCCGAATCGGACCAGGCCACAGACCACCAGATCACCGTCATCGGCAACACCGGTGACGACATCACCCTCTTCGGCCTCCGGATCTGCCCCGATCTGGACACCGTCATGTACACCCTCGGCGGCGGGATCAACGAGGAACAGGGCTGGGGGCGCACCGACGAGACCTTCACGGTCAAGGAGGAACTCGCCGCCTACGGGATGAAGCCCACCTGGTTCGGGTTGGGCGACCGGGACACCGCCACCCACGTCGTGCGGTCGCAGATGATCGCCGCCGGGTACCCGCTCTCCTCCGTCACCACGGCGCTGTGCGACCGCTGGAAGCCCGGCGTGCGGCTCGTGCCCATGACCGACGACCAGGTCGAGACGCACGTGATCGTCGAGGACGCGGACGGCCGCCGGGCCATCCACTTCCAGGAGTGGTGGATCAGACACCGGGCCGCACTGCCCGCCCAGCAGATCATCAGCATGGGCGCGGAGAAGGCCGCGCCCGCTCCCGGCGTCATCCGTGCCATCCGCAACGCCGACGCGGTGATCATCCCGCCGTCCAACCCCGTGGTGAGCGTGGGCTCCATCCTCAACATCGGGGGTATCCGCGAGGCCATGGCGGAGAAGACCGTGGTCGGGGTCTCACCGATCATCGGCGGCGCCCCGGTGCGCGGGATGGCCGACGCGTGCCTGACCGCCGTCGGCGTGGAGACCGGGGCCGGGGCCGTGGCCGAGTACCTGGGCTCCGACCTGCTGGACGGCTGGTTGGTGGACGAGGCCGACGCCGACACCGCCGTGGAGGGCGTGGAGGTGCGCTCGCGCCCGCTGTACATGAGCGATCCGGAGTCCACGGAGGCGATCGCCCGGGCCGCCGTCGACCTCGCCCTGGAGCTGTCCGAGCGCGGGGCGGGGGCACGGTGAGCGTCCAGACGCGGACCGAGCCGGCTCCGGAGTGGTCGCGCGCGCACACGCTGACGGTGCGCGGGCTGCCCGGCATCCCCGAGGTGCGCGCGGGTGACGACCTCGCGGTGCTGGTCGCCGAGGCCGTGGCCGCTTCCGGCCAGCCCCTCACCGACGGCGACGTGCTGGTCGTCACCTCCAAGATCGTGAGCAAGGCCGAGGGGCGCTCCCAGCCCGGAGACGACCGTGAGGCGGCGATCGACGCCGAGACCGACCGGGTGGTGGCGCGCATGGGCCACATCCGGATCTCACAGCACCGGTCGGGCCTGGTCATGGCCGCGGCCGGGGTCGACGCCTCGAACGTCGAACCGGGGACGGTGCTCCTGCTCCCCGAGGACCCCGACGCCTCCGCGCGCGCCCTGAGGGCTCGTCTGGCGGAGTTGTCGGGCGTGCGCGTGGGCGTGGTGGTCTCGGACACCTTCGGCCGCCCCTGGCGGCTGGGCCAGACCGACGTGGCGATCGGTGCCGCGGGCATCGTCCCCGCGCAGGACCTGCGCGGCACCGCCGACAGCCACGGCACGGTCATGGAGGCCACCATCAACGCGGTCGCCGACGAGGTCGCGGCCGCCGGCGAACTGGTCAAGGGCAAGACCTCCGGGGTGCCGGTGGCCGTGGTCTCGGGCCTGGGCCCCCTGGTCACCGAGGAGGACGGCCCCGGGGCGGCGGCGCTCGTGCGCCCGGCCGACGAGGACCTGTTCCGGTACGGCTCCCGGGACGTGGTGGCGGCCCGGCGGACCGTGCGCTCCTTCACCGACCGCGCGGTCGACCCGGCGCTGGTGCGGCGGGCGGTGGCCACCGCGGTGACCGCCCCGGCCCCGCACCACACGACGCCCTGGCGGTTCGTGTCGGTGGAGTCCGGGGACACGCGTCGTCGGCTGCTGGACGCGATGCTCGCCGCCTGGGTCGAGGACCTGCGCGGCGACGGGTTCACCGAGGAGCAGATCGCCCGGCGGACCCGGCGCGGCGACGTGCTGCGCGGCGCCCCCTCCCTGGTGGTGCCGTTCCTGGTCGCGGACGGCGCGCACCCCTACCCGGACGAGCGCCGGGCCGACGCCGAACGGTCGATGTTCCTCGTGGCCATGGGAGCCGGTGTGCAGAGCCTGCTGGTGGGCCTGGCCATGGAGGGCCTGGGTTCGGCGTGGATCTCCTCGACGATGTTCTGCGCCGACGTGGTGCGCGAGGTCCTGGACGTGCCCGAGGACTGGCTGCCGATGGGAGCCGTGGCCGTGGGGTACGCGGCCGAGGCGCCCAGGGAGAGGCCTCCCCGGGACCCGGACGCCTTCCTCGTGGTGCGCTGACCCGGGTCCGTGGCGGCGCGTCCTGCGGCGCGGCCCGGCCCCGCCCCGGCATGCTGGGGCGGGGTCCGGGGCGTCGGAGGGGGCAGGGGTGTCCGTCGAGCATTACGTGGTCGCCACGCTGGTCGTGGTGGTGGCGGTCATCACGGGGCAGCTGATCGCCGGACGCGTGCGCCTGCCGGGCGCGGTGGTGCTGGTGGTGTTGGGCATGCTCCTCGGGGTGGTGCCGTGGATGCACTCGATGTCGATCACCCCCGAGATCATCCTCCTGGTGTTCCTCCCGCCGCTGATCTACAACGCGGCGTTCTTCTCCTCCCCCCGCGACATGCGCGAACTGGCGCGGCCCATCATCGTGATGTCGGTGGGGGTGACCCTGGCGACGGCGTTCGGCCTGGCCGCCGTCATCCACCTGCTGATCCCCGACGCGGGCTGGCCCGCCGCGATCGCGTTGGGAGCGGCCATCGCCCCCACCGACGCGGTGGCGGCGTCCGCGATCCTCAAGCGGGCGGGCACGCCGCGCCGGGTGCTGACGATCCTGGAGGGCGAGTCCCTGATCAACGACGGGGTCGCGCTGACCCTGTTCAGCCTGGCGGTGACCGCCATGCTGCGACCGCTCACCCCGGGAGACGCCCTCCTGGAGCTGGGCAAGGTGGTGGTGGGCGGCCTGCTCTACGGCGCCGTGGTGGCGGTGGTGATCGCCTGGGGGCGGAGCCGGGTCCAGGACCCGTCGCTCCAGCTGATGACGGTGCTGGTGACCCCGTTCGTGGCCTACGTCCCGTCCGAGATGGCGGGGTTCTCCGGTGTGCTCTCGGCGGTGGTGGCCGGGTTCTACCTGGGCACGCACGGCGAGGGCCTGCTGCCGCCCCGGGTCAGGGTGAGCGGCCAGACGATCTGGGGAACCCTGGTGAGCCTGTTGGAGGCGATGCTGTTCGTGCTGCTCGGGTTGCAGCTGGACGCGGTGCTGCGGGCGGTGCGGGCGCACTACTCGATCGTGGACCTGGTGGTGGCGGCGCTTCTGGTGACCGTCGCGGCGATCGTGCTGCGCATGGTGCTGATGTTGTTCCTGACCTCGCTACAGCGCTTCCTCTCGCGGTCACGCATGTCGGTGTCGAACTTCCGGGAACGGGTGGCGATCAGCTGGAGCGGGATGCGCGGGGCGGTCTCGCTCGCCATCGCGTTGTCCCTGCCCGCGACGCTGGGTGGACAGGAGTTCACGGACCGGGGCGCGCTGATCTTCATCGCGGGTGTGGTCGTGATGGGCACGCTGGTGGGGCAGGGCAGCTCTCTGCCGTGGCTGCTGCGCAAGCTGGGGCTGACCGACGAACGCACCCGTCACCGGGAGTTCCTGAGGGCCGAGTACGAGATGGACTGCGCCGCCGTGCGCAGGGTGGACGAGATGCTCACCGACGGCGACATCGACGACCGTACGGCGGACGTCGTCCGCGGGGGGTTCAGCAAGCGGATCGGCCACGTGAAGGGGCTGCTGGACGGGGACGGCGACGACCTCGACCGGGTGAAGGAGTTCGCCCGGGACCGCAGGACCACGCTCACCCAGATCAACCAGGCCCGCCGCGACGCGCTCATCTCCCTGTACCGCTCGGGGGAGATCGACCACGACGTGTTCACGAAGCTGGCACGGGACATGGACATCCGGGACAGCGGGAGCGGCCACTACGGGGTGTGAGTGGTACCGGGTCCCCAAGAAAACCGCAAACTTTCCTAACCATTTCCGTTGACTGCCGCCGAACACAACTTTAAGGTTTCTTAACAATTACCGGCTCACAGAGCACGCCTTCGTCACCCCGCTCGACGAAAGGAGCACTCCCCATGCTCAGCACCCGGAAGACCAGGCTCGCGATCCTCAGCGGCCTCGCCGCGATCGCCACCGCGTTCGTCACCACCGGTGGCGCCCTGGCCCCCGAACCCGCCCAGGCCTCGACCACCCCCGAGACCGTCGAGGCGCAACAGAACGGCCAGTGGCTCACCGGCTACTGGCACAACTTCGACAACGGCTCCACCGTGATGCCGCTCTCCGCGATCCCCAGCGAGTACAACCTCGTCGCGATCGCCTTCGCGGACAACCACCCCCAGCTCGACGGCGGCATCACCTTCAACCTGGCCAGCGACGAGCTCGACGGTTACACCGACGCCCAGTTCCGCGAGGACGTCGCCGCCATCCAGGCCGAGGGCCGCAAGGTGATCATCTCCGTGGGCGGCGAGCTCGGCCACGTGAACGTCACCAACCCCACCCAGGCGAAGAACTTCGCCGACACCACCCACGAACTCATGACGGACTACGGGTTCGACGGCGTGGACATCGACCTGGAGCACGGCATCAACGCCGAGCACATGACCAACGCCCTGCGCGACCTCAGCGACAGGACGGGTCCCGAACTCATCATCACGATGGCGCCGCAGACCATCGACTTCCAGAGCCCCAGCGCCGCCTACTACCAGCTGGCCGACAACATCTCCGACATCCTCACCATCGTGAACATGCAGTACTACAACTCGGGCTCCATGCTCGGCTGTGACGGCAGCGTGTACACGCAGGGCTCCAGCGACTTCGTCGCCGCGCAGGCCTGTATCCAGCTGGAGATGGGCCTGAGCCCCGACCAGGTCGGCCTCGGCCTGCCCGCCGTCCCCTCCGCGGCCGGAGGCGGCTACCTCGCCCCCAGCGGCATCATCTCCGCCCTGGACTGCCTGGAGACCGGCACCAACTGCGGCTCCTACTCCCCCGACACCCCCTACGGGCCGATCGGCGGCGTGATGACCTGGTCCATCAACTGGGACGCCACGAACGACTACGCCTTCGCCAACGCCATCTCGGCCCGACTCCAGTAACCCCCCGAACCCGCGGGACCACTCCCACCCGCGGTCAGCGCCCCGTCGCCTCACTCCCATCCCCGACGGGCCGCCCCCAAGGGGCGGGACGCCACCCCCCGGCGCCCCGCCCCTTTCCCGTGCGCGGCCCTCGAGATCAGAGCCAGAAATGTGACGCGCGACACACCATCAGAGCGTCCCCTTTCGGCCCCCGATCCGCCACTCATTCATGGCGGAGGGATCGGTCTCCGACACGACCACCAAGAGGAGTGTTCCCATGCTGCGGTTCTAGGGGTTCGCACTCGCGTTCGGCACTGATTCATCGGGGGAGCCCTGTCCTGAAACGGACGGGTGCCCCGATCGGTCAGGCCCAAGCCGAATGCCGAAGGGTCACGGGGAGAATCCCCGTACCCGGGAACAGAGGAGAGCGACCCCCATGCAGCACGTCACCACACAGCGGGACCTCCCGGACACCCGCCCGGAACACACCCTCGACACGATGATTCGGACCGCCTCGCAGCTGGCCGTCGAGTTCACCGGACGCCCCGGCATGTCCCACGCCGACATCGACGACGCCACCGCGCACGCCGTCAAGGAGGCCCACAGGGCGACGGTCAACGGCACGGAGATCCGGTCGCTTCGCGCCTGGATGAGGACCGTCGCCGAACGCTTCCACGCCAGGCAGGTCGGCGACCGGGAACACGAGTCCCTGGTGGAGGAGGTCGACCGGGCGTCGATTCTCGCCCATGACCCACGGCAGCTACCCGAGGAGCAGCTCGACCTCGCGGAGGGCACCAGGCTCGTCCTCGAACTCCTGGCCGCGCTCCCCCCGCTCCAGCGGCAGGCGATGACCCTCCACGCCCTGGGCGGGCTGCGGGTCGTGGACGTGGCCCAGGAGCTGGGAATCCCCGCCAGCACCGCGCGCAAACGCATCGTCCGGGCCCGTGAGGCCCTGCTCGCCATGGGACACGAACGCCTGAGCGAGGCTCTGGGACTGACCGAGGTGACCTCGAACCCCGGCGCCCGTCAGGGGAACTCTCTGAAAGAAGGGGAAGCGTGAACGACGAAACGCCCTCGGAGCTGGAATCCGCACTCGACCGCCTGCTGGCCGAGGCCGCGGACGACCTCCAGCAGGCCTGGAGGCGCCGCCTGACCCGCCGTCTGCTCGTCGACGGGGAAACGGAGCACGCGGAGCCGGACACCGAAGCGGACCGCGAGAACGCCCCGTAGTACCGGAGCGTCCGGAGCGCGGGCCGGCCCCGAGCGTGACCGGCCCCTCCACCCTGCCCCCTGACCGGAGACACCGGAGGTACACGACCTTGGCCGGGAGCCAGAAGTCCCCGTCACCCCCGTCCGACCACCAGCCCGCCCGCGTCAGTACGCGCGTCGCCCTCCTGGCGTTGATCGCGCTGATCTGCGGAGCCGCCACCGTCCTGCTCAGCCTGCACTCCGGGGTTCCCACCGGGCTCGCCCTGATCGCGGGCGCGGGAGCGGCGGCCGGAGCGTGGAAGTTCGGCGACGGCGTCATCCGCTGAACCACAGCGGGCGGGACGCCACCCCGGCGCCCCGCCCCCTTCTCGTCCGCGCCGGTCAGGCCAGGGGGAGCTGGCGACGCAGGATGCTGGGAGCCACCCCGTCGCTGGCCTCGGCCACGCGGCGGCGCTCCTGCGACACCGCCCCGTAGGTGGTGGTGCGCTGGCGGACCGGGCGGCCGGTGGGCTCCACGAGCGCCCTGATGTCGCTGATGGTCTTGTACGAGCCCTGGCCCGAACCGGCCATCCGGCTGATGGTCTCCTCCATGAGGGTGCCGCCGACGTCGTTGACGCCGCCCCGCAGCAGCTGGCGGAAGGTGTCCTCCGCGAGCTTCACCCACGACCCCTGGATGTTGTCGATGCTCCCGTGCAGGAGCAGGCGGGCCAGGGCGTGCACCGCGCGGTTCTCCCGCACGGTGGGGCCCGTGCGGGCAAGCCCGGCGAGGTAGATCGGGGCGTTCGTGTGCACGAACGGCAGCGGCACGAACTCCGTGAAGCCGGGCCTGCCGTTGCGCTCCATGGAGCGCTCCTGGAGCGAGCGCAGCAGCTTGATGTGCGCCACCCAGTGGTGCGGCGAGTCCACGTGCCCGTACATCATCGTGGACGTGGTGGGGATGCCCAGGTCATGGGCGGTCGTGATGACCTCGATCCACTCGCTGGCGGGCAGCTTGCCCTTGGTGAGCACCCACCGGACCTCGTCGTCGAGGATCTCCGCGGCCGTCCCCGGGATCGACCCGAGACCGGCCTCGCGGGCGCGGGACAGCCACTCGCGCACCGACAGGTTGGTGCGCGCCGCTCCGTTGACCACCTCCATCGGGCTGAAGGCGTGGACGTGCAGGTCCGGGACGCGCTCACGGACGGCGGCCGCGATGTCGAAGTAGGCGGTCCCGGGCAGGTCCGGGTGGATGCCGCCCTGCATGCACACCTCGGTGGCCCCGGCCTTCCAGGCCTCCTCGGCGCGGTCGGCGACCTGGTCGAGGGACAGCGTGTAGGCGTCGGCGTCGGTGCGCCGCTGGGCGAACGCGCAGAACCGGCAGCCGGTGTAGCAGACGTTGGTGAAGTTGATGTTCCTGGTCACGACGTAGGTGACGTCGTCGCCGACGGTGTCGCGGCGGACCCGGTCGGCCAGGTCGGTGAGCGCCTCCAGGGCGTCGCCGTCCGCGTGCAGCAGGGCGAGCGCCTCGGCGTCGTCGAGCCCGGCCGGGTCGTTCTCGGCGCTGCGCAGGGCGGCGGCGATCTCGGGGTCCAGGCGTCGGGGCACCGCGCCCCGGCGGTCCACACCCGGGGCGAGTTCGTCCCAGTCGCCGTAGACCGCGTCGAAGTCGCCGCGCCGGTCGTCGGTGCGGCCCTCGGTGTCGATCCCCGTGTGCAGGTCGGTGCGGCCCGAGGAGACCAGGACCGCCTCGGGCTCCTGCCAGGGGCGGCCCACCAGAGGCGCGTCCTCACGGGCCAGGCCGGTCCGCGGGTCCACCAGGGCGTCGACGTGCTCGCGCAGGCGCGGGTCCACCCACGGTTCCCCCGCCCGGATGTACTCGGGGTACACCGTGAGGCGCTCACGCAGGGTGAAGCCGCTTGCGGCGGTGCGGGCGGCCAGGTCGTCGATCTGCGGCCAGGGGCGCTCGGGGTTGACGTGGTCCGCGGTGAGCGGAGAGACCCCGCCCCAGTCGTCGATGCCCGCGCGGATCATCAGCGCGTACTCGTCCACACCGCCCTGGTCGGCGCCGATGAGGTTGGGTGGGGCCTGCACGTGCGCCCGGGGACCCATGACGAGGCGCGTGACGGCGATGGTGGCGGCCATCATGTCGCGTTCGGCGTCGGGGCGGTGCATCATCGCGGTGTCCGGTTTGGCACGGAAGTTCTGCACGATGACCTCCTGGACGCCGCCGTAGCGGCGGGAGACCCCGCGCATCGCGAAGATCGACTCGGCTCGGTCCGCGACCGTCTCGCCGATCCCCAGCAGGATGCCGGTGGTGAAGGGAACGCTGGAACGCCCGGCGTCCTCCAGGGCGCGCAGCCGCACCGCGGGGTCCTTGTCGGGGCTGCCGTAGTGGGGTTGGCCCTTCTCGGTGAACAGCCGCCGCGAGGTGGTCTCCAGCATCATCCCCATGGAGGGGGCGACCGGCTTGAGCCGTTGGAGGTCCGACCAGGTCAGGACGCCGGGGTTGAGGTGCGGGAGCAGGCCGGTCTCCTCCAGGACCATGATCGCCATGGCCCGCACATAGGAGAGGGTGTCGTCGTATCCGCGCGAGTCGAGCCACTCCGCGGCCTGTTTCCACCGGTCCTCGGGCCGGTCCCCCAGGGTGATGAGGACCTCCTTGCAGCCCGTCTCCGCGCCCCGGCGGGCGATCTCCAGGACCTCGTCGGGCGACATGTAGGGCGCCTCGACCCGGCCGGGGACCGTGGCGAAGGTGCAGTAGTGGCAGCGGTCGCGGCACAGGCGGGTCAGAGGGACGAACACCTTGCGGCTGTAGGTGATGACGGCAGGGCGGCCCGCCGCCTCCAGACCCGCGTCACGGACCCGCCCCGCGTACTCCAGGAGCCGTTCGAGGTCCTCGTCCCGGGCGTGCAGCAGCACCTCCGCCTCGGTGACGTCGAGGGTCTTGCCGTCTCGGGCGCGGGCCAGGGCCCTGCGCATCGCGGATGTCGTCGGTGTGGGCATGGGGGCAGGGTCGTTCACACCACTCATAAGGGCCCAGCCTACGCTCCCGGTCCCCCGTGCCGACGGCCGCCACCCGACGGCCGTCCCCGGTTTCGCCCCTGTGGACCACCGGGGCGGGCGGGGGCCCGCGACATAGGCTGGGACGGTGCTGACTCGGCTTCGAAGGAACCCCTGGGCGCGCCTGGCCCTGCTCGCGCTGGTGGGCGCGTGCGCGGGCGCGGCCCTGTACACCCACTGGACCCAGGCGCGGACCGCCGTGGCCGAGCTTCCCCTGTGGGTGCTGCCCGCCGCCGTCCTCGCCGGGATGCTGGGGCTGGCCGCGCAGATGATGGCCTGGCGCTCGCTGTTGGCCGGACTGGGGTCACCGCTGCCCCGAGGCGCCGCCGCCCGCGTGATGTTCGTGGGACAGCTGGGCAAGTACCTGCCGGGCTCGGTGTGGGCGTTCGTCGCCCAGGTGGAGCTGGCACGCGACTGGAAGGTGCCCAGATCACGGGGTGCGGCGGCCACCCTGCTGGCCGTGGCCGTGACGGTGGCGGTGAGTCTGGCGGTGGCCGCGGTGGCCCTGCCGCTGTCCTCCGCCGAGGCGGCCCGGCGCTGGTGGTGGGCGCTGGCGGCCGCGCCGGTGCTGCTGGCCTGCCTGCACCCGGGGGTGCTCGGGTGGGGGGTGCGGCTGGCGGCCCGCCCGTTCGCCCGGTTCCGTGAGGTGACCGAGGCCGGGCCGCTGGCGGTCGGTGGGCGCGCGGTCACGGCGTCGGTGCTCTGGACCCTGGTGGCGTGGGTACCCCTGGGCGCACACGTGTGGTTGCTGACCTGGGCCGTGGGCGGCGAGGCGCTGAGGTCGGTGGGCCCGGCGGTGGGAGCCTACGCCCTGGCCTGGGTGCTGGGGCTGCTGGTGGTGTTCGCCCCCGCCGGTCTGGGAGTGCGCGAGGTGGTGCTGGTGGTGGCGCTCGCCCCGGTCGTGGACGCGGGCGCCGCCCTGGTGGTGGCGGTGCTGTCGCGCCTGGTGATGACGGCGGCGGACCTGGGGTGGGCGGGGTTGTCGCTCCTGCTGTCCGGTCCGCCCAGAGCCGACGTCGCGGACGCGGACGTGCCCGACGCGCGGCCGGGTGCGGGTGCGGCTGTCGAGGGGGGACACGGCACCGGCACGGCGACCTGAGGGGTACGGGGGCGCGGGATCGCAGGAGCGGGGGGGAACGGGGCCCGCCCCGGGCCCGCCGTCGGCGCGGTCGTGGAGGACCGGGCCGGAACCCGCGCAACAAAACAGGAAAGAAACCTTCTATTTTGAGGGGGTGCGGCCTATGCTCATGCCGTATGAACTGGGCCCCCCGCTTCCCACGTGTCCTGTCCGCACTCGCCGCGACCCTCGTCCTGGTGCCGGTCGTGCTCGGAGCCGCCGCCCCCGCGGACGAACCCACGGACGAACCCACCCCCGACGGCCCCTCCCACGCCTACGTCAAACCCGCCGACGTGGCGTGTGACCAGGGCACCGGCACGCTCACCGTGATCGGACAGCTCTTCCCGGTCCTCAGCGACTCCCCCGACGGCCAGCCCGAACTCACACTCTCCCTGGCCGCGGAACTCGCCGCTGAGGAGAACGAGGAGGGCGGGGACGGCGAGGAGAGCCAGGAGGGGCCCGGGGCGACGGCCGAGGAGGGGTCCACGGACCTCGAACTCGTGGTCGTGCCGCATCCCGAACCCCTGCCCGGGATCACCGCCGAGGAGATGGGCGCCGCGGCGGACCGCGCCGGAACCCTCACCGCCACCCTCTCCGGCCCCGACGGCAGGCTGCTCACCGGCGACGCCCCGCCCACCCTCGCGTGGGAGGACTGGGAGCCGCCGCTGGGCTTCTACGAGGTGCGGGTGGCCACCGAGTCGTTCTCCCTGCCCGGGTTCGGTGACTGCGCGGTGACCGCCTCGACCCCGGTGAGCAGTGTCCAGGTGGGCACCGAGGAGGAGCTGGAGGGCCAGCGCGCCTCCGGTGCCGAGCAGGGTGCCTCCGGTCCGCGCGCCTACCTGCCCTGGATCGTCCTGGGGGCCGGTGTGCTCGGCGCGGTCTTCCTGCTGGTGCCCGCCGTGCTCCACCTGCGTCGGCGTTCCGCCGGGGCTCAGACGGACAGCAGCCGGTCGGTGTAGGCCGACCAGTAGGGTCCGGCGTCCACCGGACGGACGCCCCCGCGCAGCCGCGCGGGCACGCCCGGCTCGTAGAAGGCGGACAGTGCCCGCGCGAGGTCGGTGGGGTCGCCGGGGGCGCAGAGCAGGCCGTCGACCCCGTCCCGCACGTGGTCGGCCAGGGTGCCCGCCCGGGTGGCGATCACCGGAACCCCGTGCTCGTGCGCCAGCCACACGTTCTGGGTGGCGGTCGCGGTGCGGTACGGCAGCACCAGGGCGTCCGCTCCCGCGAGTAGCCCGGGCAGCGCCTCGGCGGGCACGTACCCCTCGTGGAACCGGACCCGGTCGGCCACTCCCAGCTCCTTCGCCAGGGCCGTGAGGTCGCCGGAACCGCCCCAGAACTCACCCGCCACGGTCAGGGTGACGTCCTCGGGCGCCCCCTCGGCCAGGGCGCGCAGCAGGACGTCCACGCCCTTGTAGGGGCGCACGATCCCGAAGAACAGCAGGTGGCGGCGTTCCCCGTTCGCTACGGGCTCCTCCCCCGCCCCCACCGGTGCGCCGGTCTCGGGCAGGTGCGGCGGCATCCGCGCGACCACGGGGCGCGGACGGTCGGGGCCGAGGAGCCCCTCGGCGAGGCGGCCCTGCTCGGCCGAGTGGGTGAGCACCCCGTCCACCCGCCGCAGCAGCGCCCGGACCAGGGACACGTCGACCGCTCGGCGTTCGTGCGGCAGGACGTTGTGGCACAGCGCCACCACCCGGGTCCCTCCCCCTCGCCGCGAACGGATACCGGCGAGCACGCCGAGGTAGGCGGGGACCTGCACCGGCGAGAACAGGGTGAGCACCACCAGGTCGCTGGTCGCGGCGAGCCGCCGCCCGGTGCGCCACCAGCCGTCCGGCCGGTACCAGGCCAGTTCGCGGCGGGTGTCGGGGAACGGCTCGCCCTCGGGATCGGCGATGGTCTGCTGTCCGGGGTAGAGCGCCGCCGGGTACTGTGCCCGCCACGACTCGATCCCGGTCTCACGCCCCGAGGCGCTCAGCCGGTGCGCGAGTTCGGTCGTGTGCCGGGCCCCGCCGCCCTTGTAGGGGTGCGCAGGGCCCACGAGGGTGATCCGTCCGGTCACGGGTGCTCCCTGGATCGCACGATGAGGTCGGCCAGGAGCGCGATGGCCGCGATGATCAGCCCGGTCATGAGGATCATGACGGTGTTGTTGGGCATGTAGAGCGGGTTGCGCGCCTGGTCGTACACGAACTTGGCGGCGCCGATGCCCAGCAGCCACAGGGCGGGCGGCATGAGCACCTTGAGGGGGTTGAAGTACATGACCATGCGCAGCACCTGGAGGATGTACCGGTAGGCGTCGCGGACGAAGTGGAACTTGGACGTGCCCGCGCGCTTGGCGTACTCGATGGGCACGTACCTCACGGGGTGCTGGTTCGACAGGAACGCCAGCGTGATCGTGGTGACGCAGGAGAATCCGGGCGGCAGCAGCCGCAGGTAGGGGCGGGCCACGTCCCTACGGAACACCCGGAGCCCGGAGTTGAGGTCGGGGATGCGGGTGTTGGTGAGGCGCTCGGCGATCTTGCGGATCATCCACTTGGCGGGAACCCGCAGCGCCTTGTGCGATCCCATCTCCTGGGTGCGCGCGCCCACGACCTGGTCGATCTCGGGGTCCTGGTCGAGCATCGCGACGAGCTCGGGGATGCGCTCGTTCGGGTAGCTCATGTCGGCGTCGGTCCACACCACGTACTCGCCTCGGGCCCGCTGGCTGCCGATCCTGCGCACGGTTCCGGAGCCGCCGTTGTGCCCGAAGGCCACCACCCTCATCTGGGGGAAGAGGTCCTCCACCTCGCGCAGCCGGGCCAGTGTCCCGTCGGTGGAGGCGTCGTCGACGGCGAGCAGCTCGTACCCGTACCCGGAGGCGTCCATCGCCGAGCAGATCCGTTTGATCTCGTCGACGACGTGCTCCTCCTCGTTGTAGCAGGGGAGGACGATCGTGACCCGCACGGGCGGGTCGTCGCGCTCCGGGGCGCGGTCCTGGGCGTCTGGGTGACTCATGGTCCTTCTCAGCGGGATGGTCGGGGAGGCGTGGGACTCACGCCGGGTCGTCGGCTGCGGGCAGGACCGCGGTCCACACGCTGCCGTTGAAGGTCCAGTGTCCGGTCGGGGGCTCCATGAGGGTACTGGGGTCCATCTGGGCGACGACGTGGAAGTGCCGCTCCGGTTCCACCTCGGAGTCGGTGGCCGCGTCGATCAGTTGCCAGTCCGAGGCCGCGAGGACGGCGTCGCGCCCCCTCTGGTGGATCGCGGTGACGACCCTGTCGACGGCTTCGGGCGAGGCGTCGTCGAGGGCGGCGGTGGGCACCCCGCAGACGTTACGCAGGAGCGGCATGTAGTTGCCCGCCATCCCCGAGTCGACCACGACGACGGAGGAGTCGGGTGGCAGCGACCCGCAGAGGCGTTCCGTCTCCGCGACGGTGCCCACGTCCTGCCGGTACCCCATGATTCCCCAGGCCGACGTGACGGCACCGGGTCCGAGCAGGGCCACGGCCGCCCCGGCCGCGACCACCACGGGGAGGTTCCGCACCAGAGACGCGGTGCGGGCACCGCGGACGGACCTCTCGCAGTAGCGGGTCAGCCAGGCCAGGAACCAGACCGCGAACAGCACGAACGCGGGGATCACCAGCACGATCAGGCGTCGGCTGGCCCACGGGTGGTCGGGGGTGATGGCGGGGCGCAGGAGCGTGGTGGCGACCGTCCACACGAGCAGCATGGCGGGCAGCAGCCACTGGAGGTCGCGGCGCTGGGTGAGGCGCCTCAGCACCAGCGCCACGCCGAGCGAGGCGAACAGGACGGTGCCCAGGCCCACGTACCAGCCCACCCAGTACAGGCTCATGTCGTAGTAGGTGCGGCTGCCCTCGATCGGCAGGCCCTCGATGTCCTGGACGGAGGCCACCCACTGGTCGGTGAAGTCGCTGCCGTGGCCGTAGTCCGGCCAGAGCAGCGGACGGACCGCGAAACCGACCATGACCAGCAGTGCGACCGCCGCCATCGCGTTGGGGAGCCAGCGGACGCGTTCGGTGTGCGGGAGGCCGAAGCGCCACAGCGCGGCGGTGAGCGCCACAGTGGCGCCGATGACGGCGGCGCTGATGAGCAGGAGCGGGTTGAGGGAGTCGGACAGGTACTCCAGGTACGGCTGGGAGTAGCCGTACCCCGCGACCAGCCCGTAGCCCACACCCACGCCCAGCCCCGCGAGCAGGGGCAGCGCCTGCCCCCGCCGGGCGACCAACAGGAGGCCGACGAACCCCACGACCGGCAGGAGGTCGCGGATGGCGTCGATGCGTACCAGGACGCCCAGCCCGAACACCACTCCCGCCGCCAGCGCGAGGATCTGGGGGCCGCCCCAGCGGTCCCTGAGGGCGCTTCGGCTCGCGAGGGCGTCGTAGGCGATGACCATCCCGCCCAGGAGCAGGATCTGTGCGAGGGGTTCGCTGTAGGTGAAGCGGCTCACCCACTGCTGCGGCAGGCACACGGCCAGGATGAGGGCGGCCAGGGGGGCCCAGCGCGCACCGACCAGTCGGGCGGTGAGGCCGGCGAAGGTGAGGACGCCCAGCGCGCCCAGCACCGGGGTGGTCACCAGCATGCCGTCGAGCCCGCCGAGCCAGTGCCCGACGGCCAGGACCAGGGGCGCCCCGGCCATGAACTGCGGCCAGATGACCTCGTCGCGCTGGTAGTAGGCCAGGCTCTGGTAGCTCAGTGCCGGGTCGTCGCCCGCGATGAGCTCGCGCTGTTGCGGGATGGGCAGGAACCCGTTGTCGGCGATCCACGCGGTGTACATGGCGTAGGAGGCGGGGTCGCGCCGGATCACCAGGGCCTCGGCGTGGTAGGCGATCTGGACGGCGGCGAAGGCCACGGTCACCAGAAGCACGGCGACCACCGGCCACCAGGGCGTGTCCTCCCCCTCCGGCGGGTCCGGGACCAGGCGCGGCAGCAGGGCGCACGCGGCGAGCACGGCGGGGAGTCCGAGGACGAGCCCGGTCAGCGGGGTGAACTGGCCGAGGACCAGCAGGGGGAAGGCGACGAGGAGCCAGGCCGAGAGGGCGATCGCGGGGAGCGCGGTCACACGGGCGAGGAGCCGTCCGGGAAGCAGGCGCATGAGGCAACTCTGGCACTTCGCCCCCCGCTACGCACACTCCGTCCGCATTCACGGCGCGACCGTGACAAAGGGGTGGTCGGCCCGCCTCGTGGGGGTGCGGGTGCGCCTAGCATGGGCGCCATGTCCGACTCTCCCGCGCGGCTCTGGCGCGCCCTCGTCTCCGCCGATCCCTCACGCCCGTTCGTGACCGCCTACGACGACCTCGGCGACCGGATCGAACTGTCCCGGGCCACCCTCGACAACTGGGTGTCCAAGACCTCGAACATGCTCGTGGACGGCTTCGGCACGCAGCCCGGCGACCGGATCGCGCTCTCCCTGCCTCCGCACTGGCAGTCGTTGGCGTGGGCGCTGTCGTGCTGGTCGGTGGGGGCCCGCGCCGTACTCACCGGGGGCGGGGACGCCCCCGAGGTCGCGGTGGCGGGCCCAGACCAGTTGGCGGCCGCTCTGGACGGGGGCGCGGAGGAGGTCGTGGGGACGTCCCTGGACCCGCTGGGCCTGCCGTTGCGCGAGGTCCCGCCGATGGTCATCGACTACACCGTGGAGGTCCGCGGGCACGGGGACCACTTCCCCGCCTACCCGGTCGACGCCGCCGAGCCCGCGCTCGAGTCCGCCGACCGCGTCCTCAGCGGAGCCGAGGTGGTGGCGGCCGGGCGGGATCTGGCCAAGGCGTGGGACCTGGGCGAACGCGACCGGCTCGCGGTGGTCGTCGCCCCCGGGGCCCCGCTGGCGGCCCTCGGCTCCGACCTGGCGGTGCTCACCGCCGCGATCGCCTCGGGTACGCCCCTGGTGCTGACCCCGCCGCCCAGGGAGGGCGGCCTCCAGGCCTTCCTCGACCGGATGGGCTCCGAGGGCGTGACGGTCCTGTTCGGCGACGAACCCGAGGGCGGGCTGCCCTTCCGCCGGGTGTCCCTCTAGGCGCGGGGTCCTAGGCACCGCGGGCGGTCTCCTGGGAGGCGCGCTCTCGGCGCGCCTCGCGTTCCCTGTCGGCCGCGCGCGCCGCCCTCTTGGCCTGGCGCGCGGCGCGCTCCTCTCGGGCGGTCCGCTCGGCCTCGGCTCGGTAGAGGTCGGCCGCCTGTGCGGCGAGGTCCGGGTGCATCGTGTTCCCCCTGGCTGGTGTCCGTTCCGCCGGGCGCTGCCCCGGCTGATTCCAGACTCCGGCTAAGGTCCCCCGCCGCACATCGGGAGAGTTCACGAAACGACGGCGCCGTGCCCCTCCTCAGGTGACGGGGGGCACGGCGTCGGGGCGTCTGAGGTACCTCAGAGCGACGAGGGGCCGGACTCACCGGCCGGGGATCAGGACTCCCGGTAGTAGGGGTCCGCGACGACCCCGGAACGCGTGGTCTCGTCGTAGGTGTACACCTCTCGGCCGTCGACGAACACGCGCACGGCGCGGCTCATGATGTCGAGCGGGTCGCCGGACCACACCACGACGTCGGCGTCCAGGCCGGGTCGCAGCGAGCCGACGCGGTCGTCGAGACCCATGATCTCCGCGGGGTTCACGGTGAGGGCGCGGAGCGCGGAGTCGCGGTCCATGCCCTCCTTGACGCACAGGATGGCCTGGTAGACGAGGAACTCGATCGGGATGACCGGGGCGTCCGTCGTGAGCGCGACCTTCACGCCCGCACGGTCCAGGATGCCCGGGTTGGCCAGGGTCCGGTTGCCGACCTCCACCTTGGAGCGGCTGGTCATGAGCGGCCCGGTGATGACGGGGATACCGCGCTCGGCGATCTCGTCGGCCAGCAGGTGGCCCTCGGTGCAGTGGTTGATGATGAGCCGGTAGCCGAACTCGTCGGCCAGCCGCATGGCGGTGTGCATGTCGTCGGCGCGGTGCACGTGCTGGCACCACGGCACGTCGCCGTCGAGCACCTGGACGAGGGTCTCCAGGGTGTTGTCGCGGTCGAAGGGCATCTCCTCCCGCGCCGCGTGGTCGCGCTTGGCCCGGTAGTCCTCGGCCTTGGTGAACGCGTCGCGGATGACCGCGGCGACGCCCTGGCGCGTGGAGGGGAGGGTGTCCTTCTTGCCGTAGACCCGCTTGGGGTTCTCGCCGAGCGCGCTCTTGACGCTGGCGGGCTCCTTGAGCAGGCGGTCCTCGACGCTGCGCCCCCACATCTTGAGGGCGACGGTGCGACCGCCGATGGGGTTGCCCGAGCCGGGCTTGATCACCGAGCTGGTGACGCCGCCGGACAACGCGTCGGCGAAGCCCTGGTCGGCGGGGTTGATGGCGTCGATCGCGCGCATACGGGCCGCGTTGGGGTCGGTCATCTCGTTGGTGTCGTCACCGGCCCAGCCGATGGTCTCCTCGTGGATGCCGACGTGGCCGTGGGCCTCGACGAATCCGGGGAGGACCCACTGTCCCGAGGCGTCCACGATCTGGGCACCCTCGGGGACGGTGACCTCGGCCGCCGGTCCCACGGCCGTGATCTTTCCGTCGGAGATGAGGACCGTGCCGCCGTCGATGGGGTCGCCGTCGACGGGCACCACGTGTCCGGAAGTGATTGCGATATCCATGGCGGGCAACCTAGCCGATGGACGGTCACGTTCCCAAGAGTGTTCGGTGACCGATCCGCCAACGACCGCTCAGCGGTCCGGCCAGCGCGCGGTGAGCAGTTCCGACTCGGGGCTGAGGTCCACGCTGGCCTCCTCGATGGAGTCGCGCACCATCCGGCAGTGGCCGACGTCCTCACTGTCGCCGGTGAGTTCGCCGCCCTGGGCCGCGAAGGCGTAGACCATGCTGGGCCGGTCGTCGAACTCCATGATGCGGAACGCGCCGCCCAGGCCCGGGTGGTGCGGAGTCTCCTCGGGGATCACCGCGAGGCTGACGATGCCCGCCTTGACGAGGTCGGCGAGGAAGTCCCGCTGCCCGTTGAGGACGTCGGCGCCGCCCTGGGGGCGCTGGAGCACCGACTCGTTGAGGACCACGCGCAGCGCGGGGCCCCCGGGGCCCGTGGTCGCGGCGCGTTCGGCCATCTCGTCCTCCACCATCGCCTCGATCTCGTCGCGGTCGAGGTGGGGGTGGCGCGGTTCGAGGATGGCCCGCGAGTACTCCTGGGTGCGCAGGAAGACGGGGACCGCCATCGGCTGGTGCTCCCAGAGCCGGGCGGCGTGGGTGCCGAGCTCGCTCATGTCGCCGAACTCACTCGGGAACGCCTCGGCCTGGAGGGTGATGGCCCAGGCGTCGACGAGCTGGTGTTCGGTTCCCAGCGCGGTGTCGACCCGTTCGACCAGGGAGCGGGCCGGGCGGCAGTGCGCGTCCTCCACCTCGCGGAGTTTGTCGTCGGTGACCCCGACGTTCCTGGCGAGTTCCGCCCGCGACAGGCCCCGGTCGGAGCGGGCACGCAGCACCCGCGCACCGAAGGGGAGCCACATCGCCGACGGCAACACGGCGTTCACGCCCATAACCTCTCCCGTCCTCGGCCGGTCAGCACACACCTGTGGGGGGCGTACGGTGACGTACCCTCGGTGCGGCGCCCCAGCCCCCGTGGTTCGACCTTCTCCCGGGTCGGGGCGGCTGGTCAAGCGACCGGGCGGGTGCGGCCATCCGTGATAAGTCAGTACAAAGTCGATGATGTCGCACCAGCGCTGCCGAGTGTTTCCCCCGATTGGAAGGTCCGTTGGTCTACTTCGCCCTCTTCCTCGCCCTCTTGTCACTCGTTTTCTGGGTGTACGTGCTCTTCGACGTGATCGGCGCCGACACCGCGAGGGTGCGGCTGCTCCCCAAACCGGTGTGGGCCCTGATCGTCCTGTTCCTGCCCAAGGTGGGCGCGGCCCTGTGGTTCCTGCTGGGCCGTCCGCCCCGGGACCCGGCGCTCGCCCGGACCGAGGCCGGACCGGTCTCGCCGTTTCCCGAGTACGAGCACCCCGGACGCGCCCGCGCCGTCTCCCCGGAGGAGGACGAGGCGTTCCTGCGGCGCTGCCGTGAACGCGCCGAGGAACAGCGCCGTCGCGCACGTGAGATCCAGGAGCGGGAGTCCCGGGAGCGGAACGAGCGCGAGCACGGCGACCGCGGCGCTCCGGAGCGGGAGGAGCCGAGGGGGGAGGCCGGTGACCCGCGCCGCGACCGCGACGGCGACGGCGACCCGATCGGCCCCTCCTCCTGACGCCCGCCCCGACGTGCGCGGGCCGACGTGCGCGGGCCGACGTGCGCGGGCCGCCCGCGACGGCGGTTCGGCCAGCCCACGGGCCGGGCGCCGATCCGCCCGCAGTACTCTGTGTGCCGCCCCGCCGCGAACCTGACCCCGGAAGTGAACCGATGAACCGCTTGACCCTGCCGGTGGCGATCCTCGCCTCCACCGCCCTGCTGGCCACCGCCGCGTGCCAGAACGAGCCGGAGTCCACGGAGGCGCCGGAGTCCCCCGCGAACACGGAGTCCACGGAACCCACCGAGCCGACCGCCACGGACGTGGCGGTCCCCGACGTCGACGGTGCCACGCTGCACACCAGCGAGGGCGACGTCGAGGTGGAGCTGTTCGCCTCGGAGGCACCGCTGACCGTGACCAACTTCGTGGAACTCGCCGAGGGCGACGGCCCGGAGAACCCGCGCACGGGCGACGCCGAGTTCTACGACGGGACGGTGTTCCACCGCGTCATCGACGGTTTCATGATCCAGGGCGGCGACCCGGAGGGGACCGGGCGCGGCGGCCCCGGCTACAAGTTCGAGGACGAGTTCTCGTCCGGGCGGGGCTTCGACGAGCCGGGGCTGCTGGCCATGGCGAACTCGGGGCCGAACACGAACGGTTCGCAGTTCTTCATCACGGTGGCGCCCACCCCGCACCTGAACGGCCTGCACACCATCTTCGGCAAGGTCGCCGACGAGGAGTCGATGGCGGTCGTGGAGGCGATCTCGGTGGTCCCCACGGACGGCGGAGACCGCCCCAACAGCGACGTCGTCCTGGAGTCGGTCACCATCAAGCACGCGGGAGAGTGATCCCGCTCCCCGGCAGCGGGGACGCGGACGGCGGTGGTGCCCCGGGGCGCCGCCGCCGTCGTCGTTCGCGCCCCGCCCGGCCTCCGAACGCGCGGGCCCCGTGCGTCACGGCCGCCCTCGTGGGACGAACGCGCGAGGCCGGTGCGGGGTCAGCGCCGCCGCTTGGCCATGGCGGCCCGGGCCCGTTCGACCGCCGGGCCGATCGCCTCGACCAGCCGGTCGACGTCCTCCGCCGTGGACGTACGCCCCAGGGACAGCCGCAGACTGCTCAGCGCCACGTCCGGGTCGGCCCCGGTGGCCAACAGCACGTGGCTGGGCTGGGCCACCCCCGCCGAGCAGGCCGAACCGGTGGAACAGGAGATACCCCGGGCGTCGAGCAGCATCAGCAGGGCATCGCCCTCGCAGCCCGGGAACGACAGGTGCGCGATCCCCGGAAGCCGGAGTTCGGGGTCGCCGTTGACGACCACGTCGGGCACGACCCCGCGCACCCGTGACTCCAGTTCGTCGCGGAGCGCCGTCAGGTGCTTGGCGTGCTCCTCACGTCCCAGGACGGCGGCGTGCACGGCGGTCGCCAACCCGCGTGCGAGCGGCGCCGACAGGGTTCCGGAGCGGATGTCGCGCTCCTGCCCCCCTCCGTGCAGGACGGGGGTCGGGGCGAGTCCGCGGGCGACCACCAGGGCCGCGCTGCCGACCGGCCCCCCCAGCTTGTGGCCGCTGAGGGTGAGGGCGCTCACGCCGCTGGACGCGAAGTCGACCTCCAGCGCGCCCACCGCCTGGACCGCGTCCGTGTGGAAGGGGACGCCGTACTCGGCAGCGACGGCGGCCAGCTCGCGCACCGGTTGGACGGTGCCGATCTCGTTGTTGGCCCACATCACGGAGACCACGGCCACCGAGGCGGGGTCGCGTTCGATGGCCGCGCGCAGCACCTCGGGGCGCACCCGCCCCAAGGCGTCCACGGGCAGTTCCTCGTAGACGGCGCCCTGGTGGTCGGCGGTCCACCGGGCGGGGTCGAGCGCGGCGTGGTGCTCGACCGCGCTGACCAGCACGCGCGTGCGGGCGGGGTCGGCGGCCCTGCGCGACCAGTACAGGCCCTTGATCGCGATGTTGTTCGACTCGGTCCCCCCGGCGGTGAAGACCACTTCGTGCGGTGTGGCTCCCACCGCCTCGGCGACGCGTTCGCGCGACTCCTCGACGGTACGGCGGGCGGCCCGCCCGTGTCCGTGCAGGGACGAGGGGTTTCCGAGGGCGCCGAGCTCGGCCGCCACGTCGGCGATCACCTCGGGGCGGACATCGGTCGTGGCTGCGTGATCGAGATACACCATGGCGCATTCCAGGATACGTCGGGCAACGTCCGCCCCCAGCCTCCGTCCCTCTCCCCCTTCGTCCACGGACGGAGCACGCGCCCGGCCACCCGTCCCCGCGCCCCGTGCGTCCCGTGTCCGTCCACAGGCTGACGGCGTCCTCCTCCGCCGCCGACCCCGGACCGATAACCTTGGACCATGCCTGACTCCGTGCCCACGCCGTCCGCCTCGCCCGCTGCCCCCGCCGGGGAGCACTGGCCCGCGCCCGTCGCGCGGCAGCCGGTGCGCGCCCGCGTCTGCCTGCCCGGTTCCAAGTCCGTCACCAACCGGGCGCTGATCCTGGCCGCGCTCTCCGAGACCCCGTGCGTGGTGCGCCGCCCGCTGGTGAGCCGGGACAGTGAACTCATGGTGGGCGCCCTGCGCGCCCTGGGCACCCAGGTGACCGAGGTCGACTCCGGCGACCCCGACGTCCCGGACCTGGCCGTCACGCCGGTCGCGCCGCGCGGCCCGGCCGCCGTGGACGTCGGCAACGCGGGCACCGTCATGCGGTTCGTCCCGCCGCTGGCGGCCCTGGCCTCCGGGGACGTGAGCTTCGACGGCGACCCGCGCGCCCGCGAGCGGCCGGTGGACGAGCTCCTCGGCGCCCTGCGCGCGCTGGGCGCCGACATCGACGACGGGGGGCGCGGCGCCCTGCCGATGACCATCCACGGGGTCGGCTCCGTGCGCGGCGGCGAGGTCACCCTGGACGCCTCGGGCTCCTCCCAGTTCGTCTCCGCGCTGCTGCTCAGCGGTGCCCGTTTCACCGAGGGCGTGCACGTGCGGCACGAGGGCCCGCCGGTCCCCTCCCAGCCGCACCTGGACATGACCGTGGAGATGCTGCGCGCCGCCGGGGTGCGCGTCACCACCGGCGAGAACTCCTGGCGGGTGGAGCCGGGTCCGGTCCGGGCATCGGAGATCACCGTCGAGCCCGACCTGTCCAACGCGGCGCCGTTCCTGGCGGCGGCCCTGGTCAGCAAGGGCGAGGTGACCGTCCAGGGATGGCCCGAGCACACGACCCAGCCCGGCGACGCGCTGCGCGATCTCTTCACCCGCATGGGCGGCGAGGTCTCCCGCTCCGGTGAGGACCTCACCCTGCGCGGTACCGGCGAGATCCACGGGATCACCGCCGACCTGCGCGACGTGGGCGAACTCACCCCCACCATCGCCGCCGTGGCGGCCCTGGCCGACTCCCCCTCCCGCCTCACCGGGATCGCCCACCTGCGTCGGCACGAGACCGACCGCATCGCGGCGCTGGCCGCCGAGATCAACCGCCTGGGCGGGGACGTGGAGGAGCTGCCCGACGGGCTGCTCATCCGGCCCCGGGCCCTGCACGGCGGGGTCTTCCACTCCTACGACGACCACCGGATGGCCACGTCCGGCGCGGTGATCGGGCTCGCGGTGCCCGGGGTGGAGGTGGAGAACATCGCCACCACGCGCAAGACGCTGCCCGACTTCCCGGGTCTGTGGTCGGAGGTCCTGGCATGAGCCGCACGCGGGGCGGGGGCCGCCATCTGGACGAGGACGACATCCGTGTGCGCGCCCGAGGCGGCTCCAAGCCCCGCACCCGGAACCGGCCCAAGCACGAGAACGCCGTGGAGGGCCTGGTCACCGCCGTAGACCGGGGCCGGTACCGCTGCCTGGTGAGCGGTGTCCCCGTGGTGGCGATGAAGGCCCGTGAACTCGGCCGAGGATCGATCGTGGTCGGCGACAGGGTGGACGTGGTCGGCGACCTGTCCGGCCGACCCGACACCCTGGCCCGCGTGGTGCGGGTGCGCGAGCGGGCTTCCGTGCTCAGACGCACCGCCGACGACACCGACCCGGTCGAACGCGTGATCGTGGCCAACGCCGACCAGCTCGCCATTGTCTGCGCCCTCGCCGACCCGGCGCCGCAGCCGCGGTTCGTGGACCGGTGCCTGGTGGCCGCCTACGACGCCGGGCTCGAACCGCTGCTCTGCCTCACCAAGGCCGACCTCGCCGCGCCGGACGAGATGCTGAACACCTACGAGCCCCTCGGGCTGCCCTACGAGGTGCTCGGCCCGGAGGGTGACCTGGACGAGCTGCGAGGCCGTCTCGCGGATCGCACCACGGTGTTCGTGGGTTCCTCGGGTGTGGGCAAGTCCACCCTGGTGAACAGACTGGTGCCGGGCACGGACCGGGCGGTGGGCCACGTGAACGCCGTCACCGGCCGTGGCCGCCACACCTCCACCTCTGCGCTCGCGCTGCGGTTCGACGGCGGGTGGCTGATCGACACCCCGGGGGTGCGCAGCTTCGGACTCGCGCACGTCTCCCCGGAGGAGATCGTGTCCGGCTTCCAGGACCTCGCCGAGCTCGCCGCCGACTGCCCGCCCGGCTGCACGCACCAGCCCGACGCCCCGGAGTGCGCCATCGGCGCGGCCCTGGCGCGCGGCGAGGTGGACGCCGAGCGGGTGGCCTCGCTCCGCAGGCTCCTCAGCAGCCGCGAGGGCGACGACGACACCGAGAACGCCCCGCCGCCCGGCCCGCACTCCTGACCCGGCACGGGCAGGTTGGGGCCCGGGAGGAACGGTGCGGAAGAACCCCCCGCACCACCCGGTGGCCCGCCGATGGCGGGCCCCCGGGCCGGGACGCCCCTCAGGCGCTACGGGCCCCGGGGTAGTCCGCGGGTAGGCGGTGCTCGCGGCCCCACGCGCCCAGGGGCTCCAGCGCGCGGTTCAGACCGCGCCCGAGCTCGGTCAGCGAGTACTCCACCCGTGGCGGCACCTCGGCGAAGTCCTCACGCCGCACGATCCCGTCGTCCTCCAGCTCTCGCAGCTGCGCGGCGAGGACCTTCTCGGTGACCCCCGGCAGGGCCCGGCGCAGCTCTCCGAACCGGTACGGCCGCTGGTCGAGCGCCCACAGCACGAGCACCTTCCACTTGCCGCTCACCACGTCCATCGCGGCGTCGATCCCGCAGTGGTACCCCAGCTCCCCGCGTCTGACGACCATGTCCCCCACCCACCTGCTCGCTTACCCCGTGGTGCGCGCCCACTTCCAAGTGCGTACTTGTCGCTCGGCGGGCACCGTCCCAGCCTAGACACATGACCAACGACACCAAGCCCCGCATCGTCCTGCTCGGACTCGGCGCCATGGGCACCGCCCTCGCCCGGGCCTGGCTCGCCGCCGGACACCCGCTGACCGTCTGGAACCGTACTCCGGCCCGCACCGAACCGCTACGCGCCCTCGGCGCCGACGTCGCCGCGACCGCCGCCGAGGCCGTCGCGTCGGGAACCCTCGTCGTCACCTGCCTGATGGACGACGCATCGGTCGGTACCGCGCTGGAGGAATCCGACCTCGTCGGCACGGACCTCGTGGACCTCACCACCGGCACGCCGAAGGAGGCCGACGCCCGCGCCGAGTGGGCGCACGCCAGGGGCGCGCGCTTTCTCAGCGGCGGCATCATGGCCAGCCCCTCGATGGTGGGGGTCCCCGAGGGCGGCGGCTACGTCTTCTACAGCGGTTCCCGCGAGGTCCTGGACGAGCACGAATCCGCTCTGGCGGCCGTCCTGGGCGTCCGCTACACGGGGACTCGCCCCGGTGCGGCCGCCCTGTACGACATCGCCCTGCTCAGCGCCATGTACGGCATGTTCGCGGGCGTCACCCACGCGTTCGCGCTGGTGCGGGAGGAGGAGATGCCGCTGAAGGAGTTCTCGGGGCTGCTCACCGCCTGGCTCACGGCGATGCTCCCCTCCAATGGCGCCATCGCCGACCAGCTCGACAGCGGTGACTACACGAAGGACGTGCAGGCCAACCTGGGCATGCTGGTCTCGGGCTTTCGCACCTTCGAGGTGGCCGCCCGGGAGCAGGGGGTGGACTTCCGCCTGCTCGCCCCCTACCTCGAGCTGCTGGAGGAGCGCCTGGGCCAGGGGTACGCCGACGAGGGCACGGCGGGCGCGATCGGCCTGCTCTCGAAGAAGGCCCGGCCCGCCGCCTCGTAGTCGGCTCCCCTGCCCTGAGCCGGGGCGGCGTCGGGGAGGGTGAAGGTCCCTCCCCGGCGCGCTCGGCCCGCCCCGGCTCGACCCCTGGCACCAGCCTCACCGGTGCTCGGGCAGCATGCCGTGCACGACCCGTTCCACCCTGCGGGCCGCCAGGTCCGGTTCTTCGGGCTGGAGCGCGTACGACACGGTCAACCGCACGGTGACGTCCGACACGGCCTCGGCCGTGTCGGGGTCGGTCTGCGGGCAGCGCTCCCGGAGGGTCCCCGCGATGCGGTCCCGCAGCGCGTCCAAGAGCGGCGCCGACCGGGTGGTGAGCACCGGCAGGAGCCGGTCGTCCCCGGTGACCACGGCTCGCAGCAGGGGACGCTCCCGCACCGCGAGCAGGACCATCCGGGTCGCGCGGCCCACCGCGTGCGCGGGAGGGTGGCCGTCGGCCTCCAGCGTCTCCTCGACGGTGTCCAGGAGCGCACCGACCTCCCTCACCACGACGGCCTGGAGCAACCCCTCCTTGCTGCCGAACACGTTGTAGAGGGTCTGCCGGGAGACACCCGCGGTGGCGGCGACGTCGACCATCCGCCGTTCGCCCCAGCGCCCCGCCAGGACCTCGGCGCGGGCGGCGTCCATCAACCGTTCGCGAACCCCGCCGCCCTCGGGGGGCCTCTTCTGTGCGCTCACGCCCTGCATCCTCGCATCCGTGTCCCGACGCCCCGCCCCTCACGCTCCGGTCACGCCCGGGGAGCCGCTTTGGGCATGTCCCCGCCCGGGAGGGTAGCGTTGTCGGCCATGGTGTCCTATGACGATGATCTGCGGCTGGCCCACGTGCTCGCCGACGCTGCCGACGACATCGCGCTGAAGCGGTTCCGCGCGCTCGACCTGGTGGTCGACACCAAACCGGACCTGACGCCGGTGACCGAGGCCGACCGCATGGTCGAGGAGACGCTGCGCGGTGTGCTCTCCCGCGCGCGTCCGCGCGACGCGGTGGTCGGCGAGGAGTACGGGCGTACCGGCAACAGCAACCGGGTGTGGGTGATCGACCCCATCGACGGCACCAAGAACTACGTGCGCGGCGTTCCCGTGTGGGCCACGCTCATCGCACTGTTGGAGGGCGACCGCCCCGTGGTGGGCGTGGTGTCGGCCCCCGCCCTGCACCGACGCTGGTGGGCCTCGAAGGGCAGCGGCGCCTGGTCGGGGCGTAGCCTGTCCAAGGCCTCCCGCTGCCAGGTCTCCAAGGTTCAGGACCTCAAGGACGCCTCCCTCAGCTTCTCGTCGTTGACCGGCTGGGAGGAGCGGGGGCACCTGGAGTCGTTCCTGGGGCTGACCCGGTCGGTGTGGCGCACGCGCGCCTACGGCGACTTCTGGTCTCACGTGATGGTCGCCGAGGGCACCGTGGACATCGCGGCCGAGCCGGAGCTCTCCCTGTGGGACGCGGCCCCGTTGCCGATCATCATGGAGGAGGCCGGGGGCCGCGCCACCAACCTGCGCGGTGACGGCTTCGAGGACGGCGGGCCCCTGGTGTGCACCAACGGCGCCGTCCACGACCAGGTGCTCACGTGGCTCAACGGCGGGCCCACACCGCTGCGGCGTCCGGAATAGCCACCAGAGGACAACAAAGAGCACCCACGCGACTACTTTCAGTAGTAGCGTGCGCTGTGTGCTGACCACGACCACCCACCGACGGCGCGCGGTCGCGCTGTGCGGGGCGGCCCTCCTCCTGGCCACGGGGTGTGCCCAGGGCCACGGCCACACCCCGACGCAGCTCACCGAGATGATCGCCGACACCGTACGCGACCCCGCCCTGTCCGGCCCCGTCGGGCTGGGCGTGCCCGACACCCTGTTCGATCCCTCCCTCTACGCGTGCTCCCCCGCCGTGGACCCGGCCCACCCGGGCGGATGGCGCAGCGACGCACCGCGCAGGCCCGTGGAGGAAGGCGATCCGGTCGGGCTCGGGCTGTCCGACTCCGAGGGCGCCCACTCGGGGTCGGTCGCGGCCACCGTGACCGACCCGGAGGGGGAGGCTACCTCCGCCGAGGCCGAACTCTCCGGGGACGCCTGGGCGCGCCTGGACTACCCCGGTGACTTCGACGGCGCGGACGGGCCCGCCGTCGGCGTGTACACGGTGCTGTGGTCCGACTCCGGGACCGGAGCGCCCATCACCTGCGACGGCTTCACGGTCGAGTCGACGGATTAGGCCGCACCCCGAGTCGTGACCCCGTGTGTCCGGGAACGGTCGAGAGAATATTCTTCTCCCGCATGAACCAAAACCCTCCGTGATGGCGATGGGCCTGTTGACACCCCGCCCAACGCGGGGACGCCCGGCGCCGCCCGACGCCGCGCCGGGACCTACACACACGGGAAGGGGCTCCATGCTGCGTTCCCTCCAAGCCGGGATCGTGCTGGCCTTCGCCGGTTCCCGGGCCAACGTGGCCCGGACCATCCTGTCCTGCGCGGGCATCGTCGTCGGAGTCGGCGCCCTGATCATGGTGGTCACCGCGGGCGAACTCGGCCAGCGCTACGCCACCGCCTTCAGCGAGGCCAACGCCGGCCGCGCGGCGACCATGGACGTCACCGTCTTCGACGCCGTCTCCGACCTCGACGCGTTCGAGGAGGACCTGGGGCGGGCCGGGGCCCTGGAGGTCTCGGTCCACCAGCGCACCGACAACGCGCCGCCCCTGCGCCAGGGCGACCAGGTGTTCCGGGACATCGACCTGGTCGGCGTGGACGTCGCCCTCGGTGACATCCGCCGCATCAACCTGGTCCGGGGCCGCTGGTTCACCGAGGCCGACCTGGACTCGCGCGCTCCGGTCCTGGTGGTCAACGAGGCCCTCGCCAACGAGCTGGGCGACTTCTCCGACGTCCAGATCGGGTCGGACCAGTGGACGGACGTGCGGGTCGTCGGCGTCACCCAGAGCTCGGTGTACGAGCGCGGTTGGTACAGCGCCTACCTGCTGAACGCCCCCGTCTCGGGACCGATGCTCTTCGGCCCCGACTGGGACCCGGCCGACCGGACCGCCGCACAGGTCAGCTACGTCGCACGGATCGACCCCGGTGACTCGGCCGCGGCCGAGGAGGACTTCGGCGAGGAGTTCACCGATCGCCTCGCCTCCGCGAGCTGGCGCTGGGGCATCGAGAGCCGCGACAGCATCATGGCCTACCGCTCCGACAACTCGGAGATGACCGACGAGCTCATCGGCTACCTCTCCATGGGCCTGCTCGGCATCGCGGTGGTCACCCTCACCACGGGCCTGCTCGGCGTCCTCAACGTCGGTCTGGTCACCGTCCGGGAGCGGCGCCGGGAACTGGCGACCTACCGGGCGCTCGGAGCGAGCCGGTTCACACTGTTCGTCGCCGTCGTGATGGAGGCGGTGGTGGTCTCGATCGTCGCCGGTCTCATCGCCCTCGCCCTGTCCTGGCTGCTGGTCGCCGTGGCCGCGGCCGTCATCGGCAACCTCATGTGGCTGCCGCCCGACATCAGCATGACCGTTCCGCCCTCCGCCGCCCTGGTCGGACTGGGCAGCGCTGCTTTCGTCGGGCTGTTGGCCGGGATCATCCCCGCGATCCGGGCGCTGCGCGCGTCCGTCGTCGCCGGGCTGCGGGAATAGGAGACACAAGTGAAGAAGTGGATCATCATCGGAGCGGCCGTCACCCTGGTGCTCGGTCTGGTCGGTTCCGGTTACTTCCTGCTGAACAGCTTCGGCTCCGGCGGTGAGGACGAGTTCTTCGGAGAGTCCGCCCTGGACGTCGGCGGCGCGCCCGTCGAGGTCGAACTGGGCACGGTCACCTCCGTGCTCGTACTCGACGCGACCGTGCGCGCCGAGCCCGGCAAGGCGCTCAAGGCTCCCAAGGGCGGCACCGTCACCCACCTGTGGGTGAACAACGGCGACTCGGTGGAGAACGGCGCACCGGTCATCAACGTGAAGGTGCCCGCCGAGACGGCCGCCGGCACGGAGGAGGACGGCGAGGGGGCCGCTCCCGCGTTCAGCGAGGTCTCCCTGTACGCGCCCGCCGGCGGCACGCTCAAGGGCATGGGAGACGTACAGGTCGGCGACGTCCTGGAGCCCGGTGCCACCGTGGCGACCGTCGCCCCGGACCAGTTCCGCGCGGTGGCCACGGTTCCCGCCAACGACCTGTACCGGCTGTACGAGGACCCCGAGGACATCATGCTCCAGATCGACAAGGGGCCGCCCGCCGCGGAGTGCTCGTTCATCTCCCTGGGCGCGGGCGACGGCGGACCGCCGATCGCCGAGAGCCCGGAGGACGAGTTCTCGGACGGCTCCGAGGAGGGCGGAGGCGGTGGCGGAGCCGAGCTCTCCTGCCGTGTCCCCTCCTCCCTCCAGGTGTTCGACGGTGTCCAGGGCAAACTCTCGGTGAGCACCGGTGAGGCCGAGGACGTCGTGGTCATTCCGGTGACGGCCGTGCGCGGCACCTCCGAGGAGGGCGAGGTGTTGGTGGTGGCCGAGGACGGTTCCGAGGAGCCCCGCTCCGTCACCCTCGGCCTGTCCGACGGCCAGTTGGTGGAGGTCACCGAGGGCCTTGAGGTGGGCGACTCCATTCTGGACCCGGTGCCGCTGGACCCCCGCTTCGACGTTCCCGGCGCCGGGGACGAGGAGGAGTTCGACGACGAGTTCTACGGGATGGGGGGCTAGATGACCGCCGACGCTCCGTACCCCTCGGTGACGGCCCCGCGCCGCCCCGGTGCCCCGCTGCTCCGGGTCCGCGACCTGACCCGGCACTTCATGGTGTCGGGGTCCCGCATCGACGTGCTGCACGACTGCGCCTTCGACGTCGCCCGGGGCGAGGTCGTGGCCATCGTGGGTCAGTCCGGTTCGGGCAAGTCCACCCTGTTGAACGTGCTGGGTCTGCTCGACCGGCCGAGTTCGGGCTCGTACGTGTTCGACGGGGTGGAGACCACGCCCCTGCGCGAGGGGCGCAGGTCGCGGCTGCGCGGGTCCGGGATCGGTTTCGTGTTCCAGCAGTTCCACCTGTTGGAGCGGCGCACGGCCCTGGCCAACGTGGGGGTGCCGATGGTGCTCGGCGGAGTGCCGGTGTTGAGGCGCCGCAGCCGCGCCAAGGAGCTGTTGGAGTCGGTGGGGCTGGGGCACCGCCTGCACTCGCAGCCGCACCAGCTCTCCGGCGGTGAGCAGCAGCGTGTGGCCCTGGCGCGGGCGCTGAGCCGTGAACCCGCGCTGATCCTCGCCGACGAGCCCACGGGCGCCCTGGACGCCGCGAGCAGCACCATGATCATGGACCAGCTGATCGACCAGGCCCGTGTGCGTGACGCGGCGGTGGTCGTGGTGACGCACGACCCGAAGGTGGCCGAGCGGGCCGACCGCGTGGTGGAGCTGGTGGAGGGCCGCACCCGCTGAACCGGGCCCCGGTGCCGTCTCTTCCCCAGTCGGCACCGGGGCCGTCCGCGGTCCCGCCCCTCGGGGACGTCGCGGGATCACGCGCGTACACGAAGAAGCGCCGGGTGGATTTCTCCACCCGGCGCTTTTCCTTGGTAGCGGGGACAGGATTTGAACCTGCGACCTCTGGGTTATGAGCCCAGCGAGCTACCGAACTGCTCCACCCCGCGTCGTTGTGATCTCTACTTTAGGGCCTTTCGCCCCGGGTGGCAAATCGGCTTTTCGTGACACTCAACCGATCGGAGATCCACCCCGTGTCCGCCCTGATCGGTTTCCCGAACCAGACGTGGTCTACTCTACCAGGCGTTCCTCGCGGTCCGCACCGGCATTTCCACCGTGCGCGCACTCGACCGTGAATTCACCGCCGAAATACGCATCCGTTTCCCCCGAACGGGCCGAAGGAGCCGGAAAAGCGCCGGACCCGGGATTTCTCCCGGGTCCGGCCCTGGTAGCGGGGACAGGATTTGAACCTGCGACCTCTGGGTTATGAGCCCAGCGAGCTACCGAACTGCTCCACCCCGCGTCGTTGTGTCTTCAGATTAGCGCGCCCCGGCGCCAAAGCCAAATCGGCCCGCGCGGGGCCCCGTCCGTCCCTCCCCGCCCGGCCCGGGCACGCGGACGGGGCGGGACCCGGCGGGTCCCGCCCCGTGGCACGCGTCGGCCCGAGGGCCTTCCCGGTGGGGTCGCCGGCTAGTTGCCCGCGGCCTCCTCGACGGCCTCCAGAGCCTCACGCAGGCGCTCGTTGGCCTCCTCGTTCGCCTCCTGGGCCTCCTCCCAGGCCTCGACGGCCTCGTTGAGAGCCTCGGTGAGGTCGCTCGGCTCGCTGTCCCCGGAGCCTGCCTCGGAGGTCTCCTCCTCGGAGCCCTCCTCGGCGCCCGGCTCGGGCAGCGGGGTCTCGCCGCTCTCGCCCTCGAACAGGTTGTTCAGGGCGTCCTGGAGGTTGCTGCCGATCGCGACCTCCTCACCGAAGCCGACCATGACCTGCTGGAGCAGCGGGAAGGACGCCGCTCCGCCGCCACCGGCCTGCACGTAGAGGGGCTCCACGTACAGCAGACCGCCCGCGAAGGGCAGGGTCAGCAGGTTGCCCCGGGTCACCTCGGCGTTCGACTGCTCCAGCGGGAGCAGCACCTCACGCACGTCGGCGTCCGAGTCGAACGCGTTCTGCACCTGGCCGGGACCGAAGATCACCGTGCTCCTGGGCAGCTCCAGCAGCTTCAGCCTGCCGTAGTCGTCGGACTCCGGGTTGCTGTCCACCGCCATGAACGCGGCCAGGTTCTCACGGTTGTTCGGCACGAACGTGGTGGTCAGCGAGAAGCTGGGCTCGTCCGAACCGGGGTAGTTGATGGTCTGGCGGTACGGCGGCTCGGAGGTCTCGCCCTCCCGGGTCGGGTCGTTGGGGACCTCCCAGAAGTCCTGACCACCGTAGTAGGACGAGGCGTCCGTCACGTGGTACTCGCGCATGATCTCGCGCTGCACCTTGAACAGGTCGTCCGGGTAGCGCAGGTGCTGGACGAGCTCGTCGCTCATCTCGTCCTTGCTCACCACGGTGCCGGGGAAGGCGCCCTCCCAGGTCTTGAGGACGGGGTCCTCGTCGTCCCAGCCGTACAGGGTGACGCTGCCGTCGTAGGCGTCGACGGTGGCCTTCACCGAGTTGCGGATGTAGTTGACCTCGTTGCCGGGCAGCGCGCCGACCTGCTGCACCGAACCGTCGGTGAAGGTGTCGGACACCGCCTGGGTGAAGTCGATCCGCTTGGCGTACGGGTAACCGTCCGACGTGGTGTACGCGTCGACGATCCAGACCACCTTGCCCTCGACGACCGCCGGGTAGGGGCGGCTGTCGACGGTGAGGAAGGGGGCGACCTTCTCGACGCGGTCCAGCGGGTCGCGCTCGTAGAGAATCCTCGAGTCGCTGGTGATCGCGCTGTTGAGCAGGATGCTCGTTTCCTGGTACTTGATCGCGTACAGGATGCGGTCGAAGAAGTTGTTCAGCGGCACGCCGCCGTCGCCGTCATAGCGGTTGTAGGCCTGCGAACCACCGGCCGGGGTGTCCTCGCCCCCCTCCTCGGTGGCCTCGGCGCCCTCAGCACCCTCGGTGTCCTCGGCAGCCGGGGACTCCTCCGCGCCGTCGCTGGGCGCGCGGGCCTCGTCCGGGCTCGGGCTGGCCTCGACCGCGTCCTCCAGGGTGGGGACGTCCGGCTCCTCCGCGGCCGGGTCGAGGGGGTGGTCGTACTCCTCCTCGGCCTGGACGATGACGTAGTCCGCGCCCTCGCGGCCGTAGTAGATCCGCGGCTCGTACTCGCCGACGACGTCGCTCAGCTCGCCGCGCGGCGGGATGTTGTACTCGGTGAAGACCGGGCGGCCCTCGTCGTCGATCAGGTTGCCCGCGGCGGCGACCATGCCGAAGCCGTGGGTGTAGATCAGGTGGCGGTTGAGCCAGTTGTTCTGGTCGGCGGGCGGGCCGTCCAGCTCGCGCACGGCGACGATCGTGTCGATCAGGTTGCCGTCGGAGTCCGGGTAGCGGTCCACCTCCAGCACGTCCGGGAACTGGTAGAAGCCTCGGACCTGCTGCATCTGCTGGAAGGTCTGCGAGACCACGGCCGGGTCGGCCAGGCGGACGCTGGGAATGGTGTCGGCCTCGGCCGCCAGCTCCTGCGGGGTCAGCTCGGTGGTGGCGTCGTAGGTCTCCACCTCGGCGTCCGCGATCCCGTACGCCTCGCGCGTGCTCTCGATGTTGCGCTCGATGTAGGGGCTCTCCAGGCGCTGCTCGTTCGGGCTGACCTGGAAGCGCTGGACGATCTCGGGGTAGGCCACGCCGACGACCACGCCGGACAGCACCAGCAGCCCGAGGGAGGCCACCGGGATCATCGTGTTCTTGAAGACGATGTTGGCGAAGAACAGGACCGCGCAGATCACCGAGATGACCGTGAGGATGGTCAGGGCGGTCTTGACCGCGTTCACGTCCGTGTACGAGGCGCCGAAGGTGTAGCCGCGGTCGGAGAAGACCAGCCCATAGCGGTCGAGCCAGTAGGAGCCCGCGCGCAGCAGCACGAACAGGCCCAGCAGGACCGACAGGTGCACGCGGGCGGCGGGGGTGGCGCGCTGCCCGGAGTCGTTCTGGAGGCGGACCCCGCCGTACAGGTAGTGCACGATCACGGCGGCGATGAACGCCAGGATCACCGCGGCGTAGAGGTAGCCGAGCAGGATGCGCAGGAACGGGTAGGTGAACGCGAAGAACGCGATGTCCATGCCGAACTCGGGGTCGTTCACCCCGAAGTCGACACCGTTGACGAACTGGAGGTAGGAGCGCCAGTCGCCGCTGGCGGCCGCGCCCGCGAGGAGCGCCAGGGCGCCGACCGCGATCCAGAAGAAGAGCTTGCGGTGCGGGTCGATGGACTGCCGGTAGCGGTCCAGGCCCTGCTGCTCCAGACTCATCGGTCTGTTGCGGGGCCTGGCCCGGTAGGCGAAGAAGATGCTCGCGCCGACGATGATCGCCATCACGAGCGCCGCTACGGCGAAGAGCAGGACCCGGGTCCACAGTTCGGTCAGGAAGACCGACGTGTAACCGATGGAGTTGAACCACTTGTAGTCGGTCCAGAAGTTCGCGGCGAACATCAACACCGCGATGATGACGACCACGGTCGCCGCGACTGGCGCGAGCAACCTTGATCGGCGAGGCATACGCGCAGGTGGTGCGCCGGGCGATCGGAAGCTCACGCCTCCCCCTCGTTCTGGCTTGGTAGGTGCGTTGGGTGCGCGTGTGGCGCCTTCATTACTGAAAACTTAATCGGTGGCCGTCGGGTTCCCGAAATCACCCTCCACCCGGTGACAAGGCTGCATCGTTGGTGTATCGGAGTCGCAACCGGAAGGCACCTTGCGACCCTACTGCCGCCGAACGGGCCCGGCGAGGTTCCCACATCGGCGACCATGGAAACGTGTCGAACATTCGCGAAGCAGTCATGGACCTGGAACGCCACGCCGCCGAGCAGGGGTGGGACCGCCCGTTGGGGCTGTACGCCCTGGTCCCCACCTCGGAGCTGCTGGCGGCGGAGCCCGCTCTGGCGAGCCTGCTGGGGATCGGCTCCCCGGCCGACCCCGACGAGCTGACCCCGGTCGAGCAGGAGGCGCTGTCCCCGGACGTGCCGTTGGAGCAGGCGTTGGGACGCATCCTGTGGCCCGAGGGCGTGGCCGGGTGCGCGCTGGTCATGGAGCGCCTGGTGGTGAAGGGTTCGGACGAGACCCTGGCCGCCGGGGAGGACCCCTCCGCCTCCGGCAAGGAGACCGAGGAGATCCGCATGGTCGCGGGTGTGCTGCGCGACGGTTCGCGCCACTGCGCGATGCGGATGCGCAGTCACGACAGCGAGTCCGAGGTGCTCAACGGTCCGGACCTGATCCCGGCGCTGACCTCCGCGCTCGCCCTCACCCTCGACCTGGACGAGGAGCTCCCCCCGAAGCAGGGCTGACCCCGAACGCACAGACCCCCGGACCACACGGTCCGGGGGTCCTCTCATGCCCAGTCCCTCAACAGGGTGCGAGAACTCCTCGACCCCAGCCATGTGACCCGCCTTGCGACCCCGACAACAGCCGTGTGACCCGCCTGAGTCCCGTCACCACAAGGGGGTGCCCGTTCGAGCGCCGGAGAGGGTTCTGCAAGACGAGTCAAGCCGCCAGCGAGGAACGAGCGTCAGGCGCAGACGAGGATGCTGTGCCTGCCTCAACCCGAATCCCTCTGCAAAGGCGCCGAACACGCACCGAAGCGAAGCGGAGGTGCAAAGAAACACACAACACTCCTACTCACACCGCGGCAGGTCCCCCTCGCCCTCCCGGATGACCTCCAGGGCGTCCATGGCGTCGGTGAGGGTCTCGATCCGTACGACCTCCAGCTGGCCGTAGGCGGCGGACTGGGCGACCTGCGAGCAGCTTTCGGCGGCCACGAAGAAGTACTCCGCGCCGTCGCGCTTGGCGCTGACCATCTTCTGCGGGATACCGCTGATGCCGCCGACCTGGCCGTCGGAGGTGATGGTGCCCGAACCCGCGATCCTGGCGCCGCCGGTGATGCTGTCCTCGCTGAGCCGGTCGATGATCCCGAGGGCGAACATCATTCCGGCGCTGGGGCCGCCGATCTCGCCCACGGAGATGGAGACGTCGACGGGGAAGTCCATGTCGTCGGCGATGAGCACGCCCACGGCGGCGTTGCCCTGGTCGCCCTCCACGGTGTCCATCTCGACCTCCACCTCGTCGCCGTCGCGGTCGAGGACGAGCGCGACCGTGTCGCCGGGGGCACGCTCACCGACCCGCTCGACCACGAAGGAGCTGCCGACGAGCTCCTCGGTGTCGGCTCCCGTGGTGTGGGTGGGTACCTTCTCGTCGTCCACCCGGATGATGCGGTCGCCCGGTTCCACGACCCCGTCCGCGGGCATGTCCGGGACGGTGTCGGCGACCAGCGGGATCGCCTCGTAGTCGATGTTGAGCTGGTTGAGGGCGGCGGCGGTGGCGTCGGTCTGCGAGTCGTTCATCTGGAGGGTCTGCCGTTCGGTGACCTCCTCCTGGGAGCGCCCGGCCGGGAACAGCAGTTCCTCGGGCAGGACCGCCTGGCTCGGCGAGAGCCACGCGGTCACGAGGGTGAAGAGGTTGAGCCTGTGGTCGGGGCCGCCCGCGTACTGGACGGTCACCATCGACAGCGACCCGTCGTGCTCGTAGTCGTCGGCCCCCTCGATACCGATGACGGGCTGGCCGTCCTCCTGCTGCGCCAGGGTGTCGACCGTGACCCCCGGGGCCGCGACGAGGTAGGGCATGGGCAGGTGGAGACTGCCGTACCCGAGCCCGGCAAGCAGGACGAGGGCGGCGACAAGGGTCATGACACGACGAACCATGCTGACACCTTAGGGCCCCCGGCCGACCGGCGGGGATTCGGTCAGGGCGAGCCGACCCACTCCGTGGCGCCGTCCTCGAACGACTGGTTCTTCCAGATGGGCACCTGGGCCTTGAGGTCGTCGATCAGCCTGCGGCAGGCGGCGAAGGCCTCTTCACGGTGGGCGGCGGAGGCGGCGACGACCACGGCGAGATCGCCGATCTCCAGGTCGCCGACGCGGTGTGCGGCGGCCATGCGTACGACGGGGCGCCCCGGGGCGGTGGTGTCGCCGAGGACCTTCTCCATGACGGCCCGCAGCTGGGCCTCCACGCTCGGGTGGGCCGAGTAGGAGAGGGCGGCGACGTCGCGTCCGTGGTCGTGGTCGCGCACGGTGCCGATGAAGACGGCGGTGCCGCCCGCGCGGGGGTCGGCCACGGCGGTGAGGACCTCGTCGACGGACAGGGGCGTGTCGCGTACGGCCGCGAGAGTGATCTGTTCCACGTGGGGAACCGTATCAAGCGCCCGGATCAGGACTTCCCGCGCTTGCGCAGATGGCGGATGGCGGCGGCGGTGCCGATGGCCGCGGCGGCCGCTCCGGCGGCGCCCGCCGCGGTGATGGTGACCTCCTTGCGGCCGAGGCTGCGACCGGCGATGGCGTGCTTGCCGCTCTTGGACTCCAGCAGGGTGGCGAGCGCCGACACGTTGTCGTGCGCGGGCTTCCATCCGGAGTCGCGCAGGGCCGCGCAGTCCACCACGCAGGGGTAGACGAGGAACTTGATCTCCCCGGCGGCGGCCGGAGTGATCCGGGCCTGGTGCAGGCGCCGCACGGCGCCGAAGGCGAGGTTGGCGGGGACCTCGAAGTGCTTCATCCCGGCGATCTCCTCGACCTCCCCCTGGGTGAGCGATCCCTCGCTGGCCACGGCGACCACGCCGTCGGTGCCCGTCACCTCGCGCAGGGCGCAGTGGGCGAGGGCGGAGGCCAGGTCGTCCTCGTGGCAGAACTGCCAGTGCTGTTCGTGGCCCTTCACCGTGAGGAGCCGGGGCGCGGAGAAGTGGCGGCTGAGCAGGGTGTCGAGTTCGGGTCCCACGAGCGGGGCCGGGCGGACCACGGTGACGCTCAGGCCCGGGTGGGCCCTGCGGGCGCGTTCGGCCAGTTCCTCCACCTCGGCGAAGTCGCCCATGAGCCCCTCGCTGTTGTCCGAGACGCGGGTGGAGTTCTCCGGCAGTGGGACCGGGTTGTCGGGGGCGGCGCCGTAGACCATGGTGCTGGTGACGAGCAGGACGCGCGGCACCCCTGCCGCGGCGGCGGCGGTCAGGACGGTCTGGGCGGCGCGGATGTTGTGCGCCCGGCGTTCCGAGGGGCGCGTCTCCAGGGAGCGGTCGTCGGCGGTGTGCACGAGTACGTCGATCCCGTGCAGGCGGGAGACCAGGCCGGGGTCGCGGACGTCGGCGATACGCCACGTCACCCCCCGCAGGTCGGCGAACTCGTCGTCGATCGCCACGACCTCGCGCGCGCGGACGGAACCTTCTGGCGTGGCCAGGCGTTGCACGAGGAGTCGGCCCGTTCCGGAGGCGGCACCGGTGACCGCCACCACCATGCCCGCCCGATCCGGGGGGCTGTGCTGTGGGCGAACCTGGCTGCTTTCGGTATTCACTCCGGGCGACTCCCAGCTAACGTGACA
The DNA here is from genome assembly GCF_042869555.1 of Nocardiopsis sp. NPDC006938. NCBI lineage: Bacteria > Bacillati > Actinomycetota > Actinomycetes > Streptosporangiales > Nocardiopsidaceae > Nocardiopsis > Nocardiopsis sp. NPDC006938. Next base: position 180,223 of record NZ_JBIAGA010000002.1, on the reverse strand, counting down.
GTGGAGACCAAACCTAATCCTGCCTGAGGTCTGATTGTGAGCGACCTGCCTTTCGGTTTCAGCATGCCGAACGATCCCGATGACGAGTCCGGACGCCGTTCAGGCGACTCCGGCTCGGGTGCCGGCAGCGGCGGCCCGGGCGGGGGGAACTCCGGAATGCCGGACGGCTTCCCGTTCGGCGACCCGCAACAGATGGCCAACATGCTCCGCCAGTTCGCGGACATGATGTCGTCCCAGCCCGCCCCCGGTGCGCCGGAGGCCGGTCGGACGTCCCCGACGTCCGGCATCAACTGGGAGATGGCCAAGAACATCGCGCGGCACACGGTGTCCGAGAAGGGCGACCCGAGTGTGCCGCCCGCCGACTACGCACGGATCGAGGAGGCCCTTCGCCTCGCCGACCTGTGGCTCGACCAGGCTACCGACCTGCCCTCGGGGGTCCAGACCGCCCAGGCCTGGAGCCGGTCGGAGTGGATCGAGAAGACCATGGACTCGTGGGCGCAGCTGTGCGACCCGCTGACCGCCAAGACGGTCCAGGCCATGGGCCAGAACCTCCCTGAGGAGATGGCTTCCATGGCCGGTCCGCTGCTGGGCATGATCCAGCAGATGGGCGGCATGATGGTCGGCCAGCAGGCCGGTCAGGCCGTCGGCGAGCTGGCCCAGGAAGTGATCGGAACCACCGACATCGGTCTTCCGCTCGCGGGTGAGGGCAATGCCGCCCTGCTGCCCTCGGGGGTGGCCCGCTTCAGTGAGGGCCTGGAGATCCCCGACGACGAGGTGCGGCTCTACCTCGCCGCCCGTGAGGCGGCGGTGCACCGGCTGTACGCGCACGTGCCGTGGCTGCGTTCCCACGTGTCCCGGCTCGTCGAGGAGTACGCGGCCGGGATGTCGTTCGACGTCAGCGGTCTGGAGGACCGGCTCGGCGGCATCGACCTGTCCAACCCGGAGGCGCTCCAGGAGGCCATGTCCGGCGGCCTGGGCGGCGAGGGCCTGCTCCAGCCGGAGGACACCCCGCAGCAGAAGGCGGCGCTGGCGCGACTGGAGACCACCCTCGCGCTGATCGAGGGCTGGGTGGCGACCGTGGTGTCGTCGGCCGTGTCCGAGCGGCTGCCGCAGGCCGGGGCCCTGGCCGAGACCACCCGGCGCCGACGCGCCACCGGTGGCCCCGCCGAGCACACCTTCGCGGCGCTGGTCGGCCTCGAGCTGCGGCCCCGCCGCCTGCGCGAGGCCGGGGCCCTGTGGGCGGCGCTGGAGGAGGCCCGGGGCGTGGAGGGGCGGGACGCCGTGTGGCAGCACCCGGACCTGATGCCCACCGGCGCCGACCTGGACGACCCGGACGCCTTCGTGAACGGGCGGAGCGAGTTCGAGGGGACGGACTTCGACATCTCGTCGCTGACCGACCCGGACGGCTCGGAGCGGCCCAGGCCCGGCGACGACCAGGACGAGGACGGCAAGTAGGTGGTCCTGCACGCGAACGCCCGGGCGGTCCTGGGCGCGTGGATCGCGCCCGACGCCGGGCAGGAGGAGCTGCGCCGCTCCTACGTCGACCATCTGGACGCGCACGCCGACGCCATGTGGCGTTCGTGCCTGCCCGGGCACCTGACCGCGAGTTCGGCGATCGTGTCCGCGGACGGTTCCCGGGTGGCGCTGGTGCTGCACCGGGTCCACCGGATGTGGTTGCAGACCGGCGGGCACTGTGAGCCGGAGGACACCACGCTGGGCGGCGCCGCCCTGAGGGAGGCCGCCGAGGAGTCGGGGATCAGGGGGCTGACCCTGCTGCCCGACCCGGTGCGGCTGGACCGGCACGCGGTGCCGTGCGGCGGGGGGAGCTTCCACCTGGACGTGCAGTACGCGGCGCTGGCCCCGGCCGACGCGGTGCTGGTGCGCGACCCGGACGAGTCGGCCGGGCTGGACTGGTTCCCGGCGGGGTCGCTGCCCGAACCCACCGACGACTCGGTGCGGTCGCTGGTGGGGGCCGCCGTGCGTGCGGTCCGCGAGCACCAGGGAAACGCCGCCGCCCGCTGACGCGCGTCGAGGGGGCCCGGTCGGGGAACTCCGGCCGGGCCCCTCGCGTGGAGTGCCAGACTGGGGCGGCGACCGCTGCGAGACGACGGAACGGAACAGGCCATGCACCCACCTCCAGACGTACCGGGGCCCGCGTCATGGGTCTGATCACCGTGGTCGGCATGCTGGGCGGGCTGGTCCTGGTCCTGCTGGCCCGACGGGTCCGCGCCGCCGCCGAGCGGCTCCTGGCCGACGAGCGCTCGGGAGTGGCCGGTCCGCGCGAGGCCGCCCGCGCCCGGGTGGAGCAGAGGCGGCGCTCCCTGCGGTTGTGCCAGGCGGTCTGCGGTTTCATGGGTGTGCTGCTGGTGGCGGTCCTGGGCCGGTCGGCGGTCTCCGGTGAGTGGGGCGGGACCAGCGCCTACTACGCGGCGGTGTTCGGTGTGCTGCTCGTGGTCAGCGCGGTCGTGCTGGTGCGCCTCACCGCCGATCTGAGGGCCTCCGAGCGGGAGCTCGACGCGTCGGGTGAGTAAGCGATCGGGCCCCGCCCACCAGGCCGCCCGGCGAGACGTACAATATCCTGTACAACTCACAGGCGAGATCTTCGCTCTGGCACCCAGGAGGAACCGAGACCAAGTAGCCCTACTCCTCGAAGGCGACCTCGTCGTGTTCGAGAGCCTCGGCGGGGTCCCCGTGGCCGCACTCGGAGCGGGTGCCCGCGCTGAACCCCTCCAGGTAGCCGCGCGCCCGGTCGGCCTTGGGAAAGCGCCGGACCAGTTCCCAGAAGTCCCGGCCGTGGTGCGGGATGCGCAGGTGGGCGAGTTCGTGGACCAGGACGTAGTCCACCACCCAGGAGGGCATCCCGGCTACGCGGCGGGAGATCCGGATGGTGCGGGTGTCCGGCGTGCACGAGCCCCAGCGCGAGTTCTGGTTGTCGACCCAGCGGACGCTGTCGGGCAGGTGCGTGCCGTCCAGGTAGCGTTCGGCGAGTTCCACCGCGCGTTCGTGGAGTTCGCGGTCTCCGGGGTGTCTGCGCTCCTCGCGGGCCTGGAGCTTTCGCAGCATCTGATCCACCCAGCGCCTTTCCTCGGCGCGGGAGAACGTCGCGGGCACGAGGACGACCGTGGTATCCCCGTCCCTGTAGGCCGACACGGTGCGGCGGCGACGAGGACTGCGTCGTACCTCGACTTTGGTGTTCGAGAGCACGAACTTTACGTTATCCGAGGGAAGCCCCCGCGAACAGGTGTGAGTTGTCCGGATATGTGATTTCTTTCGTGCCGTGTCCGCCCAGGGTCTGTGGAGCGGACAACGGGACCGCGTCACGGAATCACCCTGACCAGGGGGCTTCTGGCCTGCGAGGACGGCCCACAACGGGACTCGGTTCGGGCCTCCCCGGCACTTTTGGTTACACAAACGAGACCGGACGGCGCGCCTTCCACGCCCTCCGGTCCCGTCCGTTCACTCACTGGTCAGTCCGCGTCAACACAGCCTCGACCACGCGATTTCCATGATCGCCCGCTCCGCACGGCGCTCCTCGCGCTGCCGGGCCCGCAGCTGCCGGGCACTGAGCCGTCTGACCTGCCGCTCGCGGGGCTCCTCCTCGGTACGCTCCACCATCCGCATGAGTTCCTGCATCATCGTCTTCGTCCTTCGGTGTCGTGGGTGCTTCGGGGTGTCGGGGGGTGATTCAGGCCGCGACGGGCGCGGGGTTCTTGCGGGGACGGCCACGCGGGCGCTTGCGCGCGACGACCTGACCGGAGACGAGCAGCTGCCCGCCCCAGACGCCCCACGGCTCACGCCGTTCGAGCGCGTCCGCCAGGCACTGCTCCCGGATGGGGCAGGCTCCGCAGATCGCCTTGGCCGCCTCGACCTCCGCGGGGGACTCCGCGAAGAACAGGTCCGGCTCCGTACGGCAGGGAATGTCGACCTCGCCCAGCTGGGGCGCTTCCAGGACCGACGCGAGCATCGGTGCCCTCCAAAGATCTTTGATCGTGTACAACGCGGTCGGTGTTCAGTCACCGGAACAGGTCCGGTGTGGGACCTGACTTGCGATGCCGCCGTCTTCTCCCACGTCCCTGGGGGACGGGGAGCCTGCGGAGATACAAAGAAAGCCGCGGCCCCTGATTCGGGGTCCGCGGCCACGGTCGAGGATCTCGGCCTGTGTGCTGCTCTAGGCCGGAATCTTCCGTGGACACTCCCCCGATGCGCCATAGCGCGGGGTTTCCTGCGATGCCTTGTTGATGCCACCGGTGAACCAGCCGCGATCAAGGGCGGGCTCGGACGCGTGGCGCGGGTTGCCGATCACGCCGGTTTCGGACACACCGGTCCCCTGGGACACGGAGCCAGATCCGATGAGCTGGACCATGCCAAGGGCCTGGAGGCCGTTCTCGGCGCTCAGACCGCCGCCGACGGTGCTACCGCTCAGGCCGATGCCCGACACGATTCCGCGCGGGAACAGTCGCAGAGCAGCTTCGAAACCGAGGGTCAACGTGGTCATCTGCTTCGTTTCCGTGGTGGTCATGAGATCGGGCACCTCCTTCGATGTCGGGTACAGGGTCTCGCACCTGTACCGAGAGCGGTTGGTTCGACGAGTACACACTACGGGCCGCCCACAAAGATCGGCAACCCATTTTTGACCTGGGAAAACGTCCGCATCCGGCCAGAACTTCCCGGGAATGCGCGAGGGCCCGGGAGCGTTGCCGCGCACGCTCCCGGGCCCTGTGCCGAGGATCTCTCCGGCCCCGGGAGGAACCCCCCGGTCCGCGTCCCCGACCTCTCAGGTCACCTAGGTCCAGCCCTCCGCGTCCACGACGCGGATCATCCCCTCCTGCACCACGGAGCAGACGAGCTTGCCGTCCCTCGTGTAGACCAGGCCGCGCGCCAGGCCGCGGGCGCCCTGGGCCGTGGGCGACTCCTGCGCGTACAGCAGCCACTCGTCGGCGCGGAACGGGCGGTGGAACCACATGGCGTGGTCGAGGCTGGCCATCGCGATGCCCGCGAACGAGCGGCCGTGCCGGAGCAGCACGGTGTCCAGCAGGGTCATGTCGGAGGCGTAGGTCATCAGGCACACCTGGGTGAGGCGGTCGTCGGGAAGACGGCCGTCGACCTTGAACCACACGGGGTTGGTCGCCGTGCGCAGTTCGGGGTCGCGCTCGGCCTCGAACGACATCGCCCCGACCGGACGCATCTCGATCGGGTGCCACTGCACGAAGTTGGGCACCTTTCCGAACGCCTCGCGCAGACGTTCCCGGGTGCTGAGCAGGTCCTCGGGCGGCGGGACGTCCGGCATGGGGATCTGGTGGTCCAGCCCCGGCTCCTCCTTGTGGAAGGAGGCGGAGAGCGTGAAGATCGGCTTGCCGTGCTGGACGGCCACCACCCGGCGGGTGGTGAACGAGCGCCCGTCCCTGACCCGGTCGACCTCGTAGACGATCGGGACGGTGGGGTCGCCGGGCCGTATGAAGTAGGCGTGCAACGAGTGCACGTACCGTTCGGCGGGCACGGTGCGCCCCGCCGCCACGAGCGCCTGGCCGGCGACCAGCCCGCCGAAGACCCGCTGCGGCCCCTCCGCCGGGCTGCTGCCCCGGAAGATGTTGACCTCGATGCGTTCCAGGTCCAGGACCCTCAGCAGGTCGGCCAGCGACTGGCCCCGGCGTTCGGCGTCGTGTTCACTCATCCTCGTCCTCTCCCTCACCGGTCTCCCCCGCCGGCTCCCTCCCCGCGACCAGTGCGAGCACCGCCTCACCGTAACGGTCGAGCTTGGCCGGTCCGACGCCGGACACCGCCGTGAGCTGGGAGACGCTGGAGGGCTCCTGCTCGGCGATGGCCTGGAGGGTGGCGTCGGTGAAGATGACGTAGGCGGGCACCTTCTGTTCCTGGGAGGTGCTCCTGCGCCAGTCGCGCAGGCGTTCCAGCAGGGCCTCGTCGTAGGTGGAAGGGCAGTCCAGGCAGCGGCCGAGCTTGCGCTCGGTGGTGTCGGAGAGCACGTCGGAGCAGACCCGGCAGCGCACCACCCCTCCCTTGCGGCGGTCGCGGCGGTTGGCGGTGGACGGTGAGGCCGGGCGCAGGCCGTCGAGGAAACGGGAGGGTTTGCGGGTCCTGCGGCCGCCGGGCGAGCGTGCGAGGGACCACGACATGGCCAGGTGCTCTCGGGCGCGGGTGACCCCCACGTAGAAGAGCCGCCGCTCCTCCTCGACCTCGTCGTCGGTCTCCGCGTAAATGATCGGGATCATGCCCTCGGTGAGACCCACGAGGAACACCGCGTCCCACTCCAGGCCCTTGGCGGCGTGCAGGGACGCGATGGTGACGCCCTCGAAACCGGGCGCGTGCTCGGTGGCCATGCGTGTCTCCAGCTCCTCGACGAACGCGCCCATGGTGGCGGGCCCGCCGTCCGGTCCGGGACGGGCCGCCATGTCCTCGGCGAGCTGCGCGAGCGCCGACAGCGACTCCCAACGCTCCCGGGCCTGGCGGCCCTCGGGGGCCGTGTCGGTGAGTCCCATCTGGGCCAGCAGGCTCCGCACGGTGGCGACGAGGGGTTCGGGCGCCTCGTCGGCGGCCCCGTGCCGGGCCCCGCGCAGGGTGTGCACGGCCTGTCTGATCTCGGGCCGCTCGAAGAAGCGGGTGGTACCGCGCACGGTGAAGGGCACGCCCTGGTCGGCCAGCGCCTGTTCGTAGGAGGCCGACTGGGAGTTGGTGCGCACGAGCACGGCGATCTGGCTGGCCGGGGTGCCGTCCTCCAGCAGCACGCTGATCTTGCGGGCGACCCCGGTGGCCTCGGCGGGCTCGTCGTCGTACTCCTGGTACAGGGGGTCCGGACCGTCGGGCCGCTGCGCCCGGAGGGTGAGGTGGTTGGCGGAGGTGGTGTCCCGCGCCTGCGCGATGACGTGGTTGGCCACCCGCACCACCTGGGGCGTGGAGCGGTAGTCGCGCACCAGCCGGACCACGGTGGCGTGCGGGTACCGGGCGCCGAACCCGGTGAGGTAGCTGGGGGTGGCCCCGGCGAAGGAGTAGATGGTCTGGCTGGGGTCGCCCACCACGCACAGGTCGTCGCGGTCGCCGAGCCAGGCGTCGAGGAGGAGCTTCTGGAGCGGGTTGACGTCCTGGAACTCGTCGACGACGAAGTAGCGGTACTGGTCGCGGACCCGTTGGGCGATGGCGGGGTACTCGGTGATCATCCCGGCGGTGAGTTCGAGCATCGACTCGAAGTCGAGGAGGTTGTGCTCGCGGCACAGCTCCTCGTAGGCCTCGAACACCCGGGCGACCTCACCGGCGTTCATCGGTGCCTGCCGCCCGGCCTTGGCCACCGCCTTGTCGTAGTCGCTGGGACGCACCTGGGTGACCTTGGCCCACTCGATCTCGCTGGCGAGGTCGCGGAGCCCGAGCCGGTCCGGCTGCTGGCCCACCGAGTTGGCCGCGCGGGCCACCACCGAGAGCTTGCTCTCGATGAGTGTGGGCTTCTCCCCGCCGATCACCTGTGGCCAGAAGAACCCGAGCTGGCGCAGGGCGGCCGCGTGGAAGGTGCGGGCCTGCACGCGGGGGGCGCCGAGGGAGCGGAGCCGACCGCGCATCTCCCCCGCCGCGCGGGCGGTGAAGGTGACCGCGAGGATCTGTTGTTCGGAGACGACCCCGCTGGCCACGGCGTGCGCGATCCGGTGCGTGATGGCCCTGGTCTTCCCCGTTCCGGCACCGGCCAGGATGCACACGGGGCCGCGCAGGGCGCGCGCCGCCTCGGTCTGTTCCGGGTCCAGTCCCTCCAGGACGCGGTCGGGGTCCATGGTGCTCCTGCATCTGGTCGGGGCGGCTGACTCGCCGTGGGCGCACAGTCTCTCAAGTATCGGTCGTCGCCGGGAGCGGATGGGCCCGCGAGGGCGGTGTCCGTGGCGCGGGTCGCGCGAGCTGCGCGAACGACCCGGCCGACACATTCCAGAACCAGGAGGCCGTGTGAGGCGTCCCACGTTGTGTCGAACGGTCATGGGAAGCGGCGGGACCCCCTTGGTGTTGGAATGGGCGTACTGATCCCCGAACATGACCGTCGACCAGGAAGACGTGAGCGAGATGACGAGTACGGGCACCGAACGATTCACGATGTACAGCACCCCCTGGTGCGGGTACTGCAAGCGCCTCAAGAGCCAGCTCTCCCGTGAGGGGATCGCGGTCCGCGAGGTGAACATCGAGGAGAATCCGGAGGCCGCGGAGTACGTCATGAAGGTCAACAACGGGAATCAGACGGTCCCCACGGTGGTCTTCAGCGACGAGACCGCGATGACCAACCCGTCGCTCGCTCAGGTGAAGAAGAAGCTGGCCGAACTGTCCTGAGGACGTACGGCGCGGGCCGCCCGGTGCGGCCCGCGCGGCGGGACCCCCTCCCCCCAGGGGGCGGACACCCCCGCGTCCCCACGGCTGGGCGGCCGGCTCCATAGCCCGGACGATGACGGGAAGTGTTGAGTTGGGGGACGATATGAGGCCTCATGACGTGGCGGTCAGCGACACGGTGACCGTCGAGGTGGTGCGGCGCACCCCGAACGGGTGGCGCGTGGGCGGCGACCAGCACGGACACGAGGCGCCGGACCTGGTCAGCGCCATGGTGCTGGCGGACCTGCTCACCTCCGAGGCGGGGAGCGCGCGTCCCCGCACACAGGCGCCCGGCCGTGCCCCGGAGGGGGCCACCGAGGTGGAGCGCCTGCGGCACACGATCACGCAGCTGGAGCACGCGCTGCACTCGCGGGTCGTGGTGGAGCAGGCGATCGGTGTCCTGGCGGAGCGGCACACGATGCCGCCGCGCGAGGCGTTCGAGAGACTGCGTTCGTCGGCGAGGTCGCGGGGCCGCAAGGTCGCCGAGCTGGCGCAGGACGTGGTGGACAGCAGCACGAGTCCACTGACCGTCCTGCCGGACGAGCTGACGGGAACCGCCTGAACAACCCTGAGAGCGCCTGACGAGTCGGGCCGCGAGCGTCCCGGTGGAGGGGCGGCGGTCCGTGGTGGCGGTCCGCCCGGGAGAGGCGCCAGCGGTACGGCCGGGCGCGGGCGGACGCCTTGAGGGAGGCGGTGGCGGTTCTGTCCCCGCCGTTCACCAGCCTCCGGGCAGTTCCGCGCCGTACCAGTGTTCGATGAGCGTGCGGGCGATGGACACCCGGCCGGGGAGGACGACCTCCTCGGCGTGCACGGCCTCGGCCAGGGCCGCCCTGGTGAACCAGCGGGTCTCGGCGATCTCGTCGTCGGTGCGTTCGGTCTCGCCCACCGCGCGGGCGGTGTAGCCCATCATGAGGCTGCGCGGGAAGGGCCAGGGCTGCGAGGTCAGGTAGCGGGGCGACTCCACGACCACGCCCGCCTCCTCGGCCACCTCACGGATGACCGCCGCTTCGAGCGACTCCCCCGCGTCGACGAACCCGGCGAGTACGGAGAAGCGGCGCGCGTCCCAGTGGGGGTTGTTGCCGAGCAGGCACTCCTCGCGGCCGTCGCGTTCGCGGTGCACGAGCATGATGACGGCGGGGTCCATCCGCGGGTACTGTTCGGTCCCCTCCTCCTCGCACACCCTGACGTGCCCGGCCTTCTCGATGCGTGTGCGGGAACCGCAGCGGGGGCAGAACCCGTGGCTGGCGTTCCAGTTGGCGAGGGCGATGGCCCGGGTGAACAGACCGGTGTCGTGGTCGCTGAGGATCGCGCCGACCTCGCGCAGGGACGCGGGTTCGGCGACGGGGTTGGCGGCCAGCTCCTGGTGGGAGCGGACCGCGAAGTAGGCGCGTTCGCCGTCGCTGCCGAGGAGGTAGCGCTCTCCCGGGGGCGCGTGGTGGGGGTCGACCAGGACGAGTTCCCGTGTCTGTCCGGTGGTGACCAGCGCGCGTGACTGCTTGGCCATGAGCGCCTGCCAGCCGTAGCTGCCGGGTTCGCCGCCCTCCAGGACGAGGACCCTGGTGGCGGGGTCGGCCCAGGCGGCCGCCAGCCAGTCGTCGTCACCGCGCCGGTGCCCGACGGGGTCGACGGTCGAGCGGGCGAGCAGGGGTGTGGCTTCGGTTTCCATGACACCTTCCGACGTGGTGGTCCTTCCCCAGGTGTAACGCCTTACGGGGCCTGGCGCACTCCCGTTGGGCAAACCCGTGGGGAGGCCGCGCGGCCGCCGCCCGGCGGGGGCGGCCGCGATCGGTACCGTCGGGGTGCCTGCGGGGCCGGGCTCAGCCGTCCTTGGCCGCGCCCAGCTCCTCCCACAGGTAGGCGACGCTCTCCGCGCCCTTGAGCAGGAGCGGGGTCTCCACCTTCTCGTTGGGAGCGTGGATGCGGTCCTCGTTGAGGCCCACGGCGACGAACACCAGCGGCGCGTCGAGGATGTCGGCGATGTCGGCCTCGGGGCCGCTGCCGCCCTCACGGGTGAAGAGGACCTCGGTGCCGAACGCGCGTCCCATGGCGGAGCGCGCGGCCCTGAGCGCGGTGGAGGACAGGTCGGAGGCGCACGCGCGAACGCCGGGGCCGCCGAACTCCAGTTCGGCGGTGACGCCGTCGGGGGTGTTGGCCTCCACGTAGGCGCGGACCCGGTCCTGGATGTCCAGGGGTTCCTGGCCGGGCACGAGGCGGAAGCTGATCTTGGCGTGCGCCGAGCGGGGGACGATGGTCTTGCCGCCCGCGCCGGTGTGGCCGCCCCACATGCCGTTGATCTCGGCGGTGGGCCGCAGCCAGACGCGCTCCAGGGTGCTGTACCCCTTCTCGCCGCGCGCGGCGGTGGAGGCGGCGGTGGCGAGCCACTCCTCCTCGTCGAAGGGCAGGCGGGCGATGAGTTCGCGCTCCTCGGCGCTGGCCTCGACGACGCCGTCGTAGAAGCCGGGGATGGCGACCCGGTCGTCCGCGTCGTGCAGGCCGGAGAGGAGGTCGCTCATGACCTTGAGGGGGTTGGGGACGGCGCCGCCGAAGGAACCGCTGTGCAGGTCGCGCCCGGGACCGCGCAGGCTGATCTCGACGTCGGTGACGCCGCGCATGCCCACGCACATCGAGGGGGTGTCCGCCGCCCACATGGTGGTGTCGGAGATGACGGCGACGTCGCAGTCCAGGCGGTCGCGGTTGGCCTTCATGAGCTCGGCGAAGTGGACGGAGCCGGACTCCTCCTCGCCCTCGACGAGGAGCTTGACGGTGACCGGCGGGGCCTGCTCGCCGGAGGCGGCCAGGGCGGCGCGGACGCCGAGGGCGTGGAAGAGGACCTGTCCCTTGTCGTCGGAGGCGCCCCGGGCGTAGAGGGAGGTGCCGCGCTCGGTGGGCACGAAGGGTTCGGTCTCCCACTCGTCGAGGGGGTCGACGGGCTGGACGTCGTGGTGGCCGTAGACGAGCACGGTGGGCGCGGCCGGGTCGGCGGCGGGCCACTCGGCGTACACGGCGGGCAGGCCCGGGGTCTCCCAGACCTCCACGGTGGGGAACCCGGTCGCGGTGAGGTGGTCGGCGAGCCAGCGGGCCGACCGGCGCACGTCGTCGTGGTGCTCGGGGTCGGCGGAGATCGAGGGGATCGCCAGCCACTCCTTGAGGGAGGCGAGGAACTCGTCCCGGTGGGCCTCGATGTAGGCGCGCGCGTCCATCTGTCGTCCTTGTCGTCCTAGACGTCCTTGTCAGGATCGACCTTAGAACCCGGACAAACCGTCCGTGACCTCGACGGGCCCTTGTCACGGTGTGCGAAACGCGCTAACGTACAACCAAATGGTTGTTCATGATGCGCCCCACGAGGACGAGAGCGTGGACCGGGTGTTCCACGCCCTCTCCGACGCCACCCGTCGCGACATCCTCCACCGCTCGGTGGAGGGCGAACTGTCCGTCTCGCGGTTGGCCGAGGACTACCCGATGAGTTTCGCGGCGGTACAGAAGCACGTCGCCGTGCTGGAACGGGCCGGGCTGGTCAGCAAGGAACGGCGGGGACGGGAGCAGCTGGTGCGCACCGAACCCGCCGCCCTGCGCCGGGCCCGGGCGGCCCTCGACCGGATCGAGGAGCTGTGGATCGGCCGGATGGGCCGCATGGCCCTGCTGGTCGCCGAGGAGCCCGAGACGGACCGCCGCGCGCGGGACGGGGCCCAGGCGCCGGGAGCCTGACCGGCGCCGACGCGGAGCGCACACGGCGGCCGAGGCCGCCGGGCCCGCGCGCATCGGCGCGAGCACCACCGAAAGGATCGACCCGATGACTGTCACCAGCGTCGACAAGGACTTCGAGAACCTGACTCTCACCATCACCTGTGACCTCCCGGCCACGGTCGGACGGGCCTGGGAGCTGTGGTCGGACCCGCGCCAGCTGGAGCGCTGGTGGGGTCCGCCGACCTACCCGGCCACCGTCGTCCGGCACGAGCTCGCTCCGGGCGGCGCCGTCACCTACTACATGACCGGCCCCGAGGGCGACCGTCACCACGGCTGGTGGCAGGTGGAGGGGGTGGACGCGCCGCGCTCACTGGAGTTCACGGACGGTTTCGGCGAGACGCCGGGTGAGGCGGGCGACCTACCGGTCGCCGCCGTCCGTGTGGAGATCGGCGAACGCGGCGACGGCTCCCGCATGGTCACGCGCACCACCTTCGCGTCCACGGAGGCGATGGAGAGGATGTTGGACATGGGCATGGCCGACGGTATGCGGGAGGCCATGGGCCAGATCGAGGCGGTCCTCGCCTCCTGACCCGGCCGACCCGCCCCGACGCGGACGCCCCCGCACCACCAGGAGGTGCGGGGGCGTCCGACGTCCGAAAAGGCAAGGGGGTGTCAGACCCGGACGGACTCGCGCTCGGCGAGCAGCGCGGGCAGGTCGGCGACCGCGCCCGGCACGCGCGTGGCCCCGGAACCGCGCAGGGTGTCGGCGTCGTGAGCGCCGCTCAGGACCCCGGTGACCGCACCGACCCCGGCGGAGCCGCCTCCGACACCAGGTCGCGCAGGGCCCGGCGCACGGTCTCGCGGTCCGTACCGAATCACTCGGAAAGCTCACGCTCGGTGGGCATCGCGCTACCCTCGGACATGCCGTCCGCCAGTTCGGTCAGGCGCAACCGCACCGCGTAGTACTGGGGCACGCGTCCGTGCTCGGGCACGCCCCCGCGTACGGGCGCCCTGCCGTGCTGGGGGGTTCCGGCCGTCGACACGCGCGCCATGGTCCCCCACCCGTGTGAACAGGGAACCTTTCGTACCTCCCGGGACTCTGACGTCACGGGGCGGGACAGGCCGCCCCCACTCTCACAGGAGGCCCGCATGAGCAACCAACCCCAGATCACCGCGAGGTTCGGCGATCTCTTCGACGCCCTCGACACCGATGGCGACCAGACCCTGACCTGGGCGGACTACCAGAGGCTCGTCGACCGGTACGTGTCCGGCTACGGCCTGGACGCGTCGGCGCCCCGGGCCCTGGCCGTCCAGGAGGCGTACGAGTCCCTGTGGGAGATGCTGGTACGCGCCTCCGACGAGGGGCGCCTGGACCGTGAGCGGTTCGTGGGCGCCATGCAGGAGGCCTCGGAGGACCGGAGCCGGTCGAACACGGCCGAGGCCGTCGCGGAGGCCGTCTTCGACCTGTTGGACGGCGACGGCGACGGCACCATCAGCCAGGAGGAGTTCCTGGTGTACGCCAAGGCCCTCGGCGCCGACGAGGACGACGCCCGCACGCGGTTCGCGCACGTGGACACTGACGGCGACGGCATCATGAGCCGCGAGGAGTTCGTGCTGTCCGCCCGCCGGTTCCTGTTCGGGGACGACCTCGACTCCCCCGGCGGCTTCGTCTTCGGCATGGTCTGAGGCGGTCCGGGCGACACCGACGCGTTCCCCGGTCGGACCCGCGTGGGTCCGACCGGGGAACGGGCACCCGGCCGTCAGCCGGGCTCGGGGATGTCGGTGATCAGCGCCGCCAGCCCGTCCGCGTCCAGGAGGTCGGTGGGCCGCACCGTCTCCCCCGCCCGCACGTAGTGGAAAGCTGCGCGCACCTCGCCCAACTCCACACCGGCCAGGTCGGCCCAGGCCAGCCGGTAGGCGGCCAGCTGCACCCCGACGGCCCGGCGCTCCACGTCGTTGCCGGGCGGCCGACCGGTCTTCCAGTCCACGACGTCGTACCGACCGGTGTCGGCGTCGTGGAACACGGCGTCCATCCGCCCCCGGATCAGCCGGTCACCGATGACCGTCTCGAACGGCACCTCCACCTCGACGGGGACACGCGGCCCCCACTCGCTCTCCTCGAACCTGCGCTGGAGCTCGGCGAGGTCCTCGTCCTCCCCCGCCGTCTCGTCGGCCGCCCCGGGAAGCTCGTCCAGCAGGGTCGCGTGCTGCCCGAACCGCTGTTCCAGCCACGTGTGGAAGGCCGTTCCCCGCCGGGTGTGCGGTGCGGGCGGCCTGGGCAGCGGCCGCCGGATCTGCCGGGCCAGCGCCGCTGGGTCGCGCGCCAGCCAGACCATCGACGACACCGACAGGTGGTCGGGCAACTCGACCTGCACCGGACCCTCCCTCGGCCCCGTGACAGCGCGGTCGCGGTGGGCGAGGAGCAGCTCGGTGTCCCGCTCCCAGCCCTGGAGTCTGCGCCGCAGCCCCTCGGGCGGCCTCCTCGGTCCGGCCGGTCTCCCGGCCCGCAGCTCGGCGCGGGCCCGTTCCACCAGCGCGGCCCCGGCCAGGATCTGGGCGCGCCGGGAGTCCGGTGCGGGCCGCTCACGGGCTCCCCCCGCCCCGGGCCCGGGCTCCGGTTCGGGCGGAGGCTCGTACCCGGGCTCCGGTTCGTACGCGTACTCCGGATCACCGTCGAGACCCGGTTCCGGCCCGAACTCGGGGTCGTGTTCCGGCTCGTACTCGAAGTCGGGTTCGGGACCGAACTCGAAGTCCGGTACGGGTTCCGGCACGACCGGCGCCGGAACGGCCTCGGCGGCACCGGCGGCGACCGGGATCTCCTCCGGCGGCCACACCGCCGACGACTCCTCCTCGTCGTGCGGGTTGGTGTCCTCGGGGTCCGGCGGAGGGTCCCAGCGCTCCACGTTCCCGGCCCCCCGCTCACAGGCCTCCCGGATCTCCTCCAGGAACTCCGAGGGCCCGCGCGGCGTGCTGCCCGTGCGCCCCCACCAGTGGCCGGTGCACACCAGCTCGTAGGAGGCACGGGTGACCGCCACGTACGCCAGCCGCCGCTCCTCCATGAGGTGGCGGGCCTCCTCCGCCTCCTTGAAGGCGGTGATGTCCTCCTTCTCCACTCCGCGCAGCGCGGGCAGGCTGGAGCGGTCGCCCCGCAGCGGGTACGGCAGCTGGTGATCGGCCTTCACCCAGGCGTGCGAGTCGCGCGCCTTGGCCGGGAAGAGCGGTGCGCGTGCGCCCGCGCTCACCCCGGGCACGATCACCACGGGCCACTCCAGGCCCTTGGCACCGTGCATGGTCATGAGCTTCACGCTGTCGGAGCCGCCCACGCGCTCCCCCGGGCTGAGGGCGCTCTCGTTCTCCTCGGCCGCGTTGAGGTAGCCGAGGAAGCTCCCGAGGGTGGGGTCCTCGGAGTTGCCGACGAAGCGCACCGCGTGGTCCACGAAGGCGTCCAGGTCGGCGCGGGCCGAGAGGGGGTCGCGGTGCGTGCGCGCGCCCACCTCGATGTCCAGGCCCAGCACGCGCTCGACCTCGGTGACCAGGTCCGGCAGCGGCTGGCCCACGAGCTTACGCAGGGCGCGCAGCTCCTCGGCGAGGCGCCCGAGGCGCTCGTAGGCCGCCTCGGAGTAGTTCTCGGCGTCACCGGGGTCGTCGACGGCGTCCACGAGGCTGCCGCTCTCGGCGGTCAGGTCCAGGACCGTACGGCGCAGCAGGTCGTCAGGCTCCCGCGACTCCCCCTCCTCGGCCGCCGCTCCGGTGAGGTCGCGGCGGGTGTCGCGGGCCAGTTCTGCGGCGCGGGCGCCGAGGGCGGCGAGGTCCCGCGGGCCCATCCGCCAGCGCGGGCCCGTGAGCAGGCGGGCCAGTTCGTTCCCGGCGGAGGCGTCGTGCACCACGCGCAGGGTGGCGATGATGTCGCGGACCTCGGGCACGAGCATGAGCCCGCCCAGGCCGACGACCTCCACCGGGATTCCGTGCGCCTCCAGGGCCTCGCGGAGCGGCGGGAACTGGGAGCGCTTGCGGCACAGGACCGCGACGTCGCCGGGGCTGATCCCGCCGTCCGGCCCACCTCCGGTCTCACCCTCCGGCCAGACCAGCCCGTCCGGGGCGAACACCTGGCCGCCCGGACTCCCGGCGTCCGCCCTGAGCAGGTCCCGCACGTGGTCGGCGATCCACGCGGCCTCCTCCGTCTCCGTAGTGAACAGGCCCGCCCGCGCCGTGCCGCGCCCCTGCCGCACCGGGGCCGGGTGCAGCACGGGGACATCCGCCGCCTCGGCCCGCAGCGGCTCCGAGACGCGCTCGGCCACCCGCAGGACCCGTTCCCCGTTGCGGAAGCTCAACGTGAGGCGGCGCACCGGGGCGGGCCGCCCGGGGGCGACCGGGAAGTCGGTGGGGAAGCTGGTGAGGTTGGCGGCGATCGCCCCGCGCCACCCGTAGATGGACTGGCAGGGGTCGCCCACCGCGGTCACCGCGTGCCCCTCGCCGAACAGCGCGCGCAACAGCACGAGCTGGGCGTGGCTGGTGTCCTGGTACTCGTCGAGGAGCACCACGCGGAACCGGCCGCGCTCGATCAGCCCGACCTCGGCGTGGTTCTGGGCGATGCGGGCCGCCAGCGCCATCTGGTCGCCGAAGTCCATCGCCTCCCGGGTGTGCTTGGCGTGGTTGTAGCGGTCCACCAGGGGCAGCAACTGCTCGCGGCGGCGCTGGGTGTCGACCAGGTCCCTGGTGGGTTGCGTGGGCCTGCGCGTCATCGCGTCCAACCCGGCCTGAATCCAGCGGCCGACGCCCCGCACCTGGTCGGTGGTGGTGAGGTGGTCGGAGATCTGCCCGGACAGGTCCAGGACGCGGCGGGTGACGGTGTCCGCCCCGACGTTCACGCGGTCCATGGGACCGTCGTACTCGCCGACGATCCGGGCGGCCAGCTGCCAGGCCTGACCCTCGCTGAGCAGGCGGGACGTGGGTTCGACCGCCTCCCTCAGCGCGTGGTCGGCGACGATCCGCCCCGCGTAGGAGTTGTACGTGGAAATGGTGGGTTCGCCGTCCAGGAGCTCGTCCGGCAGCTGCTCGGTGGCGCGCAGCTGCTCCAACCGTTTGCGCACGCGCTCGGCCAGCTCGGCGGTGGCCTTGCGGGTGAACGTCAGTCCGAGCACCTGCTCGGGGCGCACGTGGCCGTTGGCGACCAGCCACACCACGCGCGCCGCCATCGTCTCGCTCTTGCCCGACCCGGCACCGGCGATCACCACCCCCGGCTCCAGCGGTGCCGCGATGACCCGGGCCTGCTCGGCCGTGGGTTCGGGGCGCTTGAGCAGCCGGGCCAGTTCGGCCGGGCCGAACCGGGGTCTGTGGACGTCGGAGGTCCCGGAGGCGGCGGTCGCCCCGGGGAAGGGTTCAGACATGTCGGCCCTCGTCCTGGACCGGGCAGCAGGCGCGCACGGCGCACGCGTTGCACCCGGTGTTGCGGGTGGCGGCGAACCGGGACCCGCCCATACCGGTGGCGACCTCGCGCACGAGAGCGTGCGCCCACCCGGGGTCGGGGTCCTCGCCCAGCGGGGGCTGGACCTGTTCGCGGTAGCTCTTGATCTTCTCTCCGACCTGGACGAGGGCGGCGCCGCCGGGCTCGGCCAGGCCGAGCTTGGCGAAGGCGCCCCGGAGCACGGCCATCTGGTAGACCCCGAGCTGCGGGTGGCGGGCCAGGTCGTCGGCCTTGCTGCCGCCGGTCTTGATGTCCACGACCACGGCGCGGCCCTCGCCGTCGCGTTCGAGGCGGTCGACCCGGCCGGTGATCTCGATCCCGCCCACGTCCACCTTGAAGCCCTCCTCCGTGACGACCAGTTCGCGGTCGTTGGCCGCGTCCCAGGAGACGAACTTGCGGACCATCTCGTCGGCGCGCTCGCGCTGTTTGTCGGCCTGCCAGGGGCCGCCGAAGTCGAGGTCCGACCAGATCTCGTCCATGCGCGCGCCCACCTCCTCGGCGCTGCCGCCCTCGGCGACCAGCACGGCGACGGCGTGCACGACGGTGCCGAGCGCGGAGGCGGAGCCGCCGGAGGAGGCCCCCGCGGCGCGTTCCAGCAGCCACCGCAGTTGGCAGTTGGTGAAGCTCTCCACCTGGGAGGGCGACACCCGCACGGTGTCCTCGGGGTCGGCCAGGGGCCGGTCGTCGGTGAAGGGCGTGAGGGCGTACCACTCCGCCGGGTCGGCGCCCCGCACGCCCTCCTCGGCCAGGCGTGCCAGGTGGGCGGCGGCCGCGGTGCGCAGCGGGTCGGGAGCCTCGGGGTCGGTGACCACCGAGCGCAGGTCGGCGACGAGCGCGGGCAGGGAGAGCCAGCGCCGTCCGGTGCTGACCGGTTCCGGGTCGCCCAGGCCCATCTCGTTGAGGAAGCGGGAGGGGCGTTCGTCGGAGTCCTCGCCGCCCACGCAGGTGACGTACAGGGACCGGCGGGCCCGGGTGAGGGCGACGTAGAACAGACGGCGTTCCTCGTCGAGGAGTTTGGAGGCCAGGGCCGCGCCGAAGGAGTCGGCGGCGTGGCTGCCCGCGTCCACGAGCTCCTCCACACCGAGCAGGGAGCCGCGCAGGCGCAGGTCCGGCCACTCCCCCTCCTGGGCTCCGGCCACGACGACCAGACCCCACTCCAGGCCCTTGGAGCGGTGGGCGGTGAGGATGCGCACGGCCTCGCCCTCGGGGGCGCGCTCGGCGAGGCTGTCGCCGGGGATCTCCTGGGCGGCGAGGTCCTCGAGGAAGCCGTCCGGGGTGCCGGGCGGGAGGCGGTCGCAGTAGCGGGCGGCGCTCTCGAAGAGGGCCACGACGGCGTCCAGGTCACGGTCGGCGGCGGCGCCCCGTCGGCCTCCGGCCAGGCTGGCGCGCATGAGGCGGTCGGCGAGGCCGCTCTCACGCCAGAGCTCCCAGAGCACCTGTTCCGCGTCGGCTCCCCGGGCGGTCAGCTCCCGGACGGTGCTCAGCGCCTGGGCGACGCGCACGGCCGGTGCGGCCACGGCGGGGTCGACGAGGGTGAGCTCGCCCGGATCGCGCAGGGCGTCCACGAGCAGCCGGGAGGAGGGCCGGTATCCGGTGTCCGCGGCCTCGTCGTCGGAGGCGTCGGAGGCGTCGGAGGCGTCGGATGACGTCGCGCCGTCGCGAACCCGGTCCAGGTCCAGCCGCCGCAGGGCGCGCACCAGCCGCCGCAGCCGCACCGAGTCCGCCTCCCCGAAGGGGCTCATGAGGAGCTCGCGGGCCGCGTCCTCGTCCAACTCCTGCGGCCGCAGCCCGTAACGGATCAGGCCCAGCAGCGGCCGCACGATCGGTTCGGCGGCCACGGGCAGGTCGTCGGAGCCCACGACCACCGGCACCGACGCGGCCGTGAGCGCGCGGCGCAGCACCGGCAGCTGTCGGCTCGACGAGCGCACCAGCACCGCCATGTCCGACCACGGCACGCCGTCCACCAGGTGGGCGCGGCGCAGGGTGTCGGCGACGACCGCCGCCTCCTGGGTGGTGCTGTCCGCCATCAGCACCTGGACCTCACCGTCGGGTACGCCCTCGGCGGGGACCAGGTCCCGGTGCGCGTTGACCCGGCCGTGCGCCGGCGCGACGGCGGGCAGCCTGCGTGTGACACCGCGCGAGGCGGCCAGCAGCACGGCCCCGCTGCGACGACAGGTGCGCAGGGCCACGACCGGTGCGTCGGTACGGCGCGCTGTGGGGAAGCGGCGCGGGAAGTCGAGGATGTTGTCCACCTCGGCACCGCGGAAGGCGTAGATCGACTGGTCCGGATCGCCCACCGCGACGAGGTCGCGGCCGTCGCCCGCCAGGGCGCGCAGCAGCTCCTCCTGGGCCGGGTCGGTGTCCTGGTACTCGTCGACGAAGACCACCTCGTGTGCGGCCCGCTCGCGTGCTTGCACCTCGGGGTCGGAGAGCATGTTGGCGGCGACGCGCACCAGCTCGGCGTAGTTCAGCGTGGGCACGGGCGCGACGTCGAAGCGCCCGTTCATCCGGGACAGGAACCCGGCGGCGGCCGCCCAGTCGTCGCGGTCGCGCTCGGCGGCGACCCGGGCCAGCTCGGCCGGGCCCAGACCGCGCTCCTGGGCGCGCATCAGGAAGTCGCGCAGCTCCTCGGCGAACCCGCGCGTCTCCAGGGCCGGGCGCAGTCGCTCGGGCCACGCCTCGGCGCCGTCCCCGAACTCCCACCTGAGCAGTTCGCGGACCTCCATGAGCTGTTCGGGGCCGGAGAGCAGGCGCGGGGGGAGGTCGCCCATCCGCTGGAACTCGCGCCGGATCAACGCGTAGGCGTAGCTGTGGAACGTCAGCGCCAGCGGCTCACGGGTGGTGCGCCGCAGTCGCGCGGTGATGCGCTCACGCAGTTCCTGGGCGGCCTTACGGCTGAAGGTGAGCACCAGGACGCGGGAGGGGTCAACGCCGCGGTTGTCGATCCGATCCACCACGGCCTCGACGACGGTGGTGGTCTTGCCGGTCCCGGGGCCCGCCAGGACCAGGAGCGGCCCACCGGGGTGGTCGACCACCCGCTGCTGGTTCTCGTCCAGCACCGGAGGCGGCAGCACCTGGTGGGCGCGCCGCACAAGACGGTACGGGGATGTCTTCACGCCTCCAGTTCACCAGAGGTCGACGACCATCGTGGACGCGACGGCGGCGCTCCGGAGCCCCGTCAGTCCCCGCTCGCCCCGTCCCATCGGGCTTGTCGCATGTCGACGCGATCCGAGCCGGGACGCATCGGGGTGGCCTCCTCGGCGTAGTGCGACCGGGCCCGTACGAGGTGACCCTCGGCGGGTCTGCCGTCCGAGCGCACGACGCGCCACCAGGGCACTCCCCCGCCCCAGCGGGACATCACCGCCCCCACCTGGCGGGGCCCGCCCCTGCCGACGTACTCGGCGACGTCCCCGTAGCTCATCACCCGGCCGGGCGGGATGCGCTCGACCACCGAGAGGACCTCCTCGGTGTACTCGTCGACCGGGTCGTCGTCGACTCGCGGGGCAGGGGGCTCGACCATGCGCCGAGCCTATCCGCCCCCGCCGACACTCGCGCGGTGTCCGGCGCGGGACGGCCTACTCGGACACCACGTTCATGTGCTGCCCCCAGGCCAGCTCGGGGTCGCGCCTGCGCGCCGCCCGGGCCTGGACCAGACCGTTCACGCCCAGGGCGGCGATCACCACGCCACCGACCCACGCCGTCACCGCGGCGGGCAGGACATGGACGTAGTCCAGCACCCAGGGCAGGACGAACAGCAGCACCCCGGCGGCCGTCACGGCGAGCTCGGTCACCAGCGCGCCGGGCCGAGTCAGGGACATCACGCCCATGACGATGACCGCCAGCCCCACCAGGAGGAACGTCGCTCCGGAAAAGCCGTACATCCCGTGCCCGATCCAGCTCAGCCCCACGGCCAGTCCGACGACGACCGTGGCCACGTCCGCCCAGCGTCCCTTCTCACGCATCACGCCACCTCCTCGCGGCGGGGGCCCGCACCGGAGGTCGGTACCGCGCCCCGTGGGTGATGGGTACCCACTGGTCCGCTTCGGTAGGGGTGCGGAACTCGGAAAAACTCCACCACGAGACGCGAGGGGGCGGCGCCGGGTCCGTCCCGGCGCCGCCCCCTCGCGGTAGGCGTAGGCCCTAGTACTCGGGCAGGCTCGGGTCGACCTGGTTGATCCAGGCCAGCACTCCGCCGCCCACGTGCACGGCGTCGGCGAACCCGGCGGCCTTGACCGCGGCCAGGGCCTCCGCCGAGCGCACGCCGGACTTGCAGTGCAGGACCACGCGCCGGTCCTGCGGCAGCTGCTCGAACGCCTTGCCGTTCAGGAACTCGCCCTTGGGGATCAGCGTGGAACCCGGGATGCGGACGATCTCGAACTCGTTCTTCTCGCGCACGTCCACGAGGAAGATCTCGTCGGGCTTGTTGTCCAGCAGGTCCTTGAGCTCCGGCGCGGTGATGGTGGAACCCGCGGCGGCCTCGGTGGCCTCGTCCGACACCACGCCGCAGAAGGCCTCGTAGTCGATGAGCTCCGTGACGGGCTCGGTGTCGGGGTCCTTGCGGACCTTCACCTCGCGCCAGGTCATCTCCAGGGCGTCGAAGATGAGCAGGCGGCCGACCAGCGGGTCACCGATCCCGGTGATCAGCTTGATCGCCTCGTTGACCATCACCGAGCCGATGGACGCGCACAGCACGCCGAGGACGCCGCCCTCGGCGCAGGAGGGCACCATGCCGGGCGGCGGGGGCTCGGGGTAGAGGTCGCGGTACTGCGGCCCGTACTCGTTCCAGAAGACGCTGACCTGGCCGTCGAACCGGTAGATGGAACCCCACACGTAGGGCTTGTTCAGGATGACGGCGGCGTCGTTGACCAGGTACCGGGTGGCGAAGTTGTCGGTGCCGTCCAGGATCAGGTCGTACGGGGCGAAGATCTCCAGCGCGTTGTCGGAGTCCAGCCGGTCCTGGTGCAGGACGACCTCGACGTTGGGGTTCACCTCCTTGATGCTGTCCCGGGCGGACTCGGCCTTGGGGCGGCCGACGTCGCTCTGCCCGTGGATGACCTGGCGCTGGAGGTTGGACTCGTCGACGACGTCGAAGTCGATGATGCCGAGCGTGCCCACACCGGCGGCGGCCAGGTACAGCAGCGCCGGGGAGCCGAGGCCGCCCGCGCCAACGACCAGCACCTTGGCGTTCTTCAGGCGCTTCTGGCCGTCCATACCCACGTCGGGGATGATCAGGTGGCGCGAGTAGCGGCGCACCTCGTCCACGGTCAGCTCGGCGGCTGGTTCGACCAGCGGCGGCAGCGACACGGTGACTCCTCATGACTGTTCGGGTCGCTTCGCATCCACCCGTGCCGAGGGGCCCACGGGACGGGGAGCGGTGCGCGAAGCTGCTTGCACTTATACCCAACCTAACGGGTGGGGTATTGCATTCCCACCCCGGGGAGACGTGGTGCTCGTCGCTCCCCGGCACCGTCCGGCTCTCCCCTGACCTCCCTCAACCGCCGCGCGGCTCGCGCTGTTCCGACGGGCGGCGCGGGTAGTGTCACTCGTACGTTCCGCGACGATGTTGGGAGGACCCGGTGACAACGTCCGACGACAGTGGGAACCGGCGGCGCACCGCCCCCGTGGACGAGGACCCCGCGACGGCCGTGCCGGAGGCGGACGCCGCCGAGCAGCGCGCGCGGGCCGACGGCGACGCCGACGGCCGTGACGACTGGACCGAGGGAGCCGCCCGGGAGAGCTTTGACCAGGCCGACGAGGCGGACGTGATCGAGCAGGCCCGGGAGGTCGGGCAGGACGAGGACGAACGCCGCTGATACGGCGTGACCGGGCACGACGCCGCCCGGCCCGGTGCGAGGGGGCGTCCGCACCGCCCACACCGAACCTACGCCGGAGTAGGATGGGCGAAAAGCTGCGGGCCGCGTCACGGAGCCGAGACCGCGCCCGGCAGCACAAGCCACGCAGATGTCCGGTGAACGGCGCTCATCTGCCATGCCGAGTTCGGAGGGTGTGGGTGTGACAGCTCCATCAGACGCCCGCGCCCGGGGCACTCGTCTGCCCCGGGTCCGGCGCCGCCGCCAACTCCTGGCAGCGGCTCAGGAGGTCTTCGTCGCCCGCGGTTACCACGCCGCGGCGATGGACGAGATCGCGGACCGCGCGGGAGTCAGCAAGCCGGTCCTGTACCAGCACTTCCCCGGGAAGCTGGAGCTCTACCTGGCCCTCCTGGAGGAACACTCCGAGGCGCTGGTCGAGAAGCAGCGGGAGGCCCTGGAGAGCACCGACGACAACCGTCAACGCGTCACCGCGAGCTTCCAGGCCTACTTCGACTTCGTCGCGGGCGACGGCGAGGCGTTCCGTCTGGTCTTCGAGTCCGACCTGCGCAACCTCCCGGCCGTACGGGAGAAGAGCGAGCAGACGTTCCAGCGCTGCGCGGAGCTGATCGGCGAGGTCATCCGCCAGGACACCAGCATCTCCGACGACGAGGCGCACCTGCTGAGCATCGCGCTGGTCGGCATGGCCGAGACCAGCGCCCGGTACTGGTTGAACAACCACGGCGCGATCCCCAAGGACGCCGCCGAACAACTGGTGGCGCGACTGGCCTGGCGCGGGATCAGCGGTTGGGACCTGACCCGGTCCGGCGAAGAGGCGGAGTCCGGCTCGGGGGGCTGACCCCCGCGGCACCTACGAGGGAGGGCTCCGGAACACCGTGGTGTTCCGGAGCCCTCCCTTTTCGCGCGCGATTTGCGGCGGCGTATTGTCGCCTCCTTTCCAATGAAAGAAAACCATAGAACGGCCATTTCTCCCACAAGGCGGGGCAATCAACTCGACACCGGCATTCGGAACGGTTCAATTATCCTGCGCCGGGTATCGCGGAACTGAGAAGTAACGCGCTTCTCTTCGCCGTATCCGTCCGGAACCGACCTCCGGCACCCCGGACGGAACCAGCGATTCGGGGGTGAGGACGTATGGACATCGGTCAGGGCCTGACCAGCGCCTGGCAGGCGATCGCGGGCTTCGTGCCGCTGCTGCTGGGCTTCCTGGTGATCCTGGTGGTGGGCTGGATCATCGCCTGGCTCGTGGGCAAGGGAGTGGCCAAGGGCCTGCACGGCGTCGGCCTGGACCGCGCCCTCCACCGGGGCGGCGTGGGCGAGTACTTCGAGCGCAGCCGCTGGACCGCCAGCGAGCTGTGCGGGAAGATCATCTACTACGTCGCCCTGCTGTTCGTGCTGACGCTCGCGTTCAACGTCTTCGGACCGAACCCGATCAGCACACTGCTCAACGACGTCATCGCCTGGATTCCGCGGGGCATCGTCGCGCTGGTGATCGTCGTGGTCGCGGGCATGATCGCCAAGGCCGTCCGCGACCTCATCACCGGGGCCCTGGGCGGGCTGTCGTACGGCCGCTTCCTGGCCAATGTGGCGGCCGTGGCCGTGATGGCCCTGGGAATCATCGCCGCGCTCAACCAGATCGGCGTGGCCACGACCGTCACCCTGCCGGTGCTGGTCGCCGTGCTCGCCACCGTCGGCGGCATCCTGGTCGTCGGTGTCGGCGGCGGGCTCATCGGGCCGATGCAGTCCCGGTGGGCGCGCTGGCTGGACGTGGCCGAGCGGGAGACCGCGCGCCTGGGCGGAGGCGAGAGCAGCTACCAGGCCGGCCACGAGGCGGCCATGAGCCGCCCGGGTGCCAGGGCCACCGAGGGCGGGGCCGCCAGGGAGGAGGCCTCCAGCCTGCCGGGACAGCGCGGGAGGGGGGAGGAGACCTCCTCGTGACGGAGGGACCGCACGCCCGGGGTGATTCCGGGGACGGGATCACCCGGTAGACACAGGTGAGGGCGGGGCCGGTGGCCTCGCCCTCGTCGTGTGCGCCGTCCGCGCGGCGCCCCCGTCACAGGAACTCGGAGTCCCGCAGTTCCTGCCGGGAGAGGTTCTCGATACGCCGCCACGCCAGGACGCCCGTGGCGATCAACGGCAGGAACGCCAGCCAGAAGACGACGCTTCCGGGCCCGGAGAACACCATCGACGCGAGCGCGACGACGAAGATCAGTGCGAAAAGCGCGAAGTCGACGCGATCCTGCTGGATCAGGACGCCGACCGGTGGGCGCGCCGCCCCATGCCGACCGCTCCTCATTCGCTTTCCTTTCTCGCGGCTGTTTCGGGCCGCTCCGCCGGTCACGGTGCCCGGGAACCGCCTCGACCCTGGAACACCGTGAATACCACGTTGCATTCCGCAGGTCACTGGTTCCGGCTCGGTGAACCGAACCGTGTCGGACCGCCGTGGCCCCACCGGTGTCTTTTCAGCGTACGCGCAGGAGGCGCGTTACGCGGAAGAACCGGCAAGGGCGACGACCGCGAGAGGAATCGCGTCGCAGATCACATCCGCCTGCGGACGTCACCAACCTAGCGGACGAAACCACGGTCCTTCGCCAGTCGGCAGATCGCGAGAATGCGCAGCGTCTCCCAGTCGTAGCTGGAGTCCTCGGAGTCCCAGCCCCGTTCGAGGCAGCCGTCGAGGAACCCGTGGAGGTACGTTCCGAGCGTGCCGGCGGTGAGCTCGGCGCCGCCGGCGCCGATGCCTTCGCACACCTGTGCGGCGTGCTGGTCCAGCTCAGCGCTCATCCAGGGCGGCACAGGACCGTCAAGGGGGCCGATCTTGTGGAAGTCACGGGTGAGTCCGGCCAGCGGATGGCGCACGGAGGTCCCACGGGGCATGGAAGTACCTACTCGCGTGGTCAGGAGACGGGAAACTCCATCGACTCTATGTGCGCCGCGCCAATGGATCGTCACGAATGTGGTGGAAATTACCCGCCCTTGACCAAGAGGGGTCAAGCATCGGCAAACACCCTCGAAGGCCGAAAACGGTACGAGAAGGGCGGGCCGGACTCCTAGTCCGCCAGGCCCATGGCGGAGAGTCGAGCGGCGTGACCCTCGGTGAGGGAGGCGAACATTCGACTGACGGCGGCGAGGTCGCCCAGGCCGGAGTCCCCGGCCCGCTCGGCGTCCGCGTCCCGACCCGGCCGACCGGCGACCCTGGGGTCGCGCGCCAGCAGCGCGGCCAGTTCCGGGCGGTCCACCGCCACCGCCTGCGCCTGGCTCAGCGCCTCGCCCACCAGGCGACGGGCCCACAGGGACAGGCGACCGGCCAGCTTGGGGTCGTCCTCCAGAGCGGCGCGGACCTGGCCGGCCACGAACTCCCCCCGCTCGGTCTCGGCGAGCACGTCCTCCACGAGGGCGCGGGTGTCGCCATCGGCCAGCTCGGCGACCCTGCGGTAGAAGTCACCGGCGATGCCGTCGCCGACGTAGGTCTTGACCAGGCTCTCCAGCCAGCTCTGCGGTTCGGTGCGCGCGTGCCAGCCGTCCAGGGGGCCCACGAACGGGGCCATGGCCTCCTCGGGGTCCGCCCCGAGCTCCGTCAGACGGCGGTGCAGCGCCTGGTAGTGCTGCTGCTCCGTGGCCGCCAGACCGGCGAGCTGCCCCTTGGTCCGCAGCGAGGGCGCCAGACCGGCGTCGTCGGCGAGGCGGAAGAAGGAACCGAGCTCGGCGTAGGCGAGGAGGCCGAGCAGATCGATCACGCCGGGGTCGGCAGAGGAGCCTTGGGTCATGACCGTCAGGGTATCGTCCGGCCGGCCCGGCACCCAATCGGGGACTTTTCGGGGACTAAACGGCCCCGGGGAACGGTTGCACCGGCTGGGAGCGGGTACGGTCTCGGCCGTCGGAGCCCCGTGCCCAGCGGGGTCCACAGGACAGTGACCAGCTATGTGCACCGGGCTCACCAGCGGCTAGACTCAGCGTGATGACCGGCGCGCACATCGCGGCGCCGCGTCCCGCACCCCCGCGACGCGGGCCCTCCCGCGCGCCCTTCCGGCGCCGCGGACGCGGGCGCCCAGCGACGTGCGGACCGGACACCGCGACGTGTCCTCACGAGCAGTGCGGCGTGAGGGAGCGACGGCCCACGCGCCCAGCTACGCACCGCACACGACAACCCAGCGGATGGAACCGAGAACATCGCGACCAGGGAACCCCCCGGCCGCGCGGGTCCAGTCGGCAGCGCCACCGGAGCTCCCTCGCCTCAGCGGGAACCGGTGAGCCGCGCCCTCCGCGGCGGCCCGAAGCCGCCCGCGACCGCACCCCGCCGCGGCCACGAACAACGCTGCGGCCCGCCTAGATGGAGGCTTGAGCCCTGAGCAGCACAGAAGAAGCAACGACAGAAGCAACGACACCCGCGACGACCTTCCGCGACCTGGGCGTCAGCCCGGAGATCGCCGACGCCCTGGAGGCGGAGGGGATCGTCTCCCCGTTCCCGATCCAGGAACTGGCCCTGCCCATCGCGCTCAACGGCAGCGACATCATCGGCCAGGCGCGCACCGGAACCGGCAAGACCCTCGCCTTCGGTCTGCCGCTCCTCCAGCGCGCGCAGGACCAGCCGGGCACGCCCAAGCGACCGCGCGCCCTGGTGGTCGTGCCCACCCGCGAGCTGGCCATCCAGGTGGCCGCCGACCTCACCACCGCCAGCAAGCGCAGTGGCGGCCGTATCCTCACCGTCTACGGCGGGCGCTCCTACGAGCCGCAGATCAACGGGCTCAAGGAGGGCGTCGACGTCGTCGTCGGCACCCCGGGCCGCCTGCTGGACCTGGAGAACCAGAAGCACCTTCGGCTGGACCAGGTCGCCGCCGTGGTCCTGGACGAGGCCGACAAGATGCTCGACCTCGGCTTCCTTCCGGACATCGAGCGCATCCTCAAGAAGATCCCGGCCGAGCGCCAGGTGATGCTCTTCTCGGCCACCATGCCGAGCGAGATCGTCACGCTCTCCCGGAACTACCTGCGCCAGCCCACCCACGTGCGGGCGGGCGACGACAACGAGATCGACGGCTCCGCCATCACCAAGCGGATCGCGCAGCACGCCTTCCGCACGCACCAGATGGACAAGCCCGAGATGCTGGCCCGCCTCCTCCAGTCCGAGGAGCACGGCCAGAGCATGGTGTTCTGCCAGACCAAGCGGGCCTGTGACCGGGTCGCCGGCGAGCTCAAGGACCGGGGCTTCGCGGCCGCGGCGGTCCACGGAGACCTCGGCCAGAGCCAGCGCGAGCGCGCCCTTCGGGCCTTCCGCAACGGCAAGATCAACATCCTGGTCGCCACCGACGTGGCCGCGCGCGGTCTGGACGTCGACGACGTGACCCACGTGGTCAACTACGAGACGCCCGAGGACGAGAAGACCTACACGCACCGCATCGGCCGTACCGGCCGCGCGGGGCGCACAGGCACCGCCGTCACGTTCGTGGACTGGCAGGAGATGCCGCGCTGGAAGCTGATCAACGGCGCGCTCGACCTGGACTTCCACGAGCCGGTGGAGACCTACTCCACCTCGCCGCACTTCTTCGAGGCGCTGCGCATCCCCAAGGGCACCAAGGGCAAGCTGGCCCTGGACAAGCGCGGGGAGCACGCGGGCCTGGAGGCCGAGGAGGTCGAGGACATCGGCGACACCGGGCAGCCGCGCGGCGGTGACCGGGGTGGCCGGGGAGGCGGCCGGGGCGCCCGCAAGGGCCGCGGCGAGCGGAGCGAGGGCGGCGAGCAGGGCGGCCGCAAGAGCTCCGGCGGCCGCAACCGTTCGCGTCGGCGCACGCGCGGCGGGGAGACCTCCGTCCGGGCCGAGGGCGCCGCCGACCAGGGCGCGGTGAAGGCCACCGTCCGGGCCGACGCTCCCACGGGCGGCCCCGAGCGGTCGGCCGAGGGAGACGGGGCCCGCACGGTCCGCCGTCGCCGCCGTACCCGGGGTGCGGTCCGCCGCGACCCCGAGAACACCTGAATCACCTGAGAAGCACCTGATCGAAGAGGACTCGATTCCGCGTCGGGTGCCCCCGGACCGGTGGTCCCATCGTCTAGGGTGGCCCGACGTGAGTACACCTGAGTTCCTCGATCCGCCGCCGGGTGTGCGGCGCACGGACCTGCGTCTTTCGTACGGTCCAGTGGCCGCACTCCGGGCACGGCCCACCTCCGGCGCCACCGTCCTGGCCCCCGCTGTCCTGGTGCACGGATTCACCGGCAGCAAGGAGGACTTCATCGCCCTCCTCCAGAGCCTGGCCCGGCCCGGCCGGGAGGTGGTCGCGATTGACCTGCCCGGCACCCACGGGTCACCGGGCCCCGAGACCCTCACCCCGCCGCCCGGGGTCGAGCTGCCCGACTACCGCCTGTCCTCGTTGGGCGCGGTGGTCGGCGAGGTGCTCGACCTGGTCGGCGACGGCGGCCCCGTGCACCTGGTGGGGCACTCCTTCGGCGGGTTGGTCTCCCAGGAGGCGGCCCTGGCCGAACACACCCCCGTGGCCTCCCTCACCCTGATGTGCTCCGGTCCCGGCGCCCTGAGCGGCCCCGGCGCGGACCGGGCCCGCAACCTCATCGCCGCGCTGTCGATGGACCCCTCCCCGGAGCGGCTGCGGGTGCTGTGGGACGAGCGCTTCGCCGCCGAGGCCCGCGCCCGCACCGCCAAGCCGGAGGTCGTGGACTTCCTGCGGGAGCGGTTCCTGAACACCAGTGCGCTGGCGCTGATCCGGATGGCCGAGGACCTGCTGGGTGCCCGCGACCGGATCGACGAGCTGGCGGAGGTGGACGTCCCCTCCCTGGTCCTGTACGGCGAGAACGACGACGCCTGGCCGCTGGCCGAGCAGGACGCGATGGCCGAGCGTCTGGGCGCGCGCCGACTGGTGGTTCCCGGCGCGGGCCACTCCCCCAACGTGGAGGCCCCGGAGACCACGTCGAGCGCCCTCACCGACTTCTGGAACGAGACCGAGTCCGTGGGGCGCCGCTGAGGCTCCCCCGACGGAGAACGGCCGCGCCCCCGCTCCCATGAGGGGCGGCGGCGCGGCCGTCGTGGGTGTGGGGGTCAGACCCAGGAGTCGAAGTTGCGGCCCTCGGCCTCGACCGTCGTGGACGGTCCGCGGTCCGGGAGGATGCGGGTGTCCGGCGGCAGGGAGAGCAGGTTCTCGCCGATCGAGGCGAGCTGGGTGGTGTAGTCGATGTAGGTGTTGCCGACCATGCCCGGCTCGCCCTTGCGGAGGGTGTCACCGCTGAACACGGCGCCGAGTTCGCTCACGTAGAAGCCCACGGTGCCGTTGGTGGTGCCGGGGAGTGCCAGGACGTCGATGTGGAGGTCGCCGATGTCCAGGGCGCCCTCGCCCTCGACGTCGATCTCGGGGCGGCGCTCCGCCCCGTGCAGGCGGCGCCAGGCCCGCATCTCACGGGGGTGCAGGGCGATGTCGGCCTCGGTCTCCTCGGCGATCTTGAGGGCCGACTCGATGTGGGGGCTGTAGCCGTTGGTGCAGGCCACCAGGTAGACCTCTCGGTCGCCGACGGCCTCCAGGATCGCCTCGGCGTCGTGGGCGGGGTCGATGACGACGACACCGTCCTTGTCGGCCTCGATGATCCAGGTGTTGCTGATGATCTCGTACTTCTCACCGTCGAACTCGAAGGTCCCGGCGGTGCGGACGCGGGTGATGCCATCGGAGTCGGGGCCGGTGACGCCGACCTCCTCCACCTCGTCGTCCTCGTCGGACGTCGCGGCGGGCTCCTCGGCCTTCTCCTCCGCGTCCTTGGCGGTCTCGGCGTCGTCGGCGTCGTCGGAGGTGTCGGAGGTGTCGGTCTCAGCGGCGTCGTCCGGCTCGTCGGACGTCGCGGCGTCGGTCCCGTCGGAGTCGTTCCCGGCCTCGGCGTCGTCCTTCGCCTCCGCCTTCTCACCGGAACCGGCCGCGCCCTCGGTCTCCTCGGTGGTGTCCTCCGCGACCTCCGCAGCGGAATCGGTGGCCTCCTGGCCGTCCTGCTTCTTCGGCTTCCGCTTCCAGAACACGGCTACTGACCTCTCGTCCAGGGGTGGGTACTACAACGCTGCGACCATTGTCGCGTCCCCGCGCAGTGGTCCGTACCGTACCGAACCGCCGCTCGCGGCGACGGGTCACCCCACGATCAGCGGCGCTCCGGTCGCGGGGGCCGTGAGCTCCTCGAAAGCCTCCGGTGCGGTCGTGCGGCAGCCCAGACGGTGGCCGGTGAGCGCGCCGTGGTCGTCACTGGAACCGGTGACCACCACGCCCAGGTCCGCGGCCACGCCCCGCCAGAACTTGCGCTGGGTCCGGTTGTGCGAGGGGTGGTCGGCCTCGATGCCGCCGAGCCCGGCCGCCGCCATGCGCTCGGC
The DNA here is from genome assembly GCF_042869555.1 of Nocardiopsis sp. NPDC006938. NCBI lineage: Bacteria > Bacillati > Actinomycetota > Actinomycetes > Streptosporangiales > Nocardiopsidaceae > Nocardiopsis > Nocardiopsis sp. NPDC006938. The sequence continues at coordinate 148,560 of NZ_JBIAGA010000002.1, read as the reverse complement.
GAGCTCCACCGGGACCGACCCGTTGGTGGCTCCCTCCGCCCGCCCGGGGTGCGCCAGCGAGCACACCCCGCCCGCCTGGCGCACCAGCTCGACGGCGCGCACGGGGTCGATCGCGTAGCGGGAGGCGTAGGCCGGGCCGCCCGAGCCGATCCACCGGTCGAAGGCGTCCTGCACGTCGCGGGCCGCCCCCGCCTCCACGATCGCCCGCGCCAGGTGGGGTCGGCCGATGGTGTTGGCGTCGGCGTACTCCGGCTCCCCGGCCCCCGCGATCTCCAGGACCCGCTCCCAGGTCACGTCGACCCCGTGCGCCTGGAGTCTGCCGACCATCTCCTCCGCACGGGACGCCCGGTCCGAGCGGACCCGGCGCAACTCGGCGTCCAGACCCGGGGAGGCCGGATCGAACAGGTAGGAGACCAGGTGGACGCTGGAACCCTGGTAGGCGCAGGACAGTTCCATGCCGGGTACGAGGGTGAACCCGGGGGGCAGGTGCGCCGCCGCCTCCTCGATCCCGCCCACCGTGTCGTGGTCGGTGAGGGCCAGGACGTCGAGCTTCGCGGCGACCGCGTACCCGATGACCTCGGCCGGGGTGTCGGTCCCGTCGGAGACCGAGCTGTGGGAGTGCAGGTCGATTCGTGTCACCGGGCGATTGTACGTAACCGGGTGGGTCCCCGCTCGGGACGCCGGGATCAGTCCTGGTCGGGCCGGGGCGCCAGGACACGCGCCAGGAAGGGGCTGGGCGCCCCGAACGGCGGCGCGAGGGCGACGCCGCCGTCACGGAGGTCGCGCAGGTCCCGGAGGGAGGCGACCTCGCACATCAGTAGACCGGTGTCGGCGGTGGCGAAGGCCAGCCACAGCCAGTGGGAGAGCGCCTCGCCCGCGTAGGCCGCGCGCTCGCGGCCCAGGTCGAGGTTCCACAGCGCGATCTCGTGCCCGTCGAAGCGGACCTTGGCGTCGGGCGCCCCCGTGTCGAACCCCTGACCGGGATCGGGGCCCTTCAGACCGGCGACCCGCGCGCCCAGGCCGATCCCCGGGTCCTCCGCGACGATGACGGCCTCGCCGACGCCGCCGAGTGGGCCGGGACCGGACAGGGCCACGGCCACCGCGAGCGCGCCGCTGCGTTCGTCGCCCACCTCGGCGAACCCGGTGACCACCCAGCCGGTCGGTAGCGGCCACGGTACCCACACGGGTACCTGAGCGCGCGGAAGGAGGGTGTCGAGTGCCGAGGTGCCGGGCGCCCGTACCTCCTGGAGGGGGGCCACCGCCCCGTGGGCGTCACATCGCCACGCGCTGGTCCACAACCCCGGGGGCTGTACCGCGCGCCCGCACCGTGGACACGTGGGCTGGGCTTTCATGTCCTACCGGTGTACCCGAGTGGTGACCTGTGAAAACGCGGAGCGGGCGGGGTGCCCTCGCACTCCGCCCGCTCTTGGTCCGACGGGGCGCGGGGCCCCGTGGGACCTCTACTGCTGCTGGCGCTTACGGTTCGCGGTGATCCGGCCGCGCTCCTTCTGGTCGAGGATGACCTTGCGGATGCGGACGTTCTCCGGCGTCACCTCGACGCACTCGTCCTCACGGCAGAACTCCAGGGCCTGCTCCAGGGAGAGCTTGCGCGGCGGCACCAGGCGGACGAGCTCGTCGCCGGTGGCCGAACGCATGTTGGTGAGCTTCTTCTCCTTGGTGATGTTGACGTCCATGTCGTCGGAGCGCGAGTTCTCGCCGACGATCATGCCCTCGTACACCTCGGTGGTCGGCTCGACGAACAGCGTGCCGCGCTCCTGGAGGTTGAACATCGCGAACGCGACGGCCACGCCGGCGCGGTCCGCGACCAGGGAGCCGTTGGGCCGGGAGCGGATGTCGCCGAACCAGGGCTCGAACTTCTCGAAGACGTGGTTGGCGATACCGGTGCCGCGCGTCTCGGTGAGGAACTCGGTACGGAAGCCGATCAGACCACGGGACGGGACCAGCCAGTCCATGCGCACCCAGCCGGTGCCGTGGTTGACCATGTTCTCCATGCGGCCCTTGCGGACGCTCAGGAGCTGGGTGATGGCGCCCATGTACTCCTCGGGCGCGTCCACGGTGAGGCGCTCGACCGGCTCGTGCACCTTGCCGTCGATGTTCTTGGTGACCACCTGCGGCTTGCCGACGGTCAGCTCGTAGCCCTCACGGCGCATCTGCTCGACCAGGATGGCCAGCGCCAGCTCGCCTCGGCCCTGCACCTCCCAGGCGTCGGGGCGCTCGGTCGGGAGCACCCGCAGGGAGACGTTGCCGACGAGCTCCTTCTCCAGACGGTCCTTGACCAGGCGGGCCGTGACCTTGGCGCCCTTGACCCGGCCGACCAGCGGCGAGGTGTTGGTGCCGATGGTCATGGAGATGGCGGGCTCGTCGACCTTGATGAGCGGCAGCGCCACCGGGTTCTCGGGATCGGCGAGGGTCTCGCCGATCATGATCTCCTCGATACCGGCGATGGCCGCGATGTCACCGGGGCCGGCCTTCTCGGCGGGCTTGCGCTCCAGGCCGTCGGTCATGAGCAGCTCGGTGATCTTGACCTGCTGGGTGGTGCCGTCGGTGCGAATCCACGCGACCTGCTGGCCCTTGCGGAGCTCGCCCTGCTGGACGCGGACCAGGGCCAGGCGGCCGAGGAAGGGGGAGGCGTCCAGGTTGGTGACGTGGGCCTGGAGGGGGGCGTCGGGGACGTACTCGGGGGCCGGGATGGTGTCCAGGATGGTGGAGAACAGCGGGACGAGGTTGTCGTTCTCGGGCACGGTGCCGTTGTCCGGGCGCTCCAGGGAGGCCTTGCCGTCGCGGGCGCACGTGTAGACGATCGGGAACTCGATCTGCGACTCGTCCGCGTCCAGGTCCATGAACAGCTCGTAGGTGTCGTCGACGACCTCGGAGATCCGGCTGTCGGGCCGGTCGACCTTGTTTATCACCAGGATGACGGGGAGCTTGGCCTGGAGGGCCTTGCGGAGCACGAAGCGGGTCTGCGGGAGCGGGCCCTCACTGGCGTCGACGAGCAGGACGACGCCGTCCACCATCGACAGGCCGCGCTCGACCTCACCGCCGAAGTCGGCGTGACCGGGGGTGTCGATGATGTTGATGACCACGTCCTCGCCCTCGGGCGTGGTGTAGTGCACCGCGGTGTTCTTCGCGAGAATGGTGATGCCCTTCTCGCGCTCCAGGTCGTTGGAGTCCATCACGCGGTCGTCGACATCCTGGTTCTCCCGGAAGACTCCGGACTGCCAGAGCATGGCGTCAACGAGGGTCGTCTTGCCGTGGTCGACGTGAGCCACGATGGCGACGTTGCGCAGGTCACTGCGGCGGGCGGAGCCCTCGACGGGCGTAGCGCTGGACATGCTTAAGTCTCGATCTCCTGTACTGGGTAGAGACCGCAGAGTGCCACGGCCCGTCACCAGTTTATGCGGTCACGACGAACTGGTTGGGAATCACCGGGGACGCCCCGGTTAGTTTCGTCACCCGGGGGACCGCCCTCGACCTGGGCCGGAGAGGGCCCGGAATTCCTGGCGGCACGGGCTTTCGCGCGTTCACAGGAGAGGCGTGAGAGCGGCCAGGAAGGGGATGTCGGCGGGCATCCAATCGAGTTCCGCGAGGCCCTCGGCGGCCACCCAGCGGACCTCGGCGTGCTCCAGCGCGCGCGGCTCCCCGTCGAGGAGTTCGGCCCGCAGCAGGCGCAGGACGGCGGGGCGCGTGCGGCCCGCGGAAGGGGCGGGGAAGGGCACGTCGGAGCCGATCTGGGCCCCCGCGCGCACGGTGACGCCCAGTTCCTCCCGGCACTCGCGGACCAGCGCCCGGCCCGGGGTCTCCCCCGGTTCGACCTTGCCTCCGGGGAACTCCCACAGCCCGCGCAGGGATGCGGGTTCGGCGCGTTGGGCGGCCAGGACGCGTCCGTCGCGAATGATGGCCGCGCCCACCACGATCAGTGTCTCTCGCACGGTGCACCAGCCTAGAGCCCGCGCAGCCGGTGGGCGAGTGAGGTGTGCCTGCGACCGGAGGAGGCGTTGGCGACGGCCCGGGCCAGGGCCCGGCGCGAACCCACCAGCACCACCAGTCTCTTGGCGCGGGTGATCCCGGTGTAGAGCAGGTTGCGTTGGAGCATCATCCACGCCGAGGTGGTGACGGGGACGACCACCGCCGGGTACTCGCTGCCCTGGGAGCGGTGCACGGTGACGGCGTAGGCGTGGGCGAGCTCGTCGAGTTCGGTGAAGTCGTAGGCGACCTCCTCGTCCTCGTCCGTGCGCACGGTGAGTTCCTGGGCCACCGGGTCGACCCCGGTGACCACCCCCATCGTTCCGTTGAAGACCCCGTTGGCCCCCTTGTCGTAGTTGTTGCGCACCTGGGTGACCTTGTCCCCCACCCGGTACACCCGGCCGCCCAGTCGGCGTTCGGGGACGTGGTCCGCGGGCGGGGTGAGTTCGGCCTGGAGCGCGGCGTTGAGGTTGACCGCACCGGCCGGGCCGCCCTTCATGGGTGCCAGGACCTGCACGTCGCGACGGGGGTCCAGGCCGAAGCGGCGCGGGATGCGCCGGGCGACCACGTCGACCACCGTCTCCGCGGCCTCCTCCGCCTCCTCGCAGGGGAACAGGAAGAAGTCGGACATGCCCTGGAACTCGGGGGTCTCCCCCCGGTTGATCCGGTGCGCGTTGGTCACCACTCCGGACTGCTGGGCCTGGCGGAACACGTGGGTCAGGCGCACGCTGGGAACGGGTGAGCCCTCCTCCAGCAGGTCGCGTAGGACCTGCCCGGCGCCCACGGACGGCAGCTGGTCCACGTCGCCGACGAACACCAGGTGCGCTCCGGGCGGGACCGCCTTGACCAGCTTGTTGGCCAGCACGAGGTCGAGCATCGAGGCCTCGTCCACCACGACCAGGTCGGCGTCCAGCGGATGGTCGCGGTCGTGCGCGGCCTCGCCGCCGGGGCGGAGTTCGAGGAGCCGGTGGACCGTGGAGGCCTCGTGCCCGGTGAGTTCCGTGAGCCGCTTGGCCGCGCGCCCGGTGGGGGCGGCCAGGACGATCTTCGCGCCCTTGACCGACGCCATCGTGACGATGGCCGACACCGTGTACGACTTGCCGCAGCCCGGGCCGCCGGTGAGGACGCACACCTTCCGGGTGAGGGCCTCCCTGACCGCGTCGCGCTGGGCGTCGGCGAGGGCGGACGCGGAGCGGCGGTCGAGCCAGGCGAAGGCCCGGTCCCAGTCCACACCGACGAAGCCGGGCAGGCGTTCGAGCGGCGACTCCAACAGGGTGCGCAGCCCGGAGGCGAGACCGATCTCGGCCCGGTGGAAGGGCAGCAGGTAGACCGCCCGCACCGGTTCGCCCTCGGGCCCGGGCACGGTCTCGCGGGCCACCCCCTCGGCGGCGACCAGTTCGGCCAGGCATTCGATGACCAGGCCCGTCTCCACCTGGAGGATCTTCACGGCGGCGGAGATGAGCCGTTCCTCGGGCAGGTAGCAGTGGCCGTCGCCGCTGGACTCCGAGAGGGTGAACTGGAGGCCCGCCATCACCCGCTGCGGGCTGTCGTGCGGGATGCCCACCGCCTGGGCGATGGTGTCGGCGGTGCGGAACCCGATCCCCCACACGTCGGCCGCCAGCCGGTAGGGCTCCTCCTGGACCACCCGGATGGAGTCGTCCCCGTACCTCTTGTACACGCGGACCGCCAGTGAGGTGCTCACCTGGACGCCCTGGAGGAAGACCATGACCTCCTTGATGGCCTTCTGCTCCTCCCAGGCGTCGGTGATGAGTCCGGTGCGCTTGGGGCCCAGGCCGGGTACCTCGACGAGCCGGGCGGGGGTCTGTTCGATGACGTCGAGGGCGTCGGTGCCGAAGTGGTCGACGATGCGTTCGGCCATGCGGGGTCCGATGCCCTTGATCAGCCCGGAGCCCAGGTAGCGGCGGATGCCCTGCACCGTGGCGGGGAGCACGGTGGTGACGTCGTCCACGTGGAACTGGCGACCGTACTGCGGGTGCGACCCCCAGCGGCCGTACATGCGCAGTGACTCGCCGGGCTGCACGCCCGGCAGGTTGCCCACCACGGTGAGCAGGTCGTGACCGCCCCGTCCGGTGTCGACCTTGGCGACGGTGTATCCGTTCTCCTCGTTAGCGAAGGTGATCCGTTCCAGGACCCCCTGGACCATCGCGCGTGCGGGTGCTGACACGGCGTTCCTCCGCTCCTCTCAGCTGCCGTCGGTGCCCGGGAGCGGCGGCGCGTCGTCGCCCAGGACGGCGAGCACGCGGTCCCGGTCCGCCCGGCGCAGGCCCTCGGCCACCCGGGTGTAGGAGTGCGTCAGCATCTCCACCAGCTCGTCGTCGGGGACGGTGCCGTCCAGGAGCACCGAGTTCCAGTGCCGCTTGTCCATGTGCCAGCCGGGAGTGACCGCCGGGAACCTCTGGCGCAGCCCCAGGGCGAGCTCGGGGTCGCACTTGAGGTTGACCGTGGCGGGCGCACCGCCGCCGCCCCCGGTGAGCAGCGCGAACATCTTCCGTCCGGCCACCTTGTACACGAGCGCCCCCGGCCCGAAGGGCTCGCTCTCCCCGGCCTCGGGAAACCACAGGGCGGCGTCGATGAACTGCTCCGGTGTCATGCTCTCTCCCCCGTACCGGTCGACCCGGTGTCCGTTCCGAGCCTGCCAGAGGGAAGCGACCTTCGGCAGCCCCTCCCCCCGGCCTGTGGACGACGTGTGGTGGCTCCGGCCGGGACCGCGCGGGGAACCGTACGCGTCGGGGGCCCGCGGGTAAGATCCGCCTCGAAGCTGCCCACGGCCGGTTGGAGTGCCCATGAAGGCGCGCGGTGTACGCAGGCTCGCCCCGCTCGAACCCGGGGACCCCTCCGAGGTGGGCGGACACCGGGTGCGGGGGCGGGTCGGCGCGGGCGGCATGGGCACCGTGTACGCCGTCGACTCCCCCGGCGGCCGCGGGTACCTGGCCGTCAAGGTGGCCCACCCCGGGCTCGTTCGCGACCACCGTGTCCGCGAACGGTTCGCCCACGAGGCCCGCCTGCTGGCCCGGGTCGACAGCCACTGCGTGGCGCGGTTCGTCAGCGCGGACGTGGAGGCCGACCCCCCGTGGCTGATCACCGAGTACGCTCCCGGACCGACCCTGCGGCACCAGGTGGAGCGGTTCGGCCGACTGCGCGGCGGGATGCTGCTGGGTCTGGCCGCGGGGGTGGCCGAGGCGCTGCGCGCGGTGCACGCGGCGGGGGTGGTGCACCGCGACCTCAAACCCGGCAACGTGGTGGTGTCGGTGGCGGGGCCCAAGCTCCTGGACTTCGGGATCGCGCACGCGGCCGAGGAACCCGACCCCACCAAGTGGCGGCGGCTGCGCCGGATGCGGCGGGCCTTCCGAACGCTCGGACTGCCCTCTCCGGAGGCCCTGGCCGACGCGCGGGTGGCCCGTTCACTCGACCGGCGGGGCACCCCGGGATGGATCAGCCCGGAGCAGTACCGCCGCCAGCCCACCACGCACGCGTCGGACGTGTTCCTGTGGGGTGCGACCGTGGCCTTCGCGGCGGCGGGGCACGACCCGTTCGGGACGGCGCCGCCCCGGGAGATGGCCCGACGCGTCACCTCCGAGGAGCCGGACCTGCGGTACCTGCCGCCGGGGTTGGAGAAGCTCGTGGTGGCCGCGATGAGCGTCGAGCCCGCCGACCGGCCCGGCTCCGGCGAACTGCTGCGCGCCGTGCTGGCGCTGGAGGGGCCGGAGGGCGGGGTGCGTACCCCGCCGGAGGCGGGCGAAGGGGGCGTGCGCGGGCTGCTGGAGCGGCACTGGACCAGGGTGGCCGTCCGGCCTCCGCTGCCGCCGCGCGAGGGCGGCGGCCTCCTGGGCCGGCTGCCCTCCCCCCGGCTCCCTCAGGGAGGGGCCGGGGTGGGCGGGGTCCCCGCTCAGAGGAGACCGAAGTAGGCCCGGCTCTCCTTGGACCAGAGGAAGGCGAGCATGGCCGCGGCGAACCCCAGCGGGACGGCGGCGAGGAGCCCGCCGGACAGGAGCGACCACAGCAGGATGCCCCCGGCGGCGCCCTGGAACAGCAGGGCGCTCCAGAAGACGCCCACGGTCCGGCGGCGCAGTCGGCTCGCGATGAGGACCGACAGCGTTCCGTAGACGCCCGTGACCAGGGCCATGAGGCCCATGTAGGAGCGCATGGCCTCGACGTCGATGGACAGCGCCACGCCCTGTTCGGCGGCGATCGCGGCCTGTTCGTCCAGGGCTTCCCGCATCACCGCGTCGGGGGCGGAGAGCCCCATGAGGAAGAGTGTGAGGAGCAGGAGGCCGCTGACACCGCCGACGAACATCAGCGTCCGGACGGTCACCACCTTGCGGGGCATCGGGGCGTCGGGGCGCAGGGCCTCCAGGTGGGGGGCGTCGAAGTCGGGCAGCCCCCGTTGCGAGGGCACGCCACCGCGTCCGGTGTCGGGGTCGTACGGGTCCTGGCCAGAGGGAAACACGGACGTCCTCCGAGGGGTCGAGTCGACTTTCCCCACCATGGTAGGCGGGTACCCCCACGAGGGCGCGGACGGAGCCTCCCCCAGCACCACGAGCTGGGCCGAAACCGGCCACGGAACGCGACCGCAATCGTCCCGAAACGACGGTGAGCGATCGCATAGAGTCGAGAACCCGCACGCACACGGGAGATTCTGCAAATCGTAACCCCCCGGCCCGTGCCCGAACACCCGTCCCCATCTAGGGTGAAAAAACTCCGACCCCTCCCGCCCCCGGGGCGGTACCCCCGCACAGTCCCCCAAAGGAGTCACAGCAGACATGTCCAGACTCGTGCGCGCGACCGGCGCACTGATCCTGACCGGTGCCCTGGTGGTGCCCCTGGCCCCCGCGGCCAGCGCGTACGCGCCCATGGACACCCCCGACGGCGATCCCGCCTTCACCCTCACCCTCCTGCACGGCAACGACCCCGAGTCGGCCCTCCTGCACGCGTCGGGCGAGGCCGGGTACGGCGGAGCCGCGCGCTACGCGACCCTGCTCGACCAGCTGCGCGCGGACGAGAACGCGGGCACCGGCGCCGACGAGGGCGAGGCCGAGCTCCGGGGCGTCGTGGCCGTCAACTCCGGCGACCTGTACCTGCCCGGGCCGGAGTTCGCCGCCTCCCGGGTGGAGGGCGCGCCCTTCTACGACGCGGTCGCCACGTCGATCATCGACTACGACGCGATCTCCATGGGCAACCACGAGTTCGACTTCGGGCCCGACGTGTACGCCGAGTTCATCGGCGCCCTCGAGGACACCCCGGTGGTCGCCGCCAACGTCGACGTGTCCGGTGAGGCCGCCCTGGCCGCGCTGGAGGCACAGGGCCGCATCGCCCCCAGCACGGTCGCGGAGGTCCAGGGCGAGAAGGTCGGCATCGTCGGCGCGCTCTACCCGCCGCTGGCCTCCATCTCCAGCCCGCGCGACGTCGTGGTCGACGAGGTCGTCGGCCCGGTCCAGGCCGAGGTCGACCGCCTCACCGGTGAGGGCGTCGACAAAATCATCCTCATCTCGCACCTCCAGAACATCACCTACGAGGAGCGGGTCGCCAAGGAGCTCACCGGCGTGGACGCCATGGTGGCCGGAGGAGGCCACGAGGTCATGGCCAACCCCGGCGACGCCCTGGTCCCCGGTGACTCCGTCACCGACCACCCGGGCACCGGCGAACCCCTCTCCTACCCCCTGCTGGTGAACAACGCCGACGGCGTCGAGGTACCCATCGTCACCGCGGGCTCCAACTACAAGTACGTGGGCCGCCTGGTCCTCAACTTCGACGCCGACGGCGGTCTCCACTCGGTGGGCGAGCGCTCCGGCCCGGTCCGGGTCTCCGGCACCGGCGCCGACGCCGTGGAGCCCCACCCCGAGGTCGAGGCCCAGGTGACCAAGCCGGTCGCCGACCACGTGGCCGAACTCGCCGAGACCGACGTGGCCAGCAGTGAGGTAGCACTGGACGGCACGCAGAACCCGGGCGTGCGCACCCAGGAGACCAACCTGGGCAGCCTCATGGCCGACGCCCTGCTGGACACCGGCAAGCGCAACGCCGAGGAGTACGGCGTTCCCCAGCCGCAGATCGGCATCCAGAACGGCGGCGGCATCCGCAACGCCTCGGTGATCCCGGCCGGACCGCTGACCGTACTGGACACGTACTCGATCGCGCCCTTCGCCAACCAGGTGGCCGTGGTCCCGGAGATCCCGCGCGCCCAGGTCAAGGAGCTCCTGGAGCGCGGCGTGGCCTCCGCCCCCGCCGCCGACGGCGGGTTCATGCAGGTCGCCGGGGTCAACTTCGCCTACGACCCGGACCGCACCGCCCAGGTCGTGAACGAGGACGGCGACGTACTCACCCCGGGTGAGCGCGTGCGCAACGCGATCCTGCACGACGGCACGGTGATCGTGGAGGACGGCGAGGTCGTGGAGGGCGACGCCATCACGGTCGTCACCAACGACTTCTCCGCCGGCGGCGGCGACATGTACCCGTTCCGGGGCGCCGACTACACCGTGGTGGGTTCCACCTACCAGGCCGCTCTGGAGCGCCACCTCACCGACACCCTCGAGGGTGAGGTGACGGCCGCCGACTACCCCGAGGGCGGCGCCGGTCGCATCGTGGTCGGTGACAAGGCCACCGTTCCTCCCGGCGGCGGTGACGACGACGGCGACGGGAAGCCCCACCCCACGGAGCCGCCCGCGTCGCCGAGCCCCAGCCCGAGCCCCAGCCCGAGCCCGTCGCCGAGCGGCGCTCCCTCGGACGTTCCCGGCACGCCCAAGCCGGGTGCTCCCGACGACAAGAAGGGCGGCTCCCTGCCGGTCACCGGCGGGGCCCTGACCGGCCTGGTCATCGCGGCGCTGGTTGCCGTGGGCGCCGGTGGCGCCGCGATGTACCTGAGCCGCAGGCGCCGACCGGCGGCGGGCACCGGGGAGATCGAGGGCTGATCCCACCCCGGCCGCGCCCCGCGGGGGCGTCCGCGCCGTGAACGCGGGCCCGTCCGAGTACCTACTCGGGCGGGCCCGCGTCGTCGTGGACGGCCGGTCCGCCGGTTCAGCAGCGCGGTAGTCCCTCGATCGGCTGCCAGGGCTGGCTGCCCCGAAGGGCGGTGGCGCTGACGAAGACGTCGCGGTTGCCGGTGTCGTCGTCGGTCAGGACCCACCAGGTGGAGTAGCCGTCCTCCCCGTCGGAGTGCGGTTCGCCCTCCGCCTGGCAGAAGAAGTAGTGGCGTCCGGACCAGAGCCAGCCGCCCGTGGGGTAGCGGCTGTCCTGAGACCAGTAGGTGCGGGCGTCGCGCCAGGTCGTGTAGTAGTGCCGGTGGGAGAAGGCGCTGGCGGCGGTGCCCGTCGACGCCTCCGCCGGTTCGTCGGCCAGGGCCGGGGCCGCCAGCGCGACCGGTAGGGCGACCGCGACGGCCAGGGCCGCCGTCAGCGCCGCCGGTGCGCCCCGGGCCCCCCCGCGTCGTCTCCACTGTCTGGGCCGGGTCGGGCCCTTGGGGCCGCCGGGTCGGGTCCCCGCGCTGTCGTCGCGCCGCACCATCCACACTCCTCGCGTGTCCCGGACCGGGGTCCGGGAGGGGTGAGGGGTCCCGGTGGGGACGCGGGCCCGCCAGGGGCCGTCAATCACCACCAACACCACCATTGCCACCCCTATCATCACTCAGAGTGTCCAAAGGGACGCGTTACGACGCGGCGAAGGCCCGAGGACGACCGCCCCCGGCCACACCTTCCCCTTTTCACCAAGAAAGCACAAAGAAAGCGCTCCAGGCAGCCATTCGCACTATTTGACCGGTATGTGAATAGCGTATTTTCGGCCAACCTTGGGCCATCCGGCGCGCATAATAGGGAAATGCGCCACCCTGGACCTACGATCGGCTCCATGACCTGCGTTTTGCTGGCCGAAGACGATGTCTCGATCTCCGAGCCTCTCGCGCGCGCACTCCGACGCGAGGGTTACACGGTAGACGTGACCGTCAACGGCATTGAGACACTCGACCGCGCCCGTGCGGGAGACATCGACCTCATGGTCCTGGATCTCGGGCTCCCCGAAATGGACGGCCTTGAGGTGGCACGTCGGCTCCGCGCCGAGGGTCACGGAACGCCGATCCTCATCCTGACCGCCCGCGCGGACGAGGTCGACACCGTCGTCGGCCTCGACGCCGGGGCCGACGACTACGTGACCAAGCCGTTCCGGCTCGCCGAACTCCTCGCCCGCGTCCGAGCCCTGCTGCGGCGCGGCGGGGCCGAGGTCCCGGTCGTCCACGGCGTCCGCATCGACAACGACTCGCGCCGCGCCTGGCTCGGCGACCGCGAACTCCAGCTCACCACCAAGGAGTTCGACCTGCTGCGCGTCCTCGTACGCGACGCCGGAAAGGTCGTCACCCGCGAACAGATCATGCGGGAGGTGTGGGACACCAACTGGTGGGGGTCGACCAAGACCCTCGACATGCACATCTCCTGGCTGCGCCGCAAACTCGGCGACGACGCCAACCAGCCTTCCTACATCACGACCGTCCGCGGCGTCGGGTTCCGGTTCGAACGAGACTGACACGGCCCTGGGAACGACGCGCTTGCCCGTCGACCGCCCAGGGGGTCGGACGGACGTGAGGTGACATGCGCAGGCGGATGGTTTTCTCCACCCTGGTGGTGACCGTCATCGCCGTCATGCTGCTCGGACTGCCCCTGGGGGCGCTCACCTACAAACTGGTGCACGACGAGGCCAGCCGGCAGCTTGAGGGCGAGGCCGAACTCATCGGCGTCGAGAGCGACAACATGCTGGAGCTCCACGGCGAACTGGACCTGGCGGAGTTCGATCGGGAACACCCGAACCGGTTCGTCCGCATCACGCCCGCGGACGGACCGACCGCCGTGACCGCGGGAGACCCCGCGCTCAATCCCGACGCCGCGGACTCCCCACGCCTGCTCAAAGCCACCGTCACCACCAACCGCGGCACCAGGGTCGACGTGTGGAGCGACGGCGAGGACGTCCAGGAGAGCGTGGTCCGGGCCTGGCTCGGCATCGCCTCGCTCTCGCTCCTCGCCATCGGCGTCGCGGTCGGCCTGTCCATGTTCCAGGCCCGCCGCCTCACCCTGCCGCTGGTCGACCTCGCCGCCACCGCCGAACGGCTCGGCTCCGGCGTCACCACACCGTGGGGGCACCGCTACGGCATCCCCGAAGCCGACCGCGTCGCCGAGGTACTCGACCGCAGCGCCGAACGCATCGCCGGGCTCATCGCCACCGAACGCCACTTCGCGACCGACGCCTCACACCAGCTCCGCACACCACTGACCGCGCTCACCATGCGGCTCGAGGAGATCATCGCCGAATCCGGCAACCCGCAGGTCGTCCGCGAGGAGGGCGAAGCCGCCCTCGCCCAGACCGAACGCCTCGTCGAGACCGTCGAAAGCCTCCTCGGCCGCGCCCGCAAGAGCCAGAACCCCGAAGTCGAGGCCGTCGAACTCGACCCCGTCCTCAACCACCTCCAAGCCGAGTGGTCGCCCGTCTTCCAGCAGGAGAAACGCCGACTCCTCGTCACCGGCGACCCCGGACTGACCGCCATGACGGTTCCCACCGACCTCGCCCAGATCCTCGCGACCCTGGTGGAGAACGCCTACAAACACGGCGCGGGGACGGTGACCATCCGCCGCCTCGACACCGGCCAGTCCGTCCGCGTCGAGGTCAGCGACGAAGGCGAAGGCGTCCCCGAACACCTCTCCAGCCGCATCTTCGAACGCGAGGTCAGCGGAGGCGGAGGCACCGGTCTCGGACTCGCCCTCGCCCGTCACATCGCCGAATCCGAAGGCGCCAGGGTCGAACTCGTCCAGACCCGACCCACCACCTTCGCGCTCTTCCTCCCCGCGGGGGCCGGAGGGCTGTCGAAGATGTCGGGGCCCTTCTGACCGGGCCGAAGCGAAGCGCAGGCCCCAAAAAGAACACACCCACCCACCTCAGCCACCAGGGGGGTGCTGTCCGTTCGAGCGCCGGAGAGGGTTCTGCAAGACGAGTCAAGCCGCCAGCGAGGAACGAGCGTCAGGCGCAGACGAGGATGAAGAATCCCTCTGCAAAGGCGCCGAACCCGGGCCGAAGCGAAGCGGAGGCCCCAAAAAGAACAGGCCCCAGGACGGGGGTCCTGGGGCCGCGCGGCTACTGGGCGCTGACCTGGGGAGCGGACCCCTGACCGGCGGGGACCTCGCCCCGGACCACCAGGTCGCTCCACAGGGCGCGCACCCGCTCCAGGCCGTAGACCCCGACCACCTCGGCGCGGGCCCGCTCGCTCTCCTCGCCGAACCGGCCCTCGGAGACGGTGGCGTGGATGGACTCGGCCATCGCCACCGGGTCGTCGTGAATCCAGTGCGGGTCGTAGATGGTGTCCGAGCCGGGCCAGGCCAGGAGCGCCGGGACACCGCCGGAGGCCGCGCACTCGGCGGGCGCCAGGTGGAACGACTCGTCGTCGCTGGTGGACAGCACGAACCCCACCCGGCGCAGCCAGGTCGCCACGTCCGGGCCGAAGCCGTCGAAGACCACCCCGGCCGCCAGGCCCTCGTCACGCTGGATACGCCGGTACACCCGCTCGAAGTAGGCGCGTTCCTCCGGCCGGTTCCAGATCCACCAGTACTCCCACGGCTGCTTCGTCTTCACCGACAGCGTGTACCGGGGGTCCATCCTGCGCAGCTCCGAGAGGACGTCCAGCCCCCGGTCCAGGCGCTTGCGGGACGGCGCGATGCCGATCATGCCCAACGAGTACCGCGCTCCCGCCAGCTTGGGGCGGTCCAGCTGGCGGTCGTCCACCCAGTTGGGCAGCACCACGACCTTCTCTGCGGGCCACCCCGTGATCTCCCTGGTGAGGTCGGCGTAGTGCGGGCTCACGCAGACCACCGCGTCGACCTTGGAGACGTCCAGGCGGCGCGGCCACTCCGCGTACAGCTCGAACCGGTGCAGGCGCACGATCAGCCGCTGACCCGGGCGCTTCCACTTGGCGTAGAAGAGCGCGTTGGGGCCGCACCACTCGCAGATCACCACGTCGGCCCAGGCGGCGAGCTCCCGCGACCGGTACTGGTCGTGGGTGCTCAGCCCCTCCCACTCGTCGATGCGCACGTCGAGGCCGGGCAGCGAGTCCAGGTACTCGGCCAGTCGCGTGAAGAACTTGAGGTCGTGCCCGGCGATGACCACCTTGAGCGGACGCTCCGGGTCGGCCCCCTCGGGCGCGGCCGGGATCGCCTCCGCGAGGTAGCCGCGCAGGCGTTCGGCGGCCCGCTCCAGGGTGTGGTCGGCGGCGGCCGCGCGGCAGCGTTCGGCGGCCTCGGCGTACACGGCCCGGTCGTGGTAGGCGCGGGCGATCACCGCGGCCACCGAGGCGGTGTCCTCCCCCGCGAACAGCGGGTAGTCCGCGCCGAGCAGGGCCTCGTGCATGGGGGTGCGGTTGAGGACCACCGGCAGCCCCAGCGCCCCCAGCTCCAGGACCTTGGTCGAGAGCTCCAGGCTGGCGTCCATGTCGGGGTCGCGCCAGGACAGGCCGAAGTCGCACTCGGCGGACTGGCGCAGGGCGTCGGCCCGCGCCATGCCGCCGCGCCAGTCCACGTTCGGGGTGCTCTCCAGGGCCCTGCGCATGCGCTTGGCCCAGTCGGCGGGTTCGGCGTGGACCTTGTCGCCGATCATCACGAGTTCGGAGTCCACCCCGAGGCGCGCCAGCTCCTCGGGGAGCTCGGTCATCTCCAGGGTGTTCCAGCGGGGCGCGAACTTGCCGGTGTAGGCCAGGCGGGTGCGCGCGTGCGTCTGGCCGGTCGCCGCGACCCCCTCGGGGACCGCGGCGACCGGCGGGAACAGGACGGAGCGACCGCAGGCGGCGGGCACCGTGGACTCCAGGAACGCCCGCAGCTCCTCGGTCTGGCAGAGCACGAACCGGGAGGCCAGCGCGATGTCGGTGAGTTCGGCGATCGCGGACGCGGTGAGTTCGGCGACGCCGTGCGGGAAGTCCGTGAGGTAGGTCCACAGCTTCCCGGCCAGGCTCTCCTCCTGGGCGGCCAGCCCGGCGAGTCGGCGCCCCCGGACGACGACCAGGTCGAAGGGCCTGCGGGCGTGCAGACCGCCCATGAGTTCCACGGCCTGCTCGGGCGTGAGGCCGCGCGGCCCGAGGTCGGGCAGCGAGCGGTCCTCGTAGGGGCGGACCAGTCGTACGGCGGGGTTCTCGGTGAGCGGCGCCGTGAGCCGGTCAGTGCGGATCTGGGCCTTGAGCAGCAGGGTGACCTCGCAGCCGGCCGCCGCCAGGGCCTGCGCCATCGACTGCGCCCAGATCGCCGAGCCGTCGATGATGTTCAGGTCCACGTCCCCGTACAAGAGTGCGCGCGGAGGAGCTGTGCTCACGTTCTTCCCTTCGAAAGCTGGTGGGTGGCGGTCTCGCGGACCGCCGCGCCGTGGACGTCCTTCGGGGGCCGAACGGACGGCGGGTGGTCGGGCGGGGCGGCGGTGGTCAACCGACCGCACCCGTCGAGGCGTCGGCGTGGGTGGGGCCCTCATTGTCCCCGTCCGCGCCGGAACCGTGGTCCGGGCCCAGGGCCAGGAGGCGGGTCCCGCGCCGGTTCCACTCCGCCGGGAGCCAGCCCCGGCGCAGGAGGTCGGTCCGGGCCAGTTCCGGGGCGACCGAGGTGACGAACACGTACTGGCGGCCGCCGGTGTCGCGGTCGAAGTAGCCGCGTTCTCCCAGCCCCCGGGTGTGCGGTTCGCCGCTGTCGGGCGTGTCGGGGGTGCCCACGGCGTCGGCTCCCGAGCATTCGGCGGCGCCGACAAGGTCGGCGAGCCGGTGTCGGCCGACCGGGCCGGTCCACAGGTGCGCCCACGGGGCCGTGGCGCGTTCGGCCAGGGCCGCCCAGTGCTCGGGTTCGAACCCGCCGCCCCGGGCGCGGTCGCCCTGGCGGGTGAGTTCCTCCGGTGTGTCGGGGGCGGTGGCCCGGGCGGTGCGGACAGTCACGCCCTCGGCGCGCAGGGTCTGGACTCCGGGCATCCGGGCGGCGGTGTCGGGAACGACCACCTCGGCCGGGCGCAGCCGGGACCCGAGGAGGTCGTCGGCCAGGCGGGCGGCGTCGGCCTCGGTGGCCGGGTCGGCCAGGACCGCGACCCCCCGCCCGCTGAGCGGAAGCTCGGTCGCGGGGGTGCCCGACGCGAAGTCGAGGCCCTCCAGGAGCGCGGCCAGGCGGACCGGGGCCGCCTCGTCGAGGAACACCTGCCGCAGCATGGCCCGTACCTCGCGTGGCGTCGGCGTCTCGGCGCGCAGCCGTGGCACGGTGACGGCGAGGTCCTCGGCGTCCGGTGCGGGTACGGCCGGGTGGCTGATCACGCGAGTGCCGCAGGCCCAGGCCCGGCGGCGCAGGCGCAGGTCGCCGGGGCCGGACTCCGGGATGACGGCGACGTTGGCGGCGCGCAGGGCGTCGGCCAGGCGCGGGGAGTCGGCGTCCACCACTCCCACGCCGAGGTCCACCAGGACGTCGGGGACCTGTTGGTCCGGGCCGGTCCGGACGAAGACCGCCTCGGGGCCGTCGACGAGTTCGGCGGCCACCGGGTTGAACCGGTGCAGCGGCACCCCGGCGTCACCTCTGTGCACGCGGTCGAAGCCGAGCTGGCGCAGGGCGGGCGGGGCGGGCGCGTCGTCGAGCAGGACGGTGGGGATGCCGCGCGCCGACGCGGACTCCAGTACCCAGTGCAGGGCACGGGTACGGTCGACGGCGGCGGGGTCTCCCACGTGCGCCCACGGGGACCCGGGGGCGGCCGCCGAGGCCGACACCAGGAGCAGGTCGACGTCGACGGCGTCCATGACGATCTGGGCGTCGTGCGGGCGCAACGGCACCGAACGCAGGTAGGGGTCGACCGCCTTCTGGACGTCCGGTCCGAGAACGGTGGCGACCACCAGCAGGTCCTCGCGCCCGCCGCTCAGACCGGTGAGGAGGCGGGCCTCCTGGCGGTCGGCGTCGAAGGAGCGGACCGGTTCGACCCGGCGCCGTTCGGCGTGGTTGGTGCTGCCGCTGCGCCGCCACAACCGGTACAGGTCGCGCGGGAGTCTGACCAGGGACCGGCCCGGGCGTTTGGCGGCGGCCGTGAGCGCCCGGCCCACCTGGAGGGAGGTCGAACCCTCCAGCGAGGCCAGGCGGGCCTGCGCCTCCTGAAGCTGGGCCTCGCGCTCGGCCAGGGCTTGCCGAAGCTGTTCGGTCTGGCTCTGTTCACGCCGTTTCACGGTCTGCCACCTTGTGCTCGGTTCGGGAAGCCTCGGGTCGGGACACCGGTGTGCCCGTGGTGCGGTCCGGGTGCCGTGCGCCGCCCGGACGGATGGGGATCACGGCCGTTCACCGCGACCACTGGGTGAGGACAGAGGCGATGCGCTCGCCCGCGTGGCCGTCCCACAGCGGCGGGACGTCGCCGATGCGCTCGACCGCGTGTCCGTCCAGGACCTTGCCGAGCGCCTGGAGCAGGTCGGCCTCGGTGACGAGCTGGTTGGTGCCGTGGGTGAGGGTGATCGGGCGCTCGGTGTTGGGGCGCAGGGTGAGGCAGGGGACGCCGAGGATGGTGGTCTCCTCCTGCACGCCCCCGGAGTCGGTGACGACGGCGTCGGCACCCCGGGTGAGGGCGACGAAGTCGAGGTAGCCGAGGGGTTCGAGCAGGCGCACGCGCGGGTGGTCGCCCAGCCCGGCGCGGTCGAAGGCGGCCTTGCCGCGCGGGTGCACCGGCATGACGACGTCGGTGAGGTCGGCGATCTCGTGGAGCCGCTCGGTGAGGAGCGCGACGTTGGCCGGGTCGTCGACGTTGGCGGGCCGGTGCAGGGTGGCGGCCACGTAGCGTTCGGGAAGGTCGAGACGGGCGCGCAGGGCGTCCGCGTCGAACCGGTCGAGGTTGCCCAGGAGCGTGTCGATCATCGGGTTGCCGACGAGGTGGACGCGGTCCGGGAAGATCCCCTCGGCGGCCAGGTGGCCCACGGCCTCGGGGCTGGTCGCGAAGAGGAGGTCGCTGAGCTGGTCGGTGACCCGCCGGTTGACCTCCTCCGGCATGGTGTTGTCGAAGGAGCGCAGGCCCGCCTCGACGTGCGCGACGGGGATGCCGAGTTTGGCGGCGACCAGCGCGGCGGCGATCGTGGAGTTCACGTCTCCGTACACGACGACCATGCCGGGCGTGTTCGCGGTGAACTCGCGCTCCAGGCCCACCATGAGCGCGGCGGTCTGCGCGGCGTGCGAGCCGGAGCCGACCCCGAGGTCGACGTCGGGTGTGGGCAGGCCGAGGTCGCGGAAGAAGACGGCGGACATGCGGTCGTCGTAGTGCTGACCGGTGTGCAGGACCGTCTGGTGCGCGCCCCGCCCGCGCAGGGCGGAGACGACCGGAGCGGCCTTGACGAAGTTGGGGCGCGCCCCTACCACGTGGACGATCCCGGTGTCCTGGCTGCCAAGAGGGGCACTCGTTGCCACGGCTGTTTCCTTCTGCTTCTGGTGGGGGTGACTGCTGTGCTGGTGTGGGCCGGGGTCCGGCCGGGCCGGACGGTCGGTCCGGTCACGGTCCGGGTGACGGAGTTCTTTGCCCCAGCCGTCCCGTCCGTGTCGCCGTGTTGTCACCATCCGGCCACGTCCACGTGGTTGTGTGACTGACCGTGCATGACTCCCAGATTCCCGAACCCCGTGTTCCGCGTTCGCGCGTCCTCTGGCCGCGGGCGGTGACCTTCACCGCGACGTTGGCGTGGCGGCACCTGCGCTCCGATCCGGCGCGTCTGCCGCTGCTGGCGCTGCGGCTGATGCCCGGCCCGGTGCGGACCTCGGCGCGTGCCGTGTCGGCCCGATCGGGCGCCCTGCCGCGCGCCTACTCCCTGTGGGACCAGGGTCGGCGCGGCGAGGCGCGCGAGGTGGTGTTGGCAGCCGCCACGGACGCCCCGCCCCGCAGGGTGGGCCGCCTGGTCGCGGCCGCGCTGGCCGCCGGGGACGCCGACACCGCTCGTGAGCTGGTCGCACGCATTCCTCCGGGGCCGCATCGGACCTCGGCGGAGTACCGGACGGCGCTGGCCACGGGGCGTGCCGTCCCCGCGTCCCCGTCCGTTTCGCCTGACCGTCACGGGTTCACGTTAACCCGCGGTGCGCCAACGCGGCCCGACGACACGGTGAACGCTCAGCGACCGGACCCCGGCGCGGATGGCCGCGGTTCCTGGCGGGTCGCGGCGGACCCGGGCCGTCCGGGAGCGGGGGTGCGGGTGCTGCACCTGGTCACCAACGCGCTTCCGCACACCAACGCGGGCTACACCCAGCGAACGCACCGGATCGCGGTGGCGCAGCGTGAGGCGGGGATGGACGTGCACGTGGCCACCCGTGCGGGTTACCCGCTGACGAAGGGGGTGCCGGACCCGCGCACGCTGGTCCGCGTGGACGGGGTCGCCTACCACCGTCTGCTTCCGTGGACCGCTCCGCGTGACCACGCCGAGGAGCTGGAGTCCGGGTTGCGTCTGGCCTCCGACCTGGTGGAGGCGGTGCGGCCGGACGTGCTGCACGCGGCCAGCAACCACCACAACGCGCGGTTGGCGTTGGAGCTGGGCCGCCGGTTCGGGCTTCCGGTGGTCTACGAGGTGCGGGGGTTCCTGGAGGAGTCGTGGCTCTCGCGCGACCCCTCTCGCAGCGTGGACGACGCGTTCTACCGGGCGGAGCGGGCGAGTGAGACCGAGTGCATGCTCGCCGCCGACCTGGTGGTGACGCTGGGCGAGGCCATGCGCGCCGACATCGAGGCGCGCGGGGTGCCCCGGGAGCGGCTGTTGGTGGTGCCCAACGCGGTGGACGCGTCGTTCCTGGAGCCGCTGCCGTCGGGGGACGAGGTCCGCCGGCGGTTGGGGATCGGACCGGACGAGTTCGTGGTGGGCACCACGACGAGCTGCTTCGGCTACGAGGGGCTCGACGTGTTGCTGGACGCGGTGGCGTCCATGCGGGAGAGGGGTGAGCGGGCGCACGCCCTGGTGGTCGGGGACGGCCCGGAGTTGGCCACGTTGCGTGACCGTGCGGGGAGGCTGGGGTTGGAGGGGGCCGCGCACTTCCCGGGCCGGGTGCCCGCCGACCGGGTCCGTCACCACCACGCCGCACTGGACGTGTTCGCCGTGCCACGACTTGATGAACGGGTGTGCCGCTTGGTGACACCGTTGAAGCCGGTGGAGGCGATGGCCGGCGGGCTGCCAGTTGTCGCGAGTGATCTTCCCGCGTTGCGAGAGATCGTGGAACCGGGGGTGTCCGGCGAGTTAATTCCGGCGGGCGAATCGGCACGTCTAGCTGATGTCCTCACAAATCTCGCCTACAGTCATCAAAAGCGGACGACCTACGGTCGAGCTGGTCAGGAGCGTGTCGGAGCCAACCGAACGTGGACCGAGGCCGCATACCGCTATAACCAGGCGTATCGGGTTCTTTTGCGGAAAATGTCCGGACCAGGCCAGAACCCGTAACCGAGGACCGCGTCTGCCTACACTCGGACGTCCCGCACTCCGAATGGTGTACCCAGGGCAGTTCTCGACTCTTTGCGCCCGTTCACGAAATGAATGCGAGTGTGACCGCGAAGTGGATGCCGCAGCCTCCAACCCAGCCCATGTCCCCGAGCAGAGCTCCGGTTCGGCCAGCGACCTCGTCGTCCTCGGCCTCGGTTACGTCGGTCTCCCGCTGGCGGCGGAAGCCGTCTCGGCGGGACTGAGAGTGACCGGATTCGACGTCAGCACGCGCGTGGTCGACGGTCTCAACAGATCCGAGTCGCACGTCGACGACCTGTCGGCGGACGACGTCGCCGCGATGCTGTCCCAGGGGTTCCACGCGACCAGCGACCCGGCGTGCCTCTCGGCGGCGCGCACGATCGTCATCTGCGTGCCCACGCCGCTCTCCCCTGAGGGCGGCCCGGATCTGGGCGCGGTCACCTCCGCTTCCAGGGCCATCGCCGAGCACCTGACTCCGGGCACCCTGGTGATCCTGGAGTCCACCACGTACCCGGGGACGACCGAGGAGGTCGTCCGGCCGCTGCTGGAGGAGTCCGGCCTGGTCGCCGGGGCCGACTTCCACCTGGCCTTCTCGCCCGAGCGCATCGACCCCGGCAACCCGGTCTTCGGCGTCGCCAACACCCCGAAGGTCGTCGGCGGCCTCACGGAGGAGTGCGGCGAGGCGGCCGCGGCCTTCTACGGGAACTTCGTGAACACCGTGGTGCGGGCACGGGGTACCCGTGAGGCCGAGATGGCCAAGCTGCTGGAGAACACCTACCGGCACGTGAACATCGCCCTGGTGAACGAGATGGCCGTCTTCTGCCAGGAGCTGGGCATCGACCTGTGGGACTCGATCTCGGCGGCCGCCACCAAGCCCTTCGGCTTCCAGGCGTTCTACCCGGGTCCGGGGGTGGGCGGCCACTGCATCCCGATCGACCCGAACTACCTTTCCTACAAGGTCAAGACCCTCGGCTACCCGTTCCGGTTCGTCGAGCTGGCCCAGGAGATCAACGGCCGGATGCCCGCGTACGTGGCCCAGCGCGCCCAGGAGCTGCTCAACGAGTCCGGGCTCGCGCTGTCCCGGTCCAAGGTGCTCCTGCTCGGCGTCACCTACAAGGCCGACATCGCCGACCAGCGGGAGTCGCCCGCCCGTCCGGTGGCCCGCAAGTTGGCCGCCAAGGGCGCCACACTGACCTACCACGACCCGCACGTGGACTCCTGGCAGGTGGACGGCGTGGACGTCCCGCGCTCCACCGACCTGGAGCGGGCGATGGCCGAGGCCGACCTGACCGTTCTGCTCACCGACCACGCCGCCTACCGGCCCAAGCTGCTCACCGAGTACGCACGGCTGCTGCTGGACACCCGCGGCGTCCTGCGCCGTTCGGAGAACGAGGCCGAGGCGGAGGCCGTGGGCGAGGTCCCCTCGCAGGTGCGCCGCCGCGTGCAGCGCGAGGGAGTCCAGGTCCTCTGAGACCGGCCCGCACGGGACTCACGGGGGCACGTCGTCCCGGACGCCACTCGGCGTTCGACGGCGTGCCCTCGCGCGTTCACGGTGACCCCACCAAGGGTTCACCGGATGCACCCCACGTGTCCACTCGGCTTTCCACAGTGTGTTTCCGCAGGTGACTACCGTGTCGCACAGCTGATACCGCACCTTCACAGCGGATCATCGAACACGGAGCAGTCATACCAAACGGTGACATACGTAGGTGATCTCGATGCACGCGCTTGTGGCCACGATTGTGCACCACCCCGAGGACGCCCGGATTCTGCACCGGCAGATCCGCGCCCTCGTGGACGCCGGACACACCGTGACGTACGTGGCTCCGTTCCGGGAGTGCGGGGTGACACCGTGGGACCGGGTCCGTTCGGTGGACGTCCCCCGCGCCTCGGGCCGCGACCGGCTGCCCTCCCTGAGGGCGGCGCGGTCCGCGCTGGCACGGCTGGCTCCGGAGGCCGACCTCCTCCTCATCCACGACCCCGAGCTGCTGCTGGTCCTGCCGTCCAGGCGCCCGGTGACGGTGTGGGACGTCCACGAGGACACCCCCGCCGCGCTCCTCACCAAGCCGTGGATTCCGGAGCCGCTGCGCCGCCCGCTGGGTGCGGTGGTGCGCGGGTTCGAGCGCCGCGCCGAACGCCGGATGCGGCTGCTGCTGGCCGAGGAGGGGTACCGCCCGCGGTTCAGGGGCGCCCACCCGGTCGTCCCCAACACCACCGAGGTCCCCGACGTCCCGCTGCGTCCGCCCGGTGACGACCGCGTCGTCTACCTGGGGCAGCTCTCCCGGGCCCGGGGCGCCCACGACCTGATCGAGATGGGGCGCCAGCTCCGGGACCACGGCGTGCGCCTGGAGGTCATCGGGGGCGCCGACCACGTGGTGCGGCCACTGCTGCGCGACGCCCACCAGGAGAACGCCCTGCACTGGTACGGGTTCGTGCCCAACGACCGGGCGCTGCGCATGGCGGCCGGGGCGCTGGCCGGGATCAGCCTGCTGCACGACACCGACAACTACCGCCACTCCCTGCCCACCAAGGTCGTGGAGTACATGGCCCACGGGCTCCCGGTGATCACCTCGCCGAACCCGATGGCCGAGGCCCTGGTCACCGGGCGACCGGAGGGCGAGGCGGGCCTCGTCGTGCCGTTCCAGGACCCGACCGCCGCCGCCCGTGCCGTACTCGAGCTCCGCGACGACCGGGCCCTGCGCGAGGAGTACGCGCGCACCGGGCACCGGATCGCCCGGACCTCGTTCCACTGGCCGGTCCAGGCGCGCCTGTTCGTGAAGCAGTTGGAGGAGTGGGTGGCCGAGGCGAACGGACCGCGCCCGTCGATACCCCGCCCGCGCCTGCCCCGCCAGGGCAACCGCCGCCCCGCGCCGCTCCGGGAGTGAGCTCGGCAACAGTTCGCCAGCGAAATATCTTCCCGGCAAGCGATGTTGTGCTCGTTGGTCGCCCCCAGCCGACCAGCCCTGCACTCGCACTAGCCAGCTGAGGTATCGCATGAGTGACGCTCTCGCCCTGACCAAGGACGCACAGGACCTGCTGTTCCGCGCCGCCCGCACCGCCAACTCGTTCACTGACGAGCCGGTGACCGACGAGCAGCTGCGCGCCGTCTACGACCTGGTCAAGTTCGGTCCCACAGCGATGAACAACCAGCCGCTCAGGGTGACCGCGGTCCGCTCCCCCGAGGCCCGTGAGCGCCTGGTCCGGCACATGGCCGGCAACAACGCCCCCAAGACCGCCAAGGCCCCCCTGGCCCTGGTGCTGTCGGCCGACAGCTCCTTCCACGAGCACTTCCCCACGACCTTCCCGGTGCTGCCCACCGCCCGCGAGGACTTCTCCGGGATGCCGGTCGAGGCCCGTGAGGACATGGCGCTGCGCAACGCGTTCCTCCAGGTCGCCTACCTCATCGTGGGCGTGCGCGCCGCCGGTCTGGCCGCTGGTCCGATGACCGGTTTCGACGCCGAGGGCCTGCGCAAGGAGCTCTTCGGTGAGGACTCCACCCAGACCCCGCTCGTCGTGATGAACATCGGCCGTCCGGGCCCCGACGCCTGGTTCGACCGCCTCCCCCGCCTCGACTACGAGTCGGTCGTCACCGAGATCTGATCCCGGACCCGACACGGAAGGGGGCGGGGCGCCAGTACGGCGCCCCGCCCCCTTCGTTCGCCCGCCTCAGGGCCAGGTGAGCCGGGTCCGGTCGCGGCTGGGATCAGTCCCGTTCCCGCCGCAGGGCGGCTTCCAACCGCAGGACGGCTCTGCGCCGCTCCAACGCGACGACGTCCGCCGCCACCACGGCGAAGAACACCACGAACCCGATGATCAGCAAGGCGATGCCCATGGGGGGCCTCCTCGGCGTCAGATGACCGGTGGCCGACCGGCACGCGTCATCCGCCAGGCGGTCCGCCAGCTGATCGGCGTGCGGCGGCCCGCGTCCTCCCGCCATCCCTCACGGAAACCGGAGAACCACGAGCGCAGGGCCTCGCGGTTCCGCTCCCGCAGGACGGTGAGCCCCACCCAGGTGCCCAGGTAGGCGAAGGCCAGGGGCCAGGGCAGGTTGCGTCGGGCCAGCCACACCCGGTTACGGGCGTTGAGCCGGTAGAAGTTCTCGTGCCGGGTCGGAGCCACGGCCGGGTGGTACATCACGGCGTCGGCATCGTACTCGATGGAGTAACCGGCGTCCATGATCCGCCAGGCGAGGTCGGTCTCCTCGTGGGCGTAGAAGAACTCGCCCGGCAGGCCGCCGCCCTCGTCGAAGGCGGTGCGGCGCACGGCGCTGGCCCCGCCCAGGAACGTGGTGACCACGCTCGACCTGCGGGAGTCGCCCACTCTCAGCCGGGGCACGTGGCGGCGCTGGTCGGGGCCGCCGTCCGGGTCGGCGATCCGGAAGGAGAGCGCGCCCAGCGTGGGGTCGGCGGCGAAGCGGTCGCGCACGTGGCGGGCCAGGTCCATGGACCGGTACCAGCCGTCGTCGTCGAGGAACAGCACCACGTCGCCGCTGGTGGCCCGCACGCCCTCGTTGCGTCCGGCGGGGATGCCCACGTTCTCGGGCAGGCGCACCGTGGTGACGCCCTCGGGCAGCTCGGGCAGGTCCGCGCCGTTGCCGACCACGACCACCTCGACGTCGGCGCCCTCCTGCTCGAACACGCTCGTGATCGCACGCCGCAGCTCGGCCGGGCGGTTGCCCATGGTGAGCAGCACGCAGGACAGTGTGGGCTTTCCGGTTGCGGGCACCTGGGAACTGCTCCGTTCCGCTCGGGGCGCACGGTGGTCGTGCGCCGTGGGCGCCTCGGAGCCTGACGAGGGAGGGATCACGGGTGTGGCCATGGTTGCGACCGTTCAGTGGACGACGTGCGGCTGACAGGTGGACACATGTCAACGTTCGCAGAAACAGACTAACGAAAGAATAAAAGCGACGTGTACGGAGCCGTGGACGGGGTAGCGTCCACGGCTCCGCTCGTCGTGTCGGAGCGCCGTCGCCTCGCTACTCCAGGCGACGGGAGGCGAGCACGCTCACGAAGTGCGCGAAGCTCATCAGCACCGCGACCGCGGCGCAGGCCACGACCAGCACCCGGGTGGCCAGCAGGTCCCCGAGGAAGAGGTCGGCCACGGCCGCCACCACCACGATCAGGGACAGCTCGACCGCCTGGATGAGGCGGTGCACCTTCAGCGCCGAGGCCAGACGGCGGGCCAGGCTCAGCCCCGAGGACTTCGGCCGCATGGCCTCCTCGGTGATCTTCTCCGGCAGGCCCGCCTTGGCCCGGGCGACCACCACGTTGTCGGTCTCGGCCTTGATCAGGACGACACCGAGCGCGGCGGCCATGCCCAGGATCACCCAGCCACCCGCCTCGAACTCGCCCTGGGCGCGGATGCCCAGGCCGACGAGCAGGGCCACCTCGGACACGTAGTGCCCGATGCGGTCCAGGTAGATCCCGGCCACGCTGGTGCGGCCGGTGTACCGGGCCACCTCACCGTCGGAGCAGTCCAACAGCAGGTAGACCTGCACGAAGACGGCCGCGAGGATCGCCGACCACAGGCCGCCGAAGGCCACGATCACCCCGGCGAGCACGCCGAACACCATCATCAGGTACGTGATGGGGTTCGGCGGCACGCGGAGCCGCACGAAGACGGTCGACAGGTACGGGGAGAGGTCCCTCATGTAGAGGCGGCCCGCCCAGTGCTCCTCGTTGACGCGCTCCTTGATCCCCGCGGGCTGGCCGCCCGCGCGGACCTCAGCGACCGACGGCTTCGACATAGTCCGCGACACTCCGCCCGATCTCGTCCTCGGAGAGGTTCAGGTGTTCAAGGATGGTGAACCGGCCCGGGCGCGTGCCCGGGGCGTGGGCCACCGCGCGCGCGAACGAGGCCTGGTCGAGACCGACGTCCGCGGGGACGATCGGCAGGTCGTGGCGGAGCAGGCAGGACCGGATCTCCTCCAGGCGCGCCTGCGGCCAGTCCAGGTGCCGCACCCGCAGGAAGGACGCGTACAGCGCGCCCAGACCGGCCAGCTCGCCGTGGTTGCTGGTCCCCGGGTAGAGCTGCGTGACCGCGTGCAGGATCTCGTGGCAGGCACCGCTGGCCGGACGGCTGGAACCGGCGACCACCATGGCCATGCCGGAGAGCACCAGGCCCTCCGCCAGGACCTTGAGGAACCCGTCGGACTCGATCGAGTCGGGGCGGTGCAGGACCGCCTCGGCCGCGACGCGCGCGAAGGTGACGGCCATGCTGTCGACCGGCTCGTCGTTCAGCTTCCCGGCCAGCTCCCAGTCCTCGATGGCCGAGATGTTGCTGACCACGTCGCCGATGCCCGACCGGACCAGGTGCGAGGGCGCCGCCTGGACGTAGTCGACGTCGATCACCACGGCGATGGGCATGGTGACGCCGATCGACGGCTTGCCGCCCTCGTGCTCCAGGGAACTGACGGGGGAGGCGATGCCGTCGTGCGCCAGGTTGGTGGCCACGGCCACCATGGGGATGCCCGCCATGGTCGCGGCGAACTTGGTGACGTCGATGGTCTTGCCACCGCCGATCCCGGCCACGGCCTCGTAGGCGCCGGACCGGAGCTTCTTGCCCAGCTCGGTGGCGGCGTCGACGGTGCCTTCCTCGACCTGGAAGACCTCGCACTGCGGCAGGTCCAGGTCAGCGGCGATCTGCGCGCCCTGACCGGGGCCCACGGCGACGGCGATGCGGCCCTCGGTGGCGATGCGGCGGTCGGCCAGCACCGACCCCAGAGAGGCGATGGCTCCCCGGCGGACGTCGATCGCCAGCGGGGAGGGAAGCATTCGGGCTAGTAGTGGCACGCGATCTCCCTCGCCTTGGCCAGGTCGTCGTGGTTGTCGACCTCGACCCAGTCGACCTTGCCGATGGGGGCGACGGAGATCTTCTCGCCACGGCGGACGAGCTCCTGGTAGCCGTCCTCGTAGTACAGCTGGGGGTCGCGCTCCCAGGTGGCCTTGAGGGCGTCGGCCAGACGCGGGGCCAGCGAACCCTCGATGAGGGTGGCACCGATGTACTCGCCGGCGGCGGTGGCCGGGTCCATGAGCTTGGTGATGGTGCTGAGGTGACCGTCGTCGTCGAGGGTCACCTTCATCTCCTCGTCGGCCAGGTTTTTCACGTTGTCCACCGCGAGGAGCAGTTCCGGACCCCTGGCGGCGAGTAGCGTTTCCTCGACACTGACGGGGTGGACGGTGTCGCCGTTCACGAGGAGGACGCCCTCGGAGAAGAACTCACGCGCGGTCCACAGGGAGTAGGCGTTGTTCCACTCCTCGGCCTTGTCGTTGTAGCTGAGGGTGAGCTTGACGCCGTGGCGCTCCTCCAGCGCCTCCTTGCGCCGCTCCACGGCCTCCGCGCGGTAGCCGACCACGACGACCACGTCGGTGAGCCCGGCGGCGGCCAGGTTGCGCAGCGAGATGTCCATGATGGTCGTCTCGCCGTCGACGGGCACCAGGGCCTTGGGCAGGGTGTCGGTGTAGGGG
Source organism: Nocardiopsis sp. NPDC006938 (assembly GCF_042869555.1). Lineage (NCBI taxonomy): Bacteria > Bacillati > Actinomycetota > Actinomycetes > Streptosporangiales > Nocardiopsidaceae > Nocardiopsis > Nocardiopsis sp. NPDC006938. Next base: position 119,679 of record NZ_JBIAGA010000002.1, on the reverse strand, counting down.
CGCAGACGGCGCCCCGCGCCTGCGGCGAGAACCATTCCGAGCATGAGGGCGTGTTCCTCCTTGTAGCGAGGAGGCGCTCACGCCTCCCCGTTCGTTCCGGCGGCCGGTTGGCCCCCGTCTCCCTGGCGGGTGATCGGGTGATCCCCCAGGACGTCGGCGCCGTCGCCGTCTTCCGTCTCGGTGCCGACACGCACGTCGGACACCGGTGTGCCGCTCCAGGTGCGCGTGGCCTCGCGGACGAGCAGGACCGCCAGGTATCCGGCGAGTATGCCGTAGGCGGCGGTGGGGGCGGACAACGCGCCCCCCGCGGCGACGACGAGCATCCGTCCGTCCCAGCCGAGCGCGGCGCGCCGTACCCACACCGGTCGGCTCACACCGACCGAGGGACGTGCGACGTCGTCGCGGTGGTGACAGACGACCGTCACCAAGAGTACGAACACCAGGAGACCGGGCACACCGGACGCGAGCCCGACGACCGCCAGGAAGCTGTACTCGGTGACGCGCAGGAGCGGAGGTACGAGCCAGTCGTACCGTCCGTCGTGGGGGTGGCCCGAGGCCAGACCGGACAGTAGCAGGGCAGCGACCGGTGCGAACAGGGTAATGCCTGTGGGCCGTCCCCCGTCCGCCGCGATGAGCACCAGGACGACGACGGCCCCGGCGAACGCCGTGAGCAGCGGCGGGGCCAGTCCCGGCACCAGCCGTCCGAGCAGCAGGCCCATGTGACTGTCATCACGGAGGCGGCGCAGGTCGGGGACGGCGGGGCGGAACCTCGCGCGGGCCTCCCCGGCCCCCGTGCGGGGCGTCTCGTGTTCGGCCCCGCTCATGGACGAGTCTCCCGCGCGGAGGGGTCGACGAGCTCGCCGGTGATCGCCACCGCGCATCCCACAACGAGGCTGAGGAAGGCGATCCGGGCGTCGACGGCGATGGTGGCGACGGCGATCACGAGGAAGCGCGTGGGCTGGCCGAACACCATGACCCTGCGGGCCAGGTGGGCCAGGGACGGGGCGGGGGCGGGTCCGCCGTCGGGCGCCCCGGGGCGCGTGCCCCCGGTCTCGGGGCGCGTCCGCGTGACGGTCTCGGCGGGCGCACCGGCCTCACCCCTCGGCCGCGGCACCCGGGGTTCGGGGAGCCGGAGGCCCTCAGGGCGCCGCTGGGAGGGCGGGGCGGGGCGTTTCGGGTGTGCGGGCGCGACGGGGGCCGAGCGGGCCACCAGGAGCGCGTCACGCAGGGCCAGGGCGATCAGGGCCCCGGCGGCCCACCCCCACGCGCTGGCGAACCCGGCGGCGGCCGCTCCGAAGGCGAGGCCCACGTAGACCACGTACTCGCGGAGCTGCGCCACCATGGACAGGGTCCAGACGGTGAGGGCGTCCCTGCGGTGGGCGCGCATCCGGGAGCGCACGGCGTCGCAGCACAGGGCCAGCCCGAGCAGGGCCGACCCGGCCACCGCGCCGACGAGGTCGGCCCGGCTGAACCAGACCGCCGCGCCGACCGTCACCACGAGGCTGATCCGGGTCACCCCCGATCGGGTGACGTGCCTGCGCTCCAACATGCGCGCGGTTCCCCGCGCCACCGTGCCAGTCATGTCCGTGCCCTCCCAGTTTCAACTGAGAGTCACCGTCACCCACGCTCTGTGCGCAATCAACCACTGACACGCGTATGACGGCGGTCGTCCCTTCTTCGCCCCCGTGGGGGCTTTACGGACAGTTACGGACACGAAAGAGCGCACCACCGGAACAGTCCGAGATGCGCCTTTCGCGGGTGTGCGACCTGGTTCAGGCGGCCTGTCCGCCGTCCTTGCCCTCGCCGCCCTCGGGCTGGTCCGGAGCGGGGTCGGCGGCCTTCTCCTCCGCCTCCACCTTCTTCTCCGCGGCCTCCGCGCGCTTCTTCTTCGCGGCGTCCTTCTTCTTGCGCTCCTCGATCTCCGCCTTGGTGTCCTCGTTGTAGGCGGCCAGCGCGGCGTCGATGTCGGTGTCCAGGGCGAGCGCGCCGCCCTTGATGTACAGGCCCCGGTTGCAGAACCGGCGCAGGTCCTTCTCGTTGTGCGAGACCAGGACCATGGTGCGCTCGTTGGCGAGCATGCGGTCGATGGCCTCGTAGCACTTGCGCTTGAAGGCCTTGTCGCCCACCGCGAGCACCTCGTCCACCAGCATGATGGGGTGCTCCAGCTGCGAGATGAGCGCGAAGCCGAGCCGCACCTTCATGCCGCTGGAGTAGTGGCGCACCGGGGTGTCGATGAACTTGGGCTTGACCTCGGCGAAGTCGACGATGTCGTCGAAACGCTCGTCGATCTCCTTCTCGCTCATGCCGTGCAGGGAACCGACCAGGTACACGTTCTCGCGTCCGGTCAGGTTGTCGTTGAACCCGGCGCGCAGCTCCAGCAGGGGTGCCACCTTGCCGTGCACGCTGACCTTGCCCTCGTCGGGCAGGAGCACCCCGGCGATCATCTTGAGCAGGGTTGACTTGCCGGTGCCGTTCTTGCCGACGATCCCCACGCAGTCGCCCTTGGCGATCTCGAAGGACACCCCGCGCAGCGGCCAGAACTCGTTGCCCTCGGCGTTGGGGTCGCGCTTGTTGCCGTGGATGAACATCTCACGGAGGCTGCGCTTGCGGCGGCGGTTCACGGCGAACTTCACACCGAGGCCCTCGGCCTCGATGACCGGACCGCTCGCGACCGCGGCCTCGTAGGTGGACGCCATCACAACTCCTTCAGTACGGACATCTCCAGGCGCCGGAACGTCCAGTACCCGATGACGAGCATCAGGATCGAACCGACCACCGCGGAGGTCAACGCGAGAGGACTGGGCGTGAGTTCCTCGAATCCGGCGAACCACACCGTACGGTGCATTTGGAAGATACCCATCAGCGGGTTGAGCTGGTAGAGCGTCTTCGCCCATTCGGGGGCGCCCGAGCTCAGGACCATCGTGGCCGGGAACAGGATCGCCGACCCGTAGAACAGAATCCGGGTCAGGATACGCGTGAGTCGTTCCACGTCACGGAGCAACACGTTGACCGCGGACAGGAACAGGGTCACGCCCAGGCCGAACATGAAGGTCAGCACGATGGCGAGGGGCAGCCAGAGGAACATGCCCTCCCAGCTGAAACGCCCGCCCAGGGCGAAGACGAAGACCAGCAGGACCGGCCAGGTCAGCAGGTACTCGACGAACTTGGTGCCCACCGTGGCCATGGGGAAGATCTCACGGGGGACCTTCATCGTGGTGATCAGCTTCGAGTGCGTGATCATCGCGCGGGGGGCCTCGCTGAGGATCGCCCCGAAGGTGGTCCAGGGGAGGATGCCCGCGACCAGGAAGAGGATGTAGCCGCCCTGGCTCTTGGCGTCCTCCGGGATACCGCGGTCGGCCTGGAGCACGTAACCGAAGATGAAGAAGTACACCAACGTCAGTGCGAGGGGTTCCAACATCGTCCAGGCGTATCCCAGCACGGACTGCTGGTACTTGACCTTCAGGTCGCGCCGGACCAGGAGGCCGACGACCTTCCGGTTCTCCCAGACGGCCAGCGTCCTTGACGCCACCGCCACCTCCAAGGTTTGAGATCGTCCGGTCACGATGTGCCGGACTGTCGCGTCTACGAACTCGCCTGCGCGCACCGACCGTCGACACGGCCGGTTCCTCACCGGGCCGGAAGAGGGGGCATCCGGGCGACCGGGGGACGTCGCGCGCCTTGCCCGTCTCCACGACCGAATCAGAGGAGGTATGGACCGGGCACGCCCGACAGGCGTCCATAGGTTACCGCTGCATGGGACAGACCGTGCCAACCACGTGCCGCGTCCGGCCGATCCGGCCACCGGTCGAGTCACCCGCCCGCCTCGGGCACCATGGGTGGGCCTGCCCGCCACCGCGACGAACGCGGGTCGGCGGGCGCGGACGAGGAACCCTCCGTGAGGGCACCGCCCCCGGGCCGCGTCACACCGCGGGCCCGCAGGAACACAGATTGGCATCCATGGACGAGAAGCGCAGGCCCAGAGTGATCGCCGCGGTCCTGGCCGGAGGGGTCGGTTCCCGCATGGGCGCCTCCTCCCCCAAGCAGCTGCTGGAGCTGGAGGGGAGGCCCATCATCGAGCGTTCGATCGCGGCCTTCGACTCCTGTCCCGCCGTGGACGAGGTGGTGGTGCTGATGGTGGAGGAGTACGTGCCCAGGGTCGAGCGGATCGTGGCCGACGCGGGGTTCGCGAAGGTGTCCCGCGTGCTGCCGGGCGGGGCCACGCGGACCGACACCTCGTTCGTGGCGCTCTCCGCGCTGGCGGACGCGGACGACGCGGACCTGGTCCTGCTGCACGACGCCGCCCGCCCCCTGGTGCGCCCGGAGACGATCACGGCCTGCGTGGAGGCGCTCGGTGCGGCCGGTGCCGTGGGGGTGGCCGTCCCGAGCGCCGACACGGTGGTCGAGGTGGCGTCCGGAGACGACGGGAGCGAGGTGGTCCTGCGGACCCCGGACCGTTCCCGGCTGCGCCGGATGCAGACGCCGCAGGGGTTCCGGCTGGGTGTGGCCCGACGCGCCTACGAACGGGCGATGGCCGACCCGGAGCTGGTCGCCACGGACGACTGCGGGGTGGTGTTGCGCTACCTGCCCGAGGTGGGGGTGCGGATCGTGCCCGGCGACGCGTCGAACGTCAAGGTCACCAACCCGGGAGACGTGGAGGTCGCCGAGGCCCTGCTGCGTCGGTCCCGCGCCACCGGGACGGAGGGGGCCGCGTGAGCCGGGTGTTCGAGGCGACCGCGGTGATCGGTCACCGGGGCGCGGGCCGGGGCGTCGTGGAGGGGGCCGTGGAGAACACGCCCGCCTCGTTCGAGCTGGCGGCCCGGACCGGCGCGGACTGGATCGAGATCGACGTGCGCCGCACGGCCGACGACCGGTTGGTGCTGTTCCACAACGCCGCGCTGGACGACGGTCGGGCGGTCGTGGACCTCACAGAGGCGCAGTGCCGGGCGCAGGGCCTGGCCGGTCTCGAGGAGGGGCTGGCCGCCATCCCGTCCGACCTGGGGCTGGACGTGGACGTGAAGACGGTGATGGAGGACGGGGTGGACGCGCCCTCGCGGCGGACGCTCTCCCTGGTGCTGCCGTTCCTGCGCCGGGAGGCCGCGCGTCGCAGGGTGTTCGTGTGCTCGTTCGACCCCGGGCTACTGGCGGGGGTGCGTGAGGGCGCTCCGGGGGTGGCGACGGCGTGGATGCCGTTCGTGCGCAACCCGGCGGACACCGCGATCCCGGGCGCCGTGGGCCTGGGCTGCCCGATCGTCGCGCTGGACGCCCGCGCCCTGGGCGTGGCGGACGACGCGGCTCCGCGTGCGGGGCGACGCCCGTTGGAGTACACGGTGGAGACGGCGCACCGGGCCGGGCTGGAGATGATCTCCTGGTGCCCGGACCCGGCGGACGCGGCGCGGTTCGCGGCCGCCGGGATGGACGCGGTGGTGGTGGACGACGTCCCCGGGGCGGTGGCCGCGCTGCGCCCGTCCGCGGACGGGCCGTCCGGGGGATAGCGCCCGGTACCGGCGCCACCGCCCCGGCCGCCCCGCTGCCACCCGGAGTACTCAGATGCGGCCGAGGAGTTCGGCCTTCTTCTCGCTGAACTCCTCGTCGGTGAGCAGGCCCTTGGCGTGCAGGTCTCCCAGGCGTTCGATCTGCTCGAAGATCCAGGTGGTGTCGGTGCCCCCCGGCTCCCGCGCGTCTCCCCCGGCGCTCGTCGGGGCGGGGGCCCCGGTCTCCGGCGTCGGGGCCGCCCCGGTCGGGAACGGCGGCCCGGCGCCCTCCCCCGGGGCCGCCTCCTGGTCCGTGCCGCCCCAGGGGTTGGCGACCCCGGGGAGGTTCACCGTGAGGTTCGGGCCGCGCACGGCCTCCATGGCGCTGCGGGCGGCGTTCTTCCACCATTCGGGGTCGTCGAATCCGGGTTCGGCGTCCTCCGGTCCGGCCTCCGGGTCGACCTCCGGCGCGGTCTCCCCCGAGCCCAGCGCGCGCCGCCCGGCCCCGCCCCGGGCCCAACGGTGGGCGGTGACGGCGGCGGCGAGCAGGAAGACCTGGTGGATCTCGTTGCCCTCCTCGCCGGCGCGCAGCAGGTTGAGGTCGTTCTTGGGCTTGGCCGACGCCTCCTTGGAGCTTCGATTGGTGACGAACCGGACGAACCCCCAGCCCCAGTCGTCGAGGGGCGCCCACTCCACGCCGGTGATGTCCTTGATGTCGTACTCGCGGCGCTGCTTCTTCTTCTTGTAGCTGCTCGCGTAGGTGCCCGACCAGACCAGGGTGAGACGGCCGTCCTCCAGGCGCGCGGTGCCCTCGCAGGTCATGATGTGCAGGGGAAGGGTGGGGACCAGCCGGGTGGGGGTCGCGGGGTCGGGTGCCCCGGCCTGGCTCGCGGCGAAGCGCATCTGATCGGCCAGGTACTCGGCGACCAGCTCGGTCTTGGCGGGACCGGTGAGCCGGAAGGGCTGGGCCTTCTCGTCGAGCATCGCGCCGACCGCCTGGTAGGGGTCCATGCGCTCGCGCAGTCTCAGCTGCATCACCCAGCTGTTCTTGCGTCCGGCTCCGGGACGGAACTCGACGTCCTGGATCGCCGACACCGGTACCTCCAGGCTCCCGAGGAGCTTGAGCAGAGGGCTCTTGAACCAGCCCTTCGTCTCGTACCGGATGGAGACCGACTCACCGTCGAACACCCAGGCCGCCTGGTCTCCACGCAACTCGTCCATTGCCACCTTCTCCACTTCGCTGCCGCCCTGCTGACCCCTGCCTAGCAGAACGTCCGCCCCCGATCGAGGGCGGACGTCGTCCACTTGTGGCCGTAGGGGCCGGGCCGTGGGGGGTGGGGGCGGTCCGCCCCACGGCCGCTGGCGGCGGTCTGACGGGTCAGGCGCCCCCGGTGCCGCTCGCGGTACCGCTGTTGGCGCGGGCGGTGCGGGAGTCCGCGCCGAGCCCGGGCGGGCTCGTGATGAAGCCGGTGCCCCACGACATGTGCATGGTGGCGAGCGCGACCGGGATGAGCGGCCACGAGGACGCGGGCAGGCCCCGGGTGAGGGGCGCCGACGCGGCGGTGATGAGGGCGAGGTAGGCGGCGGGCACCAGCCACAGCGGCCAGAGGAACACGCCACCGACCAGACCGGCGGCGACTCCGGCCACGGCCACCGGCGGGGCCAGGTAGCGGAGGTTGATGGTGCCCCGGTGCTGGCGGGCGACCACGCGCCGCCAGCGGCCGTAGTGGAAGTACTGCTTGGCGAGCAGCCGGACGTTGCGGCGCGGACGGTAGGACACCCGCATACGGGGCTGGAACCAGACGGTCCCGCCGGTGGTGCGGATGCGGTGGTTCATCTCCCAGTCCTGCGCGCGCAGGAAGGCCTCGTCGTACCCGCCGACCCGTTCCAGCGCCGAGCGGCGGAAGACACCGAGGTAGACGGTGTCGGCGGGGCCGCCCTCGCCGCCGGTGTGGAAGCGCGCGTTGCCCACGCCCACCTTGGAGGTCATCGCGGCCGCCACGGCGCGCTCCCAGGGGGTGGTGCCCTCGGCGGCCATGATGCCGCCGACGTTGTCGGCGCCGGTCTCCTGGAGGGTCTCCACCGCCACCCGGAGGTAGTCGGAGGGCATCATGGCGTGGCCGTCGATCCGGGCCACGACGTCGTGGGTGGAGGCGCCGATGGCGGCGTTGAGCGCGGCGGGCGTCTTCCCCGTGGGGTTGTCCACCACCTTCACGCGCGGGTCGGCCGCGGCGAGGCCGTCGGCGACCTCGCGGGTGCGGTCCGAGGACGGCCCCACTCCCAGAACGACCTCCAGCTCGCCCGGGTACTCCTGGGCGAGGACGTGCTCCACCGCTGCGGCGAGGTGGCGCTCTTCGTTCAGTACGGGCATGACGACGGAGACAGGCGGCCAGGACACGGGCACTTCCCAAGGTCAAGACTGTCGGGACTGCGTGGCACCGTGAGGGCGGGGCGCGGGCCCCGGGCGCGCTCGACGGTGACGCGCGCTCAACGGTACTGCACACCGGCCCGCCGAACATCCGGGCCGATCGGGTGTGCGCGCGCCGACCGGGGGAAGGGGTGACGCGACGTGCGGGCGCCGGGGAACCCGGCCGCCGATCTCGGCGTCCCACCCAAAGGGGCGAACAACACGCCGAGGGCTGACATCCCGCGCCCTTCGGCCGATCGGGTGACAACCTAGATACCCGGGTACCGGATACCAGGGCACCGTGGAACGGGTGGGACGGGGACGTCGATGAGCGACGAGGACGCCGGACGGCGGAGGGCGACGGGCGAGTTCCGACGGGAGCGTTCACAGCCCCAGCCGCCCGCCGGGCGACGTTCTGCCAGGTCGGGACGGTTCACTGTGCCGCACCCGCGTGTGCGGCGCCACCGCAACGGCCTGGTGCTGATGAGTGTGCTCTCGGTGCTGGTGCTGTTGGCCTCCGGCACCTCGTGGGCGATCACCGGCTGGATGTCGGGAGCGCTGAACCGGTTCGACGTGTTCGGCGGGCTCGCCGAGGGCGACCGCCCGGAGGAGACCGGCGGCCTCACCTTCCTCGTCATCGGTTCCGACAGCCGGGACGAGATGAGCCGGGAGGACCAGAACGCGCTCAGTGTGGGGTCCACCCCCGGGCAGCGTTCGGACAGCATGATGCTGGTCCGGCTCAACCACGAACGCGACCACCTCACCGTGGTGGGCCTGCCCCGCGACCTGTGGGTGGACATCCCCGGCGAGGGCGACGACAAGATCAACGCGGCCTACGCCTACGGGGGGCCGCAACTGGCGGTCCAGACCGTGGAGTCGGTCACGGACGTGCGCATCGACCACTACGTCGAGGTGGACTTCACCGGGTTCGTGGACGTGGTCGACGCCCTGGACGGCATCGACGTGTGCCTGCCCGAGGCGATCAACGACCCCAAGGCGCACCTGGACATGCAGGCCGGGACGCACCGGGTGGACGGCACCGAGGCGCTGGCGTTCGCCCGCACCCGCGCCACCGCGCGCGGCGACCTCGACCGCATCGACCGCCAGCAGCAGGTGCTGTCGGCCATGCTCGACCGGGCCATGAGCACCGAGACCCTCTCCGACCCGCGCAAGCTCACCGCGTTCCTGGACAGCGCGCTGTCGTCGGTGACGGTGGACGAGGGGCTGGACACCAGCACCATCAACGACCTCGCGTACCAGATGCGCGACGTCGACATGGAGAACGTCACCTTCGCCCAGGTGCCCATCGCCGACATGGACCACTGGACCCCGCGCGGCGACGTCGCCCTGCTGTGGGACGAGGCCGCCGCCCGCGAGATGTTCGCGGCGATCAACGCCGACCGCCCGCTCACGGAACCCGAGGAGAAGCCCGAGGAGGAGTCCGGTGACGACGCGGAGCCGACGCCCTCCGAGGTCAGCCTGCGGGTGTTCAACGGCACCGCCACCCCGGGGCTGGGCGCGCAGCTGGACTCCCAGCTGGAGACGGCCGGCTTCGACGTCACGGACGTGGCCGAGAACTGGAGCAGCCGCGACGTGCCCACCACGGAGGTCCGCTTCGGTCCCGGCCGGGAGCGCGACGCCGAGTACCTGGCGACGACCCTGCCCGGTGCGCGCACGGTGGAGGACCCCACCCTGGACGACGACCTCCAGGTCGTGATCGGATTCGACTACACGACGTTCGAGGCCCCCCGGGTCGAGGCGACCGCGACGGAACCGGAGGAGTCGCCCTCCACCGGCGCCGAACCGGCCACCACGACCGCGAAGGACAACATCTGCGGGTAGACCCCGCGAAGGAAGGGACACGTGCTCCGCCACCTGCTCGGACTGCTCGCCGGAATCGCCCTCGCCCCCGTCCTCTGGGTGGCGGTGGCGTGGTCGGCCCAGACCCTGCCCGAGCTGATCCGTGGAGACGTGGGCTTCGCCACCGTCTGTTCCGTGGTGGTGCTGTGCGCGGTGGGGGTCGTCGGCGCGTACCTGGTGGCCTCACGGCTCTCGCCGCTCGCCGCCGGGTCCAGCGGTCTCCTCCTGGCGTCGCTGTGCCTGTGGCCGGTGGTCGCCCCCGCCACGGTGGGCCCCGTCCTGTACTGGCTCAACGAGGAGAGCTTCCTCTACCCCAACGGCGCGGGGCTCGGTGTGGGACTGCCCCTGGGGGTGCTGCTGCTGGTCTCCTCGACCCTGCCGACCCGGTGGCGCGCCGCCCACGACCTCGGCCCGACGGGCGGCCTCCCCTCCCGCGAGCGTGTGGTGGCCAGCCACAGCAGGGAGGACTTCCGGCGCGGCGGCGCCGCGCCGGACCCCGCGTTCGACGGCGGGTCGGTGACGCTGGTCGACCCGGACCGCGTCTGGAACGACGGCGGGCCGGTGGGCGACACCGTGCCGGACGTGCCGCCGCCCTCCTCGCCCGTGCGCGGACGTGACGATCCGAACAAGACCACGACACCGTTCCGTCGCGGTGAGACCGGCGCGGTGTGGACCCCGGTGGACGACGAACCCGGTCACGGGCACTCGTTCGACGACGGACGCTACTAGCCCGCCCGACCCGTGCGGGTTCGCGCGTTTGCGCACACTCCTCCCCCGGTGCGAACGCCCTCCCACGCGCCGGTAACCTGACCGCCTGACTGTTCACGTGTTGTTCGGTCACGCGCCAGACCCCGACGCGTAGGGTGATGCACCGTCCCCCCACGGACTACCCGTCGGCCGAACCATGTCCGTTTTCTGCCCTCATGCGGGATGTGGGCCGCCACGAGCGGGCACAACCAGCAGACGAGGCGCGTGCGGAAGCGAGGAAGGAACACCAGTGGTCGAAGCGGAACGTATGCGGGTCTCCGTCATCGGAACCGGCTACCTGGGCGCCACCACGGCCGCCTGTCTGGCCGAGATGGGCTTCGAGGTCATCGGCCTCGACGTCGACGAGGCCAAGATCAGCACGCTCCGCTCCGGCAGGGTGCCCTTCTTCGAGCCCGGTCTCGACGAGCTGCTGACCGCCAACCTCGAGACGGGGCGGCTGCGGTTCACCACTGACGTCGCCGAGGTCGCCGAGTTCGCCGACCTGCACCTGATCTGCGTGGGCACCCCGCAGCGCGACGACTCCGGCGCCGCCGACCTGCGCTACGTGAACTCGGCCGTGGACCAGCTGGCCCCGCACCTGACCCGGCCGACCGTGGTCGTGGGCCGCTCCACCGTGCCGGTGGGCACCGCCGCCACCCTGGCCGCCCGGCTGTCCGCGCTCGCGCCGGTCGGCGCCGAGGCGGAGCTGGGCTGGAGCCCGGAGTTCCTGCGTGAGGGCTTCGGCGTGGAGGACACGCTGCGCCCCAACCGGATCGTGATCGGCACCGACTCCCCGCGCGTGGAGAAGGCGGTGCGCGCGCTCTGGCAGCGGCAGGTGGACGACGGCACCCCGTTCCTGGTGACCGACCTCCAGACCGCCGAGCTGGTCAAGGTGTCGGCCAACGCGTTCCTGGCCACCAAGATCTCCTTCATCAACGCGATGGCGGAGGTGTCGGAGGTCGCGGGCGCCGACGTCATCCAGCTGGCCGAGGCCCTGTCCTACGACGACCGGATCGGCGGCAAGTTCCTCGGGCCCGGTCTGGGCTTCGGCGGCGGTTGCCTGCCCAAGGACATCCGCGCGTTCATGGCCCGCGCCGACGAGCTGGGTGTGGAGCCCGCGCTGTCGTTCCTGCGCGAGGTGGACGCGATCAACCAGCGCCGCCGGGCGCGCACGATCGACATCGCCCGCCAGCTGATCGGCGGGAACTTCGCCGGTCGCACCGTGACGGTGCTGGGTGCGGCGTTCAAGCCGAACTCGGACGACATCCGCGACTCCCCCGCGCTGGACGTGGCCTCCACGATCGCGTCCCTGGGGGCGCGCGTGACGGTGTACGACCCGGCCGCCCTGGAGCGGGCGCGTGAGGCGCACCCGCAGCTGAACTACGCGGACTCGATGCTGGAGGCCGCGCAGGGCGCCGACGTGGTGCTGCTGCTCACCGAGTGGTCGGAGTTCCGGGAGGCCAACCCGGAGGAGCTGGCCTCGGTGGTGGCGCAGAAGCGGATCGTGGACGGGCGCAACGCCCTGGACCCGACCTACTGGCGCGCCTCCGGCTGGACCTACCGGGCGCTGGGCCGCCAGTAACCCCCTGCTTCTCGTCGTCGAACGGCCGCTCCCTCCGGGGTGCGGCCGTTCGTCGTGTGGGGGCCGCCCATGGTTGACTTCGGTCCGTAGTTATCCAGTGACCCTTGGTGTCGCCCGGGGGTCCGGTCGAACGGAGTCCGATGTCGAAGTTCCCCCTGCTGGTCGGTGCGGCCCTCGCCCTGGCCATGACCGCCGCCTCGCCCGCCGCCGCCGAGGTGTCGGGGTGTCCGGTGCTGTCACCGCCGCCCAGCGCCGACGACCTGGACCGCTACCTGTGCGGCGACAGCCGCCTGGGCCCGTCCGAGCTGCCCGAGGACGGCCCCGCGGGAGAACTGGTGGAGGAGTACGACCGGCTCGGGGGGCTGTCGCCGGTCGAGTTCCTGGACCGCTGGTGGACGGTCGACGGCAGCTGGGACTACCCCGAGCACGACGGGTTCGTGGTCGTCGACGGCCAGCCGTTGAAGGAGCTCCAGGAGCTGCCCTCCGGGTGGATGCTGGACCGGTTCGGCTCCCCGTGGGGGTCGTTCCTCGCCCCGGCGGGCGCGCCCTACTCCCAGCGGGCGCTGCCGCCGAACTCGCTCAACACCTGGCCGGACGGGCCCGAGCACAACTACAACTGCTACGAGGTGACCGAGCCGGTCCACGCCTGGGTGGGTCCGATCGCCCCGCACTTCGAGCAGCCCGGCGGCGGCGAGCAACTGTTGGTGCCCGCCGAGGAGGTGCCGGAGGCCGAGGGAGATGGGAACGTGCCCGTCAACGACCTGCTGGAGTGGGGCTACCTGGAGCAGCGCCCCGCCGAGGAGTGCGTCCCCGCCGAGGGGTACGAGCTGAACGCCTAGGACCTATCCACACTGAACGACCCGTCGACGGTGGCTGATCGGTCACCGTCGACGCTGATCCGGTTCGCCAGTCACCTGGTCTCTGTTCTTGACCTCCCTGAACTTGGCGAAGAGCCAGGAGGGAATGTGTTCCCTCTCCCTGGGGAACCGGAAATAGTCATTCGCGAAGCGTTCGGGGTCCAGAGGGTAGGGGAAGGGGGGCTCGTCGTCATAGTTGAAATCGACGTGAAAGCTTCCCGGTCGAGTGATGGTGTAGTGCAACGAGAACCAGGTTCCCCTTGTGGGTTCGTGCATGAGATCTCTGAGATCGCGAAGCTCCCCACTCGCCTGGAGGGACAGTTCACCCGTTGTCCTCTCGCCGTCTTCGGTCACGATCACCACGGAGGCGGCCGACAGCTCGGAGAGGCAGGAGAAGATCACCTCGATTCGCTTCCACCCCTCTGGCGCCTCCGCCAGGACGAGCCTTCCGATATCCACGAGTTTCCGCTGTTGCTCTGAGGATTCCACCCGAGCACCCTACTGCTCGATGCGCCGACATCCGCCGGGGGCATTGGCCGTCGGACAGGGGTCCCACCGGATTTCCTGGGCCTGCCACTGTCGGTTCCGGTCCGACGGGTCGGAACCGGCGTGATCGACGACCAGGAGCCGGACCACGCGCCCACGTCCTCCTGGCACATCTCCACGCGAAGGTCCACGAGCAGGCGTTCGACGCCACACCCCACGATCGCCCTGACTCTCAGCGGGAAGGATTCCAGGTGTCGCTCAGCATCCCGTCAGGAAGCAGCGGCGAACGCACAGAGAACGTGAAGTCCTCGTCCCACTGATCCATGTCCCGGGCCCGACAGGCAAGAGCCATCAACTCCAACGGGAACTCGGGAACACGCGCACCGGGGTCGCCCGCGCGGCGCTTCTCCCGGAAGTCCGTGAATTCGGTCAGCGCCCGCACCAGGTGCTCTTCCACACCTTCGGGGTCGTAGCACTCCAACTCGAACAGCAGGCGCATGACCGAGAGCAGGTTGCCCGCATGGTCGTGCCGCCTCAGCAGGGGGTCGTCTCCCCAAGGGGTCCCGATGAGGAACTCCAGGGATTGGACGAGACCGGGCAGGTCGAGGACGTAGGACTGGAGGGAGTCGATCCAGTTCCGGGTGCGTACGCTGCCGCGTGGGGTGCCGTCCCGGGCCACGTGCGCGACGATTCCGGGGGGGATGTCGCACAGGTCCCGGCACCGGGCTCGGTCCCGCAGGACCATGGTGAGGTAGAAGGCCCTCGACCAGTCCTCGGGAAGGGTTTCGGAGCCGTCGGGTGCGGGGCCCCTCAACCTCACCCGGGCGTCCGGCAGGACGTCGTAGTCCGAACCGATCGCGTCGGCCACACGGCGCACCCCGGCGTAGGAGGCCAGCATCGCCCGCTCCCAGGCCCGCCGTGTCTCCGGCAGGGCCGCTTCCCGGTCCAGGGCCAGCTGTTCCTGTGCTCTCTGGTAGTAGTGTTCGGCCTCGATAGCGCGTACCTCCTGATTCTCCGCGCACCGCGCTCCCGCGAAGGCGGTGCTCCCCCCGACCGGGTCCGGTCGACGGTCTTCGCACGGGCGTCCCATGAGTCACGACGGGGGCGCGACCCGATCCGGCTCGACCCCGGGGAGAGGTCTCGAGCGGGCCACCGCATCGCCTAGAGGGGAAACGCACCGACCCAGTCACGCTCCAGGATGTGTTTCGGCAGGTACCCGGACTCCACCTCGAACCGGAAGTCGGGATCGACGAGAGCGGAGTCGTATCCCCAGCACGCGAGAGCGAAAAGGCTCAGTGGGCCCCCTCCTTCGGTCTTCTCCGACCGTTCGGGAGTCGCGGTGTGGAATGAGCGGAAGAGTTCCAGACCCGAGGCCAGCGACGCGTTGAACCTGTCGCTGTCCCCGCGAACCAGGTGCGCGAAGGTGTCCATCGCGATACACACCTTGGTTTGGAATTTCACACCGGCGAGGGGTCCTCCCGCGTCAAAGGGCGAGTCGACCAGCCATTGGACGAAGAACCTCCGCTCCTCGAGAACCTCGGCGATGAAGTTCACGTAATGTGGATGACCGATATCGTGACGCGCCACCGTGTACGTCAATTCCAGCCCCGCTACGTTGTCGATTCTGTAACCATATTCGGCCCGGATCGACCCCCGATCCGTGTTGCCGGAGACCGTATCGGCCTCATTCCTCAGACGGGTTCGGGCCCCGGATCACCGCAAGTCGAGCCTTTCCCAGGTGCGCGCCAGAATGTGGTCGGGAAGGTAGTCGGAGCGGAATTGCGGCTTGAAGCCGGAGTGCTCGCCACCGAGGTCGAAGGCCATGCACGAGACCGCCAGGAGGCCGAGGGGAAGGACTCCGTCGAGATCCTTGGCGCGCTCCGGAGATTGCGTGTAGTAGGAACGAAAGCCGCGCAGCCCCTTTTCCAGCCCCCGGTTGAACTCCTCCGTGTCCAACTGGGCCGCCCTGAGGAAGACGTTCAGCTGCGGGAACACGATATCGCGCAGGTAGTCGCCGTCCGTGTCGGGGTTCTCGCTGGGGTCCGACAGCTCGAAGGCCCTGAGGAGGTTCTGGGACAAGGTCGAACGATCGAGTGTGTGGTCCTGGAGTGCGTGAATCCAGCTGTAGACGTACTCGTCGAACACGAACCCCCCTACGGACTCCGCGCGCCTGATGCGGTCCACCGGAATCCGGCAGAGGAACTCCAGCCTCTCCGCGTCACGGCGTGTTCGTGCCAGGAAGAACGCGGTCAACCAGTTCTCGGCGTCAGCGAAACTCGCCCCCTCGGCCCCGGGGAGCGATCGTGCTCTTCCACCGATGACGCGCTCGACCGTTTCCCGTACCGGGGTCTCGCTCATGGCGAACAGGGATTCGGCGACTTCCGCGCACACCGACCACGCATCACGGGTACGGGGGTCCCCGGCGCTGGGATCGACGGCGAGATGCGTCAGGAATGCCACCCTGGCCCAGGCCAGGACCGGCCTCGCCAGGGATGACTTCGTCTCCAGCAAGGGAACGACCTGCTCTCGTTCCTCCTCGCTCTCCAGTGCCCGGGAGCGGAAGAACTCCGGGCTCACGTAGTGGCGTTCTACATGTTCGCTCACGATGCCTCTCGGGTTCTGCGGACGCGATGGTGACCGTCGCGTCTCCAGATCGTAGCCCCCGCCTTCGGGCGGAGAATCCGCACCCGGCCGTTCGAGGGAAGGGCACGACCTTCTGGAGTGGGGCTGTCTGGAGCGGCGTCCCGCCGGGGGGGTGCGTCCCCGCCGAGGGGTACGGGCTGAACGCCTGGCGCCCGCCTTTTGGATCATTCCGCCCGCCCGTCGCCCTCCGGGTCCCGGGGCGTCGTGGCACCGAGAACGCCCCCGGGGCTGCGAGGCTGGCTTCGACCGATCGACCGACACACACGAGGAGCATGCTCATGGCGACCACACGCAACGCGACCGCGCACTGGGAGGGGGCACTCCTGGACGGGGCGGGACAGGTGTCCCTGGACTCCTCCGGGCTCGGCACCTTCGACGTCACGTGGGCGTCCCGGGCCAACGACCCCGAGGGGCGCACCAGCCCGGAGGAACTCATCGGCGCCGCGCACGCCACCTGCTACTCGATGGCGTTCTCCCACGCCCTCGCCGGTGAGGACACCCCGCCGCGCAGCGTGGACACCAAGGCGTCGGTGACCTTCCAGCCGGGTGAGGGGATCACCGGCATCCACCTCGACGTGGAGGCCGACATCCCGGGGATCTCCGAGGCGGACTTCCAGCGGATCGCCGAGGACGCCAAGGCCAACTGCCCGGTCAGCCAGGCGCTCAAGGGCACGACCATCACGCTCACCGCCACCCTGCGCTGAGGCCTCGCCGTCCCGGGGTTCGGGGGGCGTACGCGGGAGCCCCGCGGCGACGGCGGATCGTCGCCGCGGGGCTTCGGCGTGTCGGAGGGTGCTGCGGCCCGCTACCGGAGGGCGGTGGTGAGGAAGGACGTCCACTCGGCCTGGGGGAAGGGCAGGTGACCGGCGTCCGGGTGCTTGGAGTCCCGCATCGCCGCACCACACGGCAACGACCCCACCTCCACACAGTCCTGGCCCCGGCCGCTGTGCGTGCTCTTCCGGAAGTCAGAGGGCAAGTGCGCGACCTCCACACAGTTCTGGGCGTGTCCGCTGTAGCTACTCTTACGGAAGGTCATGGGGATGTAAGCGACCTCCACGCAGTTCTGGCCCTGCGCGCTGTAGGTGCTCTTGCGGAACTCCAGGATCATCAGCTACCGCCTTCTGCCGACAGTTCGACTTGCAGGGAGGGCTTCCGGACCCGCTACCCGAGAGCGGTCGAGAGGAACGAGGTCCACTCAGCCCTGGGAAAGGGCAGGTGACCAGCATCGGGGTGCTTGGAGTCCCGCATCGCCGCACCACACGGCAACGACCCCACCTCCACACAATTCTGGTCCTGGGCACTGTGCGTGCTCTTCCGGAAGTCAGAGGGCAAGTGCGCGACCTCGACACAATCCTGGTCCCGGCCGCTGTAGCTACTCTTACGGAACTCAAGCCGGTGACTCATGTCTGCTTCTCCAGTGCTGTGACGGCTTCGTCGAGGAACGTAGCGGACAGGGAGGCGGAAAGCGCCACTCCCTGGATGTTGCTGAAGGCCACGTTATACGAGTCGAGCTCTTCGCTACTTTCCAGGACCAATCCCGTCGTGGCTGTGCCGACGTACACGATGGGAGTGTCCCGAGGCTCGGAGAACTCCAGAATGGTGAAGGCTCCTTCCATCCCCAGGTGCTCACCAGCCGCATAGGGGAGAACCTGGACGTCGATGTTGTGCCGAACTGCGAGATGGCTCAGGTGCACCAGCTGTTCCTTCATCACTTCCCGGCCGCCGACGAGGCGATGGAGCGCTGCTTCGTCGATGACCGCCGTCATACGGGGTGGGTGAATGCGGTTGAGGATCTGCTGGCGGTTCACCCTAGCCTCGACCAGGCGCTCGATGTTCTCGTCCGCCGTGGCCCGCCCACCACGGAAGATCGCCGCCGCGTAGCGCGGAGTCTGGAAGAGCCCCGGGATGAGCTGCGGCTGAAAGGTTCTGATGGCCGAGGCCTCGGCCTCCCATCAGGGAGGGCGCGCTCACCGAAGACATCCTTGTACTTGGACCACCAGCCGCGTTCCTTCGCCTCACGGGCCAGGCCGTGCATTCCCTCACGTGTCTCCGAGCTGACCTGGTAGAAGTCCGCGAGAGCGTTCAGGTCCGAGTTGCGCAGACGACGAGCCTCAGCGGTCTCCATGCGCCCCAGTGTGGAGCGGGGGACCCCGGCCCCCTTGGCCGCCGCGTCGAGTGTGAGCCCGGCTTCTTCCCGCAGGCCACGCAATACGTGACCGAGTCGGCGTCGACGGATGTTCGGGCTCTTCTGTGTCATTTGGGACTCCTCATCGGACATAACGGGAGTCTTGCAAGAACCGCTTGACTCACGGGAATCTCATTCTTAGATGGAATCTAACTGGAGGCTCACTTCCTGATCCACGAGCCGAAGGCTATGTCGAGCCCGTTCCGCGCGTCATGCATTCATGAAACTTCCAACGGGCGACCTTCCCCAACCCCTGTACGTGCTTCGCCATGCCAAGGAGTGTGTTCGTCATGCCCGTGCTCGCCCCCGTACCCCCGATGGCCCAGGTGACCATCGCCCTCAACGAACTGGTCCCGCCCGCCTACCGGCACTACTTCAACGGCCAGGCCGAGTGCTCCTACAAGGTCCGCCGGTACGACTTCGGCCCCTCCGGCGTCTTCCTCCCCCTGGTCCGGGCGTTCCTGGACACCTGCGCGGCGGAGCGGAGCGCCGACTACCGCTACCTCTTCACCCTGATGGGCGGCGAACTGGCCAGCAACGCCCTCAAGCACAGCCGCTCCGGCCTGCCCGGCAACTCCTACTCGCTGCTCTGTGAACGCCGCCGCGACGGACTGCGCCTCCTCTGCCGCGATGACGGCGTGCGCGACCGCCCCTTCAGTTCGCGTGAGCGCGAGTACCTCGCGGCGGACCCGGGCGGGCTGGACCCCAACGCCGAGGCCGGGCGCGGACTGGCCATGATCGACGCCCTGTCCACCCGGTGGGGCGACAACGGCCGCCCGCACTACCGGGGCGTCTGGTTCTTCCTCGCCTACGACCTGAGCGAAAGCCGCTGGAACTCGCTCTAGCGAACCCCGTGCACGCGAAAGGGCTCAGAAGGCGCGCCAACGCCCTCTGAGCCCCCAACACGATCCCTGAATTCCAGACTCGCGAAAGCAAGAAAGCAGGATCAACGATGAATCCTATCTCCATCACCCCGGCCGTACGGGGAAACCGGGTCTCCGGTGCCGCCTGCCCCTCCTGCGAGCACCGTTCCTGCCGCTCCTGCCGGGCGCAGCACCTGCCACGTCTGGGCGGCCACCGGGCGGAGTTCACCGCCGAGCACGCCCGCGCCGCGCTCCTCCAGCAGCGGCACCGGGACCTGGTCATCTACTTCGGTGAGTCCACCCAGTCGTACTGGGTCGCCTCCGCCACCGGCCTGCACGAGGCTGGCGACTGGGACCACCTCCTCGCCCACCTGTGGGGCCGCGACCGGCTCCGCCGCTCCATGAGCTGACCGACGGCCGGGGCTCTCGGGACGGGCCCGCCCCGCACCCCGTGCCGAGCGCCCCGGCCTCCTACTCCTCGTAGGCCCGGGCGAGTTCCTCCCGAAGCCAGGCGGGGACGTGTTCCGGGGTCCGGGGAAACGTCCTGAGATCCTCCGCGAACTCCTGCGGGCCCGGTGGGAGGGTACCGCCGGGCCTCCGGTCGTAGTCGAAGTCGATCCTGAACCTGCCGGGAGGGAGGACGTGCAGGCGCAGGGAGAACCAGGTACCGACCCCCTCCCGGTACATTCCCCGGCGCAGACGGATCACGTCACCGTTCACGCTGTGGGGAAAGGTCTCCCTGGCCGGAGGGGCCCCGTCCCGGGTGACCCGGTTGCCGATCGTCGTGAGCCGGGCCAGGGAGGTCACCTCGAACGTGATCTCGGACCACCCCGGAGGGCACGCGCCGACCAGCGCGCGCACGACGCCGTCGACGAGTTCGCGCTGTTGTACGGGGTCGAGGGTGTCGTCAGGGTCGACGGGGGAGCTGTTCACGGCTGTGACCTTCCGTTGGGTCTGCAAGGGAAACGTCGACGATGACGACACGGGCGGCCGACCCGGGCCGGTTCGGCGACCGTTCCGGGCCGGGTATCTCGGTGCGGGGGCCGGAGCACCCGGAGGGGTCACGCCTCCCCCGCTTCGTAGCGGCGCAGCTTCTCCCGAAGCCACTCGGGAACCCGCTCCGGGTTCCGGGGGAACCGTTCCGCGTCCCTCCAGTAGTCACCGAGGGCGAGCTCGAACCCGAAGTCAGGCTCGGCGTCGTACGCGTAGTCCACGTGGAATCGACGGTCGTGGGTGATCACGTACCGGAGGCCGAACCAGGTTCCGGTCCCCTCCCGGTACATCCCCTCCCGCAGTTCACGCAGGGACGAGACCGCGGAGCCCGGGAGGTCTGGGTACGTGACCGCCCCATCCCCACCCGTCACGACGACGGTGGACACGCTCACCCGGTGACAGGCGTGGAAGTCGACGACGATCTCGTGCCAACCGTGGGGGAGGCGGTCCACCACGGCGCGACCGGTCTCCCGAAGCACGACGTCCTGTTTCTCCGGTTCCATGCGCATAGGTGAGCCGCCCGTGTTCGGTCTTGGCATCGTGTGGGGGGCCGGAGTGCGCCTGGCACGGCCGTGCCGACCGACTCTCTCCGACTCCCGGACATCCTTCCACACGGGTACGACGCCTCCGGAGGCCACCGACGGGCCCACGAGGCCCGGACCGGTCCTCCTACCCGCTCCGAACGAGCTCTCCCCGATCCGGGCGGCGGTCGGTTCAGGTCCGGGCGGCGTCGTGCCCGGTCGCCTCGGTTCCTGCGGGCAGACGCCGGAGCGCGACCAGCGTCAGGAGCGTCACCGCCGCCATCACGGCGGCCCCGGTGAGAGCGGCGGCGGTGACGCCCGAGGAGAAGGCGTCGAAGGCGGCGCCGAGGAGTGCCCCGGCCTCGTCGTCGGGCAGCGCTCCGGCGACCTCCGCCGCGCCCGCGACGGTCTCCCCGGCGGCACCGTCCGCCCCGGGGACCCCGCCCATCCCGGCCTGGTAGACCGATGTGGCGATCGTGCCCAGGGTGGCGATGCCCAGCGCCGCGCCCAGTTCCGTGCTGGTCTCGGACACGCCCGCCGCCGATCCGGCCCGCTCGGGCGGGGCGGTGGCCATGACCAGCGTGTTCGCCAGAGTGCCCACCATCCCCACCCCGAGGGTCACCACGACGTACCCGGCGAGGAAGGCGACGACGCCGTCGCTGAGCCCGACGATGGTGAAGCCGCCCGCGCCGACGGCCAGCCCCGCGCCCATGAGCACGGCGGGGCGCACCCGCTCAGCGAGCAGCCCGGCGGCGGTGGCCCCCGCCACGGCGCCGAGGATGGTCGGCAGGGCGTACAGGGCCGCCATCAGGGGGCTGAGCCCGTGCACGACCTGGAGGTAGGTGAAGGTCAGCACGCCGAGCCCGGCCGCGGCGAAGGAGACCACCGCGTTACCGGTCACCGAGGCGGTGAAGGCGGGACGGGCGAACAGGGAGAGGTCGACGAGTGGGTCGAGGGCCCGGCGCTGACGGGTGACGAAGGCCGCCAGGGCCAGCAGTCCGACGACGAGCGCGACCAGGACGGTGAGGTCGGGTCCGTGGGCGACCACGCGCTTGGCCGCGTGC
Organism: Nocardiopsis sp. NPDC006938; assembly: GCF_042869555.1. Taxonomy (NCBI): domain Bacteria; kingdom Bacillati; phylum Actinomycetota; class Actinomycetes; order Streptosporangiales; family Nocardiopsidaceae; genus Nocardiopsis; species Nocardiopsis sp. NPDC006938. Next base: position 98,000 of record NZ_JBIAGA010000002.1, on the reverse strand, counting down.
ACCAGGACGAGGATCGCGATCAGGGAGGTGGCCGCCCCGGCCAGGTCGAACGCGGTGCGCGAGGGCTCGCGCGACTCCGGGAGCAGGAACGGCGCGGCCGCGAGCAGCAGTGCCATGAACGGCAGGTTGATCAGGAAGACCGACCCCCAGGGGAAGAACTCCAGCAGCACCCCGCCGATGATCGGGCCGACGACGGCGCCCCCGGTGAACGCGACGGTCCACAGTCCGATGGCGGCCCGGCGCTGCGCGGGGTCGGCGAACATGGCGCGGATCAGCGAGAACGTGGACGGGGCGAGGGTGGCGCCGCCGACGCCGAGCAGGGCGCGCCCGAGGACGAACAGTTCGGGGGTGGGTGCCAGGGCCAGGAGGGCCGAGGCCGCGCCGAAGGCGACGGCCCCGCAGAGCAGGAGCCGCCTGCGGCCGATCCGGTCACCGAGCGCCCCCATCGTGATGAGCAGCCCGGCCAGGACGAACCCGTAGACGTCCATCATCCACAGCCACTGGGTTCCGGTGGGGTCGAGGTCGCGGGCGATGGCGGGTGCGGCGACGAAGAGCACCGAGAGGTCCATGGAGACCAGGAGCGCGGGGACGAGGAGCAGCGCGAGCCCGGCCCAGGTGCGGCGGGTGGCGCGTGTGTTGGTGGGAAGGGTGGTCATGGCGACTGATCGTACGTGCGTTCAAATCGGCCGTCAATATGTACGTACGTCAAAAGTGCTAGGGTCGGGGCATGAGCCAACGTGAGGACCTGCTGGCGGGCGCGAAGAAGTGCCTGGCGGAGAAGGGCTACGCCAAGACCACCGCCCGCGACATCGCCGCCGCCTCCGGTGCGCACCTGGCGTCCATCGGATACCACTTCGGGTCCAAGGACCAGCTCATGAACACCGCCGTCCTCGAAGCCACCGGCGAGTGGGGCGACGTCTTCGAGGCCGCCATCACGAGGGCGCGGCCGGAGACCGCCAAGGACCGGGCCCGCCTGATCGTCAGCACGCTGTTCGAGACCCTCCCCGCCCACCGCGACCTCATGGTCTCCAGCGTGCAGGTCTTCGGACAGGCCCAGTTCGACGCCACCATGCGGGCCCAGCTCGCCGAGGGCGTGGCCGAGGCCCGCCGGGAGTTCAGCGCCCTCGTCCTGGGTGTGCCCCCCGAGGAGGTCGACCCCGGCACCGTCGCGGGCCTGGGGTCGATGGTCTACAACACGGTCACCGGGTACGTGCTCCAGTACCTGGTCGACCCCGAGTCGCTGCCCACGGTCGACCAGGCGATGGCCGGGCTGCGCGCCCTCCTGCCCGAGGAGTGAGGCCGGGCCCCGCGCCACCAGGGCCCGCGCCCCGGGGCCCCACGGGACGGCGGGACCTTCGGGGCCCACTGCTCCGGGGAACGGGGGACCGGGCCCCGGGGCCCCTACAGGCCGAAGCCCATCGTCCGGCCGCCGTCGGCCACCTCGCGGCGCAGCCGCTCCCCCTTGGCGTGCGCCTGCTCCTTCAGCTGCTCCTGGAACGTCGCCATGCGCTCGGCCAGCTCCGGGTCGTGCGCGGCCAGCTGCCGCACGGCCAGCAGACCGGCGTTGCGCGCCGCTCCCACCGCCACCGTCGCCACCGGCACCCCGGCGGGCATCTGCACGATGGACAGCAGCGAGTCCATGCCGTCCAGGTACTTGAGCGGCACCGGGACGCCGATCACCGGCAGCGTGGTCACCGAGGCCAACATGCCCGGCAGGTGGGCGGCGCCACCCGCACCGGCGATGATCGCCTTCAACCCGCGACCGGCCGCCTCCGCCCCGTAGGAGATCATCTCGTGCGGCATCCGGTGCGCCGAGACCACGTCGGCCTCGAAGGGCACGCCGAACTCCGAGAGCGCCTCGGCGGCCTCGCGCATCACCGGCCAGTCGGAGTCGGAGCCCATCACGATGCCCACCACGGGCTTGCTGTCGGTCACTTCTGGTCTCCTCGCAGGTAGGAAGCGGCGTCGCGGGCGCGCTCCAGCAGGTCCTCGTAGTCGTCGCCCATCACGGTGACGTGCCCGATCTTGCGGCCCGGACGCACGTCCTTGCCGTAGAAGTGCACCTTCACCTCGGGGTCCTTGGCCATCACGTGCAGGTAGCGGCGGTACACCTCCGGGTCCTCGCCACCCAGCAGGTTGGCCATGACGGTGTAGGGGGCGTTGGTGCGCGGCGAACCCAGGGGCAGGTTCAGGACCGCGCGCAGGTGCTGCTCGAACTGGGAGGTGCGGGCGCCCTCGATGCTCCAGTGCCCGGAGTTGTGCGGGCGCATGGCCAGCTCGTTGACGACCACGTCGTCAGCGGTCTCGAACAGCTCCACCGCGAGCACCCCGGTGACGTCTAGGGCGTGCGCGATCTCGATCGCCAGCTTCTGGGCGCGCAGGGCCCGGTCCTCGTCGAGCCCCGGAGCGGGAGCGATCACCTCGTGGCAGATACCGCCGCGCTGGACGGTCTCCACGACCGGGTAGACGGCGACCTGCCCGTGCGGGGAGCGGGCCACCTGCACGGCCAGCTCGCGGGAGAAGTCCACCTTCTCCTCCACGAGCAGGGGGACGTCCTCGGCGGCGGCGCGGTCGACGACCTCCCGGGCCTCCTCGGGGCCGTCCACGACCCACACGCCCTTGCCGTCGTAGCCGCCGCGCGCGGCCTTCAACACGACCGGCCAGCCGGTGCCACCGTCCCCGGTGCCCTCGGCGAACCCGGTGACGTGCTCCAGGGTGGTCACCGCCCGCCAGCGCGGGCAGGGCGCGTCCAGCTCCGCCATGCGGGTGCGCATTCGCAGCTTGTCCTGCGCGAACCGGAGGGCGTCGCGGCCGGGCCGCAGCAGCCCGCCCGCCTCCTCCACGGCCCGCAGGACCGGCTCGGGCACGTGCTCGTGGTCGAAGGTGACGACGTCGTGGGCCTTGGCGAAGGCCAGGACGTCGTCCAGACCCTTGTCGTCGCCCAGGGTGACGTCGCCGCAGACCAGGGCCGCGCTGTCGGCGGGGTCGGCGGCCAGGACCGAGAAGTCCACCCCGAGTCCGATGCCCGCCTGGTGGGTCATCCGGGACAGTTGGCCTCCGCCCACCATTCCCACACGGGGGACGATGCGGTTACGCTCGCTCACAGTTCCTCAACTCAATGCTCGTCAACCGCGGATGCGGGGCGGCCCCGCGCACGGCGGAACCTGGCCGATCGGCTCGGAACCCGCGGCCGGGGTGTCTGTCGAAGGCCCCGGATAGAGTCTAGGGCGTGCGGGTACGCCGCCCCAGGGCCCACTCCCCCGCCACCGTGACCCCCACCAGGAGCCGGAGGCAGCTGGCCATGCGCGCGTTCCTCTCCCGCCATCCCCGACTGGCCCGGCTCGCCTCCGAGGTCGGCAAGTTCGGCTCTGTGGGCGCGCTCGCCTACGTCGTCCAGCTGGCCGCCACCAATCTGCTGTGGGCCGCCGGGATGGGCCCGATGACCGGCCAGGTCGCGGGCACCTCGTGCGCCATCGCGGTGGCCTTCGTGGGCAACCGGTACTGGACCTTCGGCGACCGGGCCCGCACCGGCCTGGGCCGGGAGACCCTCCTGTTCCTGGCGATGAACGGCGTGGGCATGCTCATCCAGGTGGGCTGCCAGGCCTTCTCGCTGTACGTACTGGGCCTGGACAGCACCCTGGCGCAGAACGTCTCCGGCAACGTGGTGGGCGTGGGGCTGGGCACGCTGTTCCGCTTCTTCGCCTACCGCACCTGGGTGTTCCCGCCCGTCCCGGAGCCGGAGGCCTCACGGGTGGGTCCCGAAGGGGAACACCGGCCTCACGGAGACGACGCCCCGGGGAGCCCGGCGGGGCGGGGGCACCCAGAGGAGACCGCCGAGGTCGCGCAGGAGCGCTCCACGGAGACGTCCGGGGGCCGCTCCGCCGAGGACGACGGGGCGACGCGGACCCGCCCCTGAACCGCGCCCCGCACCGACCTCAGGCCGGGACGGGAGCGCTGCGGCGCGCCACCCCGTGGCGGCGGGCCAGCGCGCTCACCAGCAGCAGGTACAGACCCACCTGCACCACCGCCAGGACCAGCGTCATCGGGGTGTTGGTGCCCAGGGGAAGACCCCCGCCGAGCACCACACCGCTGCCCACCTCGTCCAGGCGGCCCTCCACGGCGCACACGCCGAACTGGATCAGGCTGTTGACCACGTGCAGACCGATCGCGGCCTCCAGGCCACCGGTGCGCCAGGTCGCCCAGGCCATACCCAGGCCGAGCACGGCCAGCGCCGCTGTGTTCCACGCGTCGCCGGGGTGGGTGGCCGCGTACAGGGCGGCGAACAGGGTGCCACCCGCCAGGATCGCGGGCCACGGCGAGCGCAGCACCCGGGAGAACGCGCTCCTCCCGGTGGGCGACCCCAGCGAACCGACGAGCTGCATGACCATCCCGCGCAGCGTCATCTCCTCGGCCACGGACTGGAGCGGCACCAGCAGCGCGATCACGAGCAGCGCCGCGGCGAGGACCTCCACGCTCCCGTAGCCGACGGTGACCGGCAGGTCCGACGGCCCCTCCCCGGACACCACCAGTACCAGCGCCGCCACGGCAGTGGCCGGGATCGCCCCCGCGCACACGCAGCGGGCCAACCAGCCCCAGCGCACGCGCCCGGTGACCGACAACAGCGAGCCCGGTCTGCGCCACTGCACCACCCGGGCGACGAAGAGTGTGACGGGTGCGAGCAGGGCGATCGCCGCCAGCCCGAAGGCCAGCCCCGCGATCTCCCCCACCCGGACCGAGTCGGGCGCCAGACCGCTGCCGCCGAGGATCGCGACGATCGTCATCACGACCAGCACGCCGACCCACAGGAAGAACAGCAGGACGGCGAAGACCAGGAGCGCCAGCGGCGGGACCCACCAGCGGAACCTCGGGGTTCGGGCGAGTCTGTGATACGACTCACCCCCGGGGATCTCCGCGCACGCGAAGAGACTGGTCCGCACCGGACGCGGGGGCGGCCACGCCCACACCGCCGGGTCGGGTGTCAGGGCGGGGTGCCCGCCGGGCGGGGTCTGCCTCGCGCCACCCGGCGGCCAGGCCCAGGTCTGCTCCTGGGTGTGGCCACCGGAAGCCTGGCCCTCCGGCCCCTCAGGCGCGGCGGGCCAGGACGAACCAGGCGGTGGCGGCACATTTCCCATCGTGCGCTGAGACTACTATCCGGGCATGTATCGCCTGCGTTAAGGCCACGCCGTTATGGCCTGGTCACAGTGCGGAACACCAGCCCCCACCGCCCCTCCCGACGGAATAGCGGACCGCCCCTCCCCTGTTGCACGGGATGGTCCTGCGGACGGTCACGCGAGCGACGCCACAGGCCAACCACCCCGTCCCGCTGACCTACGATTGAGTACATGTCCTCCACAGCAACCACCGAGCAGGTCCACGCAGCCCTGGCCACGGTGCAAGACCCGGAGATCCGCCGCCCCATCACCGACCTCGGCATGGTCAAGAGCGTCGAGATCGGCGACGACGGCGCCGTGCACGTCGGCATCTACCTCACGGTGGCCGGCTGCCCGATGAAGGGTCGCATCGAGAAGGACGTGACCGAAGCGGTGACCAAGGTCGCCGGGGTCACGAAGGTCACGGTCGAGCTCGACGTCATGAACGAGGAGCAGCGCAAGGAGCTCCAGACCAAGCTCCGCGGCGGCCAGGCGGAGAAGGAGATCCCCTTCGCCAAGCCGAACTCCCTCACCAAGGTCTACGCGGTCGCCTCCGGCAAGGGCGGTGTCGGCAAGTCGTCCGTCACCGTGAACCTGGCCGCCGCGCTCGCGGCCCAGGGCCACAAGGTCGGCGTCGTCGACGCCGACATCTACGGCCACTCGGTGCCGCGCATGCTCGGCGCGTCGGGCTTCCCGACCAAGGTCGAGGACATGATCCTCCCGCCGACCGCGCACGACATCAAGGTCATCTCGGTGGGCATGTTCACCGAGGGCAACACCCCGGTGGTGTGGCGCGGACCCATGCTGCACCGCGCCCTCCAGCAGTTCCTCTCCGACGTGTTCTGGGGCGACCTGGACGTCCTGCTGATGGACCTGCCCCCGGGCACCGGCGACATCGCGATCTCCGTCGCCCAGCTCCTCCCGGCCGCCGAGCTGATCGTGGTCACCACGCCGCAGCAGGCCGCCGCCGAGGTCGCCGAGCGCGCGGGCGCGATCACCGCCCAGACGCACCAGCGCATCGCGGGCGTCATCGAGAACATGTCCTACTACCAGCCGGAGGACGGCGGCGAGCCGGTCCACCTCTTCGGCCAGGGCGGCGGCCAGACGGTCGCCGACGCGCTGACCAAGACCCTCGGCGCCGAGATCCCGCTCATGGGCCAGGTGCCGCTCGACACCCGCCTGCGCGAGGGCGGCGACGAGGGCCAGCCGCTCGTGCTGACCCACCCCGACGTCGAGGCCAGCAAGGTGATCACCTCGATCGCCGAGAAGCTGGTGGGCAAGCCGCGCGGCCTGGCCGGGATGCAGCTGGGCATCTCGCCCGCCGGTCGCTGACCTCGGGCCGACGGTTCGGCCGGAGGACACGCGTACGGCCCCCGGGTCCCGCTGGGACCCGGGGGCCGTCGTGTGCCCGGGGGCGGGACGGTCAGTCGCTGGCGCCGAGGGTGACGGTGACGGCCTCGCGGTCGCCGTCGCGCTCGTACTCCAGCTCGACCTCCTCGCCCGGGGAGCGGTCGCGCACCATCGCCTGGAGTTCCCCTGCGGAGTTGACCCTGCGGCCGTCGAAGGAGACGATCACGTCGCCCGGCTCCAGCCCGGCCTCGTCGGCGGGCCCGCCCCGCTCGACCGCCTGGGGGTCGTCGTCGATGGCCGCGCCGATCACCGGGTTCCGGGAGTCGAAGACGACGCCGAGGTCGGCGTAGCTGGTCTCACCGTGGTCGATCATCCGGTTGACGACCTCCTCCGCCTCCGTGGACGGGATGGCGAAGCCCAGGCCGATGCTGCCGCCCGGCTGTTCGCCCATGAAACCGCCGCCCATGGTGACGATCATGGAGTTGACGCCGATGACCCGGCCCTGGACGTCGACGAGCGGGCCGCCCGAGTTGCCGGGGTTGATCGCCGCGTCGGTCTGGAGGGCGAAGAACTGGCTCTCACCCTCGTCGGAGCTGACCGGCCGGTCCTTGGCGCTGATGATGCCCTGGGTGACCGTGCCGTCCAGGCCCAGCGGCGCGCCGATCGCGATGACCTCGTCTCCCACGACCGCCTCGTCGGAGTCACCGAACTCCAGCGGCTCGACCTCGTTGGGGTCCTCCAGTTCGAGGACGGCCAGGTCGGAGCTGGGGTCCGAGCCCACGACGGTGGCCAGGCTGTTGCTGCCGTCGCTGTACTCGATCACGATGCCGTCCTCCTCCAGGGGGGCGGAGACGTGGTCGTTGGTGACGACGTAGTCGTCGGCGATGACGAAGCCGGAGCCGGTCGCTCCGACCCGTCCGCCCGCGCTGCGCAGCGAGACGACGCTCGGGCTGACCCTCTGCGCCACTCCCGCGATGGTGTCGGCCGCGCGTTCGGGCGCCTCGGGCGGGGGCTCGTTGATGGTGGGCCCCGTCTTGTTCTCGGGGGCCGCCTGCTGGTCGGGGCCGAGGAGCCCTCCGGCGAGCCCGCCCGCGCCACCCGCGATGAGGCCGATCACCAGCATGCCGCTCAGGGCCGCCCAGAGGGGGACTCCGCGCTTGCCGCGACGCGGCGGCTGCTCGGGAGCGGTCGGGGGGTGGGAGGCCGTGGCTCCGGGCGGGGCGGCGAAATGCCCGTGCGTGGCCGCGCCCTGGGAGGACTGCGCGAAGGGGTTCTGCTGCGTCTGGCGGGCGTAGGCCTGCTGGGCGGTGTACGCCTGCTGCGTGGCCTGGGCCTGCTGGGACGCGTTGGGCTGGAGCCACTGAGCGTTGTGCGCCTGCTGGGACGCGTGCGCCTGCTGGGCGGCCAGGGACTGCTGGGACGTCTGTGCCTGCTGCGCCGCGTGTGACTGGGGTTGCTGCGCGCCGTGCGCCTGCTGGGCCCCCGTGGACTGCTGATTCTGCTGCGCACCGAAGGATGCCGGAGTCTGCTGCCCCGCCTGCCCCTGTTGGGCCGCCCGGGCCTGCTGGGCGGCGCGCTCCTGCTGGCCTTCGTGAGGCTGCTGGGCGCCCTGAGACTGCTGTGACACCGGGGCCTGCGGGTACTCGTGCGACTGCGGCTGCCCGAGAGCCTGACCATCATGGGGCCGCTGTGCTCCCGAGGCCTGCTGGGGCTGGAGCGGCTGCTGCGGGTCCTCGGTCCCTCCCGCCTGGGGGCGGTCTCCGTGAGGGGGCTGGTGGGGGTGCATGGGGCCTCCGCCGCCGGGAGTCGGCGAGGTCGGGGGAGGCTGGGCTCCCTGCGGATGGGGCGGGGCGGTCCACGCACCGGCGGACCCCTGCCCCGGGTCTGGCGCGTCCGACGCTCCCGGATGTGGCGCGCCGCCGTTCGGCGAGGGCCGGGTACGCCCCTCGACGGGTTCCGAACGGTCGTTGTCCTGGCTCAAGACCTGCTCCGTTGCTCGCTCGGCTTCGGTCCCGGCACGCGCCCCGTGCCGGGCGGCGGGGCCCTAGAGCAGGCCCAGCCGGGACAGACCTCGCAGCACCCTGGCCCAGAAGCCGGAGTCCTCGGGTCCTGGCAACGCGGCCACCGCCGAGGAGGCCAGGTCCGCGGGGGCGTCGGCCAGCACCGTGTAGACGAATCCGTTCGCCTGCCACACGCTCTGGTACTGACCCACGTCCCCGCCGAAGATCGTGTCGTTTCCTGGTGTGACGCCACCACCCCCCGTCCCGGTTCCGGCGTATCCGTTACCAAGTGTGGAGGGATGTTCCGTTCCCAGCTTCCCGCGCTGGGCGAAGACCGACACCTGGGAGAGTCCGTCCGAGTAGACGGCGTGCACGACCCGTTCCCCCGCGTAGCGCTTGGAGCGGGTGTCGACCAACCGCAGGTCCCAGGTCAGGTGCTCGGGCAGCACCCAGCCCGCCTCGCGTAGCCGCTGCCGTTCCCCGTGGCCGAGGGCGTCGCCCCAGGGGGAGTCGCCCGGGACCCCGTCCGGCCAGGCGCCCTCCCCCGGGCTGAGGTCGGTGAGGTGGCTGCTGAACGCCTCTGCGCCCGAGCGGTCGTAGACGGTGTGGCCCAGCAGGAGGTGGGTCTCGGTGTCCACCCAGAACCGCCCCGCCACCGTGGAGTCCGCCCGCAGCGCCTCCACCAGCCGCGCGGACCTCCCGTCGAGGGTGTCCGGGCCCGCGTCCACCACCCGGTAGGTCTCCTCCAGCACCACCAGCAGACGCTCGTCGAGGGACTCCAGGGCCGAGGAGGCCAGCACGACGAAGGCCGACTGCGCGTCCTCCTCCCCCAGCGGCGACATGGCCAGCCCCGAACCGGGCCGGTGGACCACACGCACGTCGACCCCGTCCCGTGGGGTTCCCTCGGGTCCGCGCACCTCGCGCACGGCCGTGTAGGGCACGCGGCCGTGGGCCTCCGAGGCGCGTTCCAGTACGGCCATGCCGTGGTCCTCCCCCTCGGCCGGGACCGCTGTCGCGTCCGGATGCACCGCACCGGTGAGCACCAGGGCGCACAGGAGCGCGGCGGCCACCACTGGGCCGGGGGCGGGGTTCGGGCCGGAAGAGGGTCTGCCAGACCTCACCGGGTCGTTTCGGTCGAGCCCGAGGGGGCGCCCTCCGCCGCGACGGGCAGCGGCTCGAACGGCGGCTGGTCGGCGGGCAGCGGCTCCACCACCGGGATCTGGCGGCTCGTCACCGCGTGCTCGACCGCGAAGTCGGCGAGGCGGGGCTCGACCACTGGCGCGTCGTCACCCTCACCACCCGCCACGAACGCGCTCCCCAGCAGGGCCGTCGCCACCGCCAGACCGGCGACGGCGTAGCGTCCGCCGGAGAAGTGCGGCAGCAGGTGGGAGAACCGGTCTCCGCCACCCCGGGGTTCGGGGCTCGGCGGCACGTACCGCTCCGGCCGGGTCCGCGGCTGCTTCCGCCGGTCCTCGGACGTCGCGGTGCCCGGGCGGGTGCGCGCGGACTCGGGCACCGGTTCGCTCGGGTACGACGGCCGGTCCGCCCCCGACATGAGGGGGCCGCCGGTGGGGAAGCCCCCCAGCGGGCGGGTGTGACCCAGCGGAGGGCTGGAGCCGAAAGGGCCGGTCGGCGGTGGGTCCGAGGGACCGCGATCACCCCGATCACGTGTCCCGGGGACCGGCCCTCCCAGGCCCGGCTGGGACATCAGGCGCCCCATGAAGTCCATGCTGGGTTCGGGCTCGCCGAGCCCGGTGAGCCTGCGCTTGAGTCTGCGCATCATGTCGGCCTCGAAGCGGCACGACTCGCACTTGGCCAGGTGGATGAGGGCGCGCTCGTGCTCGGCCGCCCCCAGCTCTCCGTCGATGAGCGCCGAGAGGCGCTCCCCGAGGTGGTCCTTGCTCACTCCGCCTCCCCGAGCTTGACGTTGGCGGTGCCGCCGTCGGCCCCCTCGGCGCCGGCCGCGGCCGCCAGGGACCTGCGGTGCTCCAGGGCGCGGCGCAGCTGGGCGCGCCCCCGGTGGATACGGCTGCGTACGGTGCCCAGCTTGACGCCGAGCGTCGCCGCGATCTCCTCGTAGGAGAGGCCCTCGATGTCGCACAGCACGACGGGGGCGCGGAACTCGGCGGGCAGGGCGTCCAGCGCGCTCTGGACGTCGGCGTCGAAGTGCCGGTCGTCGTAGCGCTGGGCCGGTGAGGGCTCGCGGCCCTCCAGCCGTTCGTCGGCGTTGTCGGCCAGCCCCTCGAAGCGGATGCGGGCCTTACGCCGGGCCATGTCGAGGAAGAGGTTGGTGGTGATGCGGTGCAGCCACCCCTCGAAGGTGCCGGGGGTGTAGTTGGCGAGGGAGCGGAACACACGAATGAAGACCTCCTGGGTGAGGTCCTCGGCGTCGTGCTTGTTCCCGGTGAGGCGATAGGCCAGTCGGTAGACGCGCGGCGAGTGGACGCGCACGACCTCTTCCCAGCTCGGGGGTTCCCATGCCTCGAACTCGACGGCAGGGCCGGTCTCTGGCACCGCTGCTCCCTTCATCCCGCTGATGTGCCACGCGAGGGCTGGGTCGGGGGGCGTTCACTTCGTGGCGATCAACGTGCGTTCATCCCGATTCAACGTCGGAGGGGTCGATGAAGTTCCCGCCGCCACACTCGGAGTTGCGGCCTGATCAGGCTAGTCTTCTGCACAGGGACATACCTGGCCGCTACCACCATTCTACGGTGGGTGACGATCCCCCGGTCAGAGCGCCTGGCCATGACATTCAGCAGTGCTTGGGAGGCCGTCATCAGCGCAGAAGAGAGCGTGGCCCGGACCGCGTGGGTCCGGACCGAGCAGGCTCGGTTCGAGGAGTCCGCCATGGGGGACGGGCCGCTGGCGGACGCCTACGACGCCGGGGTGCGCGCCGCCGCCTCGCCCGTGGACGCCGCCACCGGGGCCGCGCTGCGGTTCCTCACCGCGGCCATCGGGGCGCGAGCGGTGGTGGAGATCGGCACCGGGTGCGGCACGTCGGGCCTGTGGCTGCTCAGGGGGATGATCCCCGAGGGCATCCTGACGACCGTCGACGTCAACGCCGCCTACCTGGACTACGCGCGTTCGGCGTTCTCCCGGGCGGGGTTCGGAGCGGGCCGGGCCCGGTTGATCCGAGGAGCGGCGCTGGAGGTGCTGCCCCGGCTGACGGACGGCGGGTACGACATGGTGTCGGTCGACGCCGACCCGGAGTCGTACCCGGCCTACCTGGAGGAGGCGCTGCGGCTGCTGCGCCCGGGCGGGGTAGTGGTGTTCAACGCCGTGCTGGCCACGCCCCCCGAACCGGACAGCCCGCTGCGGGTTCCGGGCGCGGCGGAGGTCGCGGTACGCGAGGTGATGCAGCGCATGCGGGAGGACGAGGCGTTCATCCCGCTGCTGGTACCGGTCGGCGAGGGCCTGCTCGCCGCCATCCGCCCGTAGGGGCCGCGCAGCGCGGGGCCCGGGGCCCGCCTCCCGGAACGGGCCCGGCGCGGCCCCTCATGCGGCGGGCCCGTGCGGAGGGGGGTCCACACGGGCCCGCGGCCGGGTCGTCGCCGACCGGAGGCGCTACCGCTGGGCGAGCCAGCGCAGCAGGGTGCGGGTGGCGAAGGCCGTACCGCCCTTGGTGAGCAGCCCGCTCTCCTGCATGGACCGGCCCGGACCGGCGATGTCCAGGTGGGCCCAGGGCAGGCCGCCGGTGAACTCACGCAGGAACAGGGCCGCGTCGGTGGCCCCGGCCGGACCGAAGTCGCCGCCGCGCGTGCCGATGTTGGCCAGGTCGGCCACCCGTGACCGGGTGGTCGGGAGGTACTCCTCAGTGAGCGGCATGCGCCACAGCGGCTCGCCCGCCTCGGCCCCGGCCGCCTCGATCTGGGCGGCGACCGCGTCGTCGGTGCTGTACAGCGCGCCCGTGCCGGTGCCCAGGGCGAGCTTGGCCGCGCCGGTCAGGGTGGCCACGTCCACCAGGACGTCCGGGACGAGTCGGGTGCTGGCGTAGCCCATGGCGTCGGCCAGGACCAGGCGCCCCTCGGCGTCGGAGTTGAGCACTTCCACGGTGCGGCCGGTGTAGGTGGTCAGCACGTCGCCGATGCGGGTGGCGTCACCCGACAGGGCGTTCTCGGCCAGTGCCAGCAGACCGGTGACCCGGACCCCCGCGCCCACCGAGGACAGCGCCGACAGGACGGCCAGCACGATCGCCGCACCGCTCATGTCGGTCTTCATGAGCTTCATGTTGTCGTTGGGCTTGAGCGAGAGCCCGCCGGTGTCGAAGGTGATGCCCTTGCCGACCAGCACCACGTGCGCGGTGGGGTTCTCCGGCGTGTAGGACAGCTCCACCAGCCGGGGCGGCCGCGACGAGCCCTGGCCGACGCCGAGGATGGCGCCGAAGCCCTCCTCCTCCAGCTCCCGCTCGTCCCACACCCGCACGCCGAGCCCGGACCCGTCGGCGGTCTCACGCGCGCGGGCGGCCATCCACTCGGGGTCCTTGGTCAACGAGGGGGTGTTGATCAGGTCCCGTGCCAGGGCGGTCGCCGCGGCCAGGGTGGTGCCCAGACCCAGCGGCCCGGAGAGGGCGGAGACGTCGCCGACCACGTCGATCGCGGGTGCGGGGCGCTGCGACCTCGGGGGCGCCGTGGTCTTGTACGTGAAGGTGTAGGAGGCGAGCAGGGCGCCCTCGGCGAACGCCGTGGCGGCCGCGTCGTCCGCGCCGGGCCAGGCCACGGCGACGCGCTCGTTGCCCCGTGCGGCCCGGGAGAGGGCGGCACCGGCCTTCCGGAGGTCGTCGGGGGCACCCGATCCGACTCCGAGAAGGGCCAGGCGCACCAGGCCCCCGTCCCGGGACACCGGGAACTGGCAGAGCTCACCGGGTTTGCCGGTGAGTGCGTAGTGCGTGAACAGGTCCGCGAGCGAGGACGGAAGGACCTGTGTCAGTCCGCCGTCGGTGACCCCGTCGACCGCCTCGGGGCCTTCCTCGCCCGCGCGTACGGGGAGGACCAGCAGGTCCGCGGTGGAATCGGCGAGGGTCCCCGGTACGGGGTGGATCTCCGTGGCGAATGGCACAGGCCGCTCACAATCGTTCACTCGGGGAGGTTCACGCGGGTGGGAGGTGTGGAACCTCGGGGGTCGTCAGGGCGTTCCGGCCCAGGTGGGGGACGAGTGGTACCGGACTAACCGACGACACCCTGGAGCGCGTCCCGGAGCTCGGTCGCCTCGTCCGGCGTGAGCTCCACGACCAGACGGCCGCCGCCCTCGAGCGGGACCCGCATGATGATGCCGCGACCCTCCTTGGTGACCTCCATCGGCCCGTCGCTGGTCCTCGGCTTCATCGCCGCCATGCCATTCCCCTTTCTAGGTGTTCCTCGCAGGTGGCCGGAGCCGACCCACAGCACCGACGCCGATCCGCGGGTACGTCTCGGCTCCGGAACCGTCCGCCGGTTCCGTGTGACTCGCGCCCGCGTGGCTCGGGGGTCGGGAATCACTCCTGGACCATTATCTCGGAGGTTGACCCCTGGGTGTGCGCCAGGCGACAGCCCGGCGCTCTCGTGCGCGCCCACCGGCGTGGAATCTTTGGTCAGTAAGGTTATATCGGTCTTGACCGAAACCCGCGCGGTGCGCGCGCGTCCGTGCGGTCCCGTCGCCCCGAGAAGGGGGCGCTCCGGGGCCGCCCCGCGCCTTCACGGCGACCGGGTCAGTCCAGGATTCCCGTGGAGACCATCCGGGTCCCCTCACGGGTGACGGAGGACCACTCCGCGTTGATCCGCCCGTCCGGGCCGGGCCACAGGGTCAGTTCCGACTCGTCGACGCACCGGTCCTGCGGGTCGGCGGTCTCGGTGTAGGAGTACACCAGGCGGTCGCCGTCGCGCGCCGACAGGTCCAGGGTCCCGGAGCAAGAGAAGGTGGTCCAGGCGGTGCTGCCGCGCTGGGCCCCGTCCTCGATCCGCACCTCGGCGTCCCACTCGGCGACCGGTGTGCCGTCCGTGTCGACCTGGCTCATCCGCCCGGACCAGGCGCCCACGAACGCCTCGGGGTCGGACATGGTGGTGACGGTGTCCTCGCGGGCGCCGTCCAGGTGGGACCAGGCCGCGTAACCGCCGCCGCCGAGCAGCACCAGCGCGGCCAGGGCCACGGCGGTCCGCGCGACCTGGCGGCGGCGCCTGCCGGTGTGCCGGTTCGAGCGGGGCGGCGGCCACAGGGACATCTGGCGCACCGGGGTGGAGGGGTTCCCCGGGGCGGGGTCGTCCCCCGGGTCGCCCGCGGAGCCCGCCCGGAGTTCGGGTGCTGAGTCCATCCTCGCCATCCTCACGACGGTCCACCCGCTCCGGCGGAGCAGGGGGTACGCATGTACAGCGACCGAGAATAGAACACCCGAACGCACCACATCCGACCAAGAAGGGCGAGACGGATGTGATGCACGGCATAGCCGGCCCGGGCGCGCCGGGACGCCACGGGGTCCTCGTAGGGGGTCAGGGGCGGTCGTCGCCGCGCCCGCCCACCGGGGTGTCACCCGCCTCCGGAGCGGCCCCGGCGACCGACTCCGCGGCGGACTCCCACCCCGCCTCGGGGGTGGTTTCGGACAGATATTCGGGGGAGGTTTCGGCGGTCGCCACGCGGTGGTCGGCGGCACCGGCCTCCTCCGGGGCGTGATCCGGCGCGTAGTCCGACGCGCGGTGCGCCATGGGGGCCGGGACCAGCCTCACACCCTCCGCCACCTCCCCCTCCGGAGAGCCGTCGAGCTCGTCCTGGCCGGGCAGGTACGCGCCCGGACGCGGTCCCGTGCCCCGGGGCACGTAGGACGGGTCCAGCCGGGCCAGCCGCCACTCCAGGTCCTCGATCCGCTCCTCGCGTTCGCGCAGGGTCGCGGTGAGCCGCACCAGCAGTTCGTCGACCGCCCGCACGTGGTACCCCCACATCGACAGGGGGACCAGGAGACCGGCCAGGTCGCGGGAGCCCACCGGGCGCCCCTCGGGCAGGTCGAGCGGGGGGAAGTCGGCCTCGAACCGGGCGAGCTGACCGCCCTTGCCGAGCACGACGAAGACCACTCCGACGAGGACGGCGAGAGCGGCTGCGGCGACCAGGATCATGATGAAGAAAGGCACGGGACCGATCGTGCCACACCGCCGCGCTCCCGAGGGAGCGCCGGGCGTGGGAGACTCTGCGGGTGTCGAACGCACCCTTCCGAGTCCTGACGCCCCCGGAGGCGCCCGCCGCAGGGGACGCCCCCTGCGCTCCCCCCGCCGGAGACGGCGCGCCCGCGACACCGTGGACGGTCGACGCCGGTCACCGTCCGCCCGTCGCCCGGGTCGAGGAGCTGGCGGCCGAGGGCCACTCCGTCCTGGTCCGCTGCACGCCGCCGGAGGGCGAGGAGCCGCGAACGGACCTGCCCCCGGCCCCGCCGGGCATCGCGGGCGCGGTCCCGGTCGCGGCGGCCGAGGAGGTGGCCCTGGCGAGCCTGTACGCCTGGGCGGGAGCGCGCGTGTTCGTCACCGCCCACCCCGAGCGGGTCGGGCGGGCCCTGGACATGGTCGCGTCGGTGCGCGGCGAACGTCCGCCCGCCGCCGCGCGCAGGGGGTTGGCCTGAGGCGCGCCGGGGGCCGGGGCGCAGCGGCGCGGGTTCCGGACCGCCCTCCGGTCCGGGGGGGCCGGACCCACGGGACCGGTCCGGGCCCCGTTCGGGTCTAGCTGGCCGGTCCGGGCTCGTCGCGCTCGAACCGGTTCTCCAGGTGCAGGTGCGCCTGCTTCACGATGTGCACCGCCTCGTCGGGATCGTCGGTCACGTACAACAGCTCCATGTCGTGGTCCGCGATCAGGCCGTGCTTGAGCAGGCTGTCCTCCACCCAGCTCCGCATACCGCCCCAGAACTCGGTACCGATCAGCACCACCGGGAACCGGGTGATCTTCTTGGTCTGCACGAGCGTGATCGCCTCGAACAGCTCGTCGAGGGTGCCGAACCCGCCCGGCAGCACCACGAAGGCCTGCGAGTACTTCACGAACATCGTCTTGCGGACGAAGAAGTACCGGAAGGTCATCCCCATGTCGATGTAGGGGTTGAGCGACTGCTCGAAGGGGAGCTCGATGCCCAGGCCCACCGAGAGCCCGCCGCCCTGCTGGGCGCCCTTGTTGGCCGCCTCCATCATCCCGGGGCCGCCGCCGGTGATCGTCGCGTACCCGGCCTCGGCCAGCTTGGCACCCACCCGCACGCCCAGCTCGTAGAACTCGGTGCCCGGCCTGATCCGCGCCGAACCGAACACGCTCACGGCGGAGGGGAGCTCGGACAACAGGCCGAAGCCCTCGACGAACTCCGACTGGATGCGCAGCACGCGCCAGGGGTCGGTGTGCACCCAGTCGGCGGGGCCGCGCCGGTCGAGGAGCCGTTGGTCCGTGGTGGTGTCGGGGATCGCGCGGCCGCGGTAGGTGAGCGGTCCGGCACGCCTCACGTTCTCTTCTTCCGTCATGTCGTAAAGCTATCCACCCGTGGCCGCCCCACACCCGAACGACGCGTGTCGGCCCGGTGACCGGTAGCGGACACGGAACCGCCCACCAGGGCGGAAACTCCTGGTGGGCGGTGCGCGGTGCGCGGCGTCACCCCTTCGGGCCCCCTCGGTCAGCGTCGACCGGTGAGCCAGGCCACCATGCGCTCCTCGGCCTCGCGGATCTGCGCGATGCTCGCGTACTCGTCGCGCGTGTGGGCCAGCATGGGGTCGCCGGGCCCGTAGTTCACGGCGGGCACGCCCAGCTCCGAGAAGCGGGACACGTCGGTCCAGCCCAGCTTGGCGCGCGCCCGCCCCTCCCCCACCGCGGTGACGAACGCCGCCGCCGAGGGGTCGTCCAGGCCGGGGCGGGCCGGGGCGGAGGAGTCGGTGACCGTCACCTCGAAGCCCGCGAACACCTCGCGCAGGTGCGCCTCGGCGTCGGCCGGGGACCGGTCCGGCGCGTACCGGTAGTTCACCCGCACCACGCACTCGTCCGGAATGACGTTTCCGGCCACGCCGCCCTCGACGTACACGGCGTTGAGCCCCTCGTGGAAGGTCAGACCCTCGACCTCGGGCTGGCGGGGGGTGTAGGCGCGCAGCACGTCCAGGATCGCGCCCGCCTTGTGGATGGCGTTCTCGCCCTTCCACGACCGCGCGCTGTGGGCCCGCTTGCCGTAGGCGGTGACGTCCACGCGCATGGTGCCCTGGCAGCCGCCCTCGATGACGCCGTCGGTGGGCTCCATGAGGATCGCGAAGTCCCCGGCCAGCCACTCCGGGTGGTTCCGGCTCAGGCGCAGGAGGCCGTTGCGGACCGCGTCGACCTCCTCGTTGTCGTAGAAGACGTACGTGACGTCGTGGACCGGCTCGGTGACCAGCGCGGCCAGCTTGAGCTGGACGGCCACACCCGACTTCATGTCGGTGGTGCCGCAGCCGTACAGGCGATCGCCGTCCACGTGGGAGGGGACGTTGTCCACGATCGGGACGGTGTCGAGGTGTCCGGCGACCACGACGCGGCGGCCTCGGCCCAGGTCCGTGCGGGCCACGACGGCGTCGCCGTCCCGGGTCACGGTCAGGTGGGTCAGGGCGGACAGGGCGTTCTCGACCGCGTCGGCGAGGGCCGTCTCGTCCCCGCTCTCGGAACGGATGTCCACGAGGGCGGCGGTCAGGTCCGCCACGTCCGAGGTCAGGTCCAGCATGGTGTCGCCCCGTTTCGGTGAGGTGGGTGGGTGGTCTCGCGCATGGCCACCCTAGAACAACGGCGGGGCGCCCTCCCGGACGGGAGGACGCCCCGCCCGCGTCGGTGCGCGGGCGCGCGCGCCGTCGCCGGTGCGCGCTCGGGTACGGAGCCTAGGCGTTGACGCCGTGCTCGCGCAGGAGGTCGTTCAGGGCGAGCTTGTCGTGCTCCTGCCCCTCCTCCAGACGCTTGAGCACCAGCAGGACGGGCATGCCGAAGTCGCCGCCGGGGAAGCTCTTGGTGCGGTTGGCGGTCACGCACACCGACCACGCCGGGGCCTCGCCGCGTGCCAGTTCCTCGCCCGTCTCGGCGTCGAAGACGCGCGTGGACGAGGTGAGGATGGTGCCGGCGCCGAGCTTGGCGCCCTTGCGCACGCGGGCGCCCTCGACGACCATGCTGCGCGAGCCCAGGAAGGCGTCGTCCTCGATGATCACCGGGGAGGCCTGCGGGGGCTCCAGGACGCCGCCGACACCCACGCCGCCGGACAGGTGGACGTTCTCGCCGATCTGCGCGCAGGAGCCGACCGTGGCCCAGGTGTCGACCATGGTGCCGGAACCGACGTAGGCGCCGATGTTGGTGAAGGACGGCATGAGCACGACGCCCGGGGCCAGGAACGAGCCCCAGCGGGCGATGGCGCCCGCGACGACGCGGACCCCGTCGAAACGGGTCTTCAGCGGCATGCGGTCGTGGTGGTAGAAGTCGCCGACGTGCGACTCCTTCATGTCCAGGACCTTGAAGCCGAGGAGGATGGAGCGCTTGGCGCGCTCGTCGACCACCACGTCGTCGGTGGCCGGGTCGACGAAGGCCACGCGGGCCTTGCCCTCGTCGATCTGGTCGATGGCGCCGGTGATGACGGCGCGCGCCTCGGAGTGGTCGGGGGTCAGTTCGGAGCGCCGCTCCCAGAGTTCGTCGATCTGGTCGGGCAGCGGGCTGGTGTACGAGCTGGTCATGTGAACCCACGTTAGCCGCTCGCCCGGGGTGGGTCGTCTGCGCCCCGCCCGCTCCGCGTGAGCCGTTGGCCACTCGTGCCGACCACGCGCAGCGGCCCCGAACAGCCCTGGAACACACGCCCCGGGCGGCGTTCCCAGGAGTGATCGCGGCGCAGACTACACTTTCGCCGAGGCCCGTCCGGGGACCGCCTCCGCAAGGGGCCCGGCGCGCCCAGCACACCGCCTCGGACCTCCCCTCGAGTCCGCGACCGGTGCGCTCCACCCGTCGCCGACCCTTGGTTCGCCCGTGCCCAGTAAACGCAGGACGTTCTCCGCGTTCGCCAAGATCCTCCTCATCCTCACCTTCGTCTGCGGACTGTTCGTGGCCGGGGGCTACTACGTGATGACCACGTTCGAGCCGCTGGACACACGCGAGCGGCCCGACCCGGGCTGCCGCCTCCAGCTGGCCGAGGGCCGCTACGACATGGAGATCACCCAGGCGGCGAACGCGGCCACCGTGGGCGGTGTCGCCTTCAGCCGCGATCTGCCCGAGGAGGCGGTGACGGTGGCGTTCGCGACGGTGTGGCAGGAGTCCACGTTCTACAACGTGGAGTACGGCGACCGCGACTCCCTCGGCCTGTTCCAGCAGCGCCCCTCGCAGGAGTGGGGTGAGCCGGAGGAGATCCTGGACCCCGTCTACTCCAGCCGTTCGTTCTACGACGAGCTGGTGGAGGTCGGAGGGTGGGAGGACCTGCCCGTCTACGAGGCGGCCCAGAGCGTCCAGCGCAGCGCCCACGGATTCGCCTACGACCAGCACGAGGACCTGTCCGCCGACATGGCCGAGGCCTTCGGCGGTCGCGGCGGGGGCATGGTGACCTGCTGGTTCGACGAGGAGACCGTGGAGGCGCTGCGTACCGGGGAGGCCGACGTCGCCGGGGCCCAGGAGGAGATGGCCCGGGTCTTCGGCACCGACCCGGCGGAGCTGCCCGTCCCCGAGGGGGAGCAACCCCGGACCGGCGACCTCGGCTGGGCGATGGCCCAGTGGGCGGTCGTGCACGCCGAGGGGTACGGGATCACGTCGGTGACGTACGGGGACCAGCGGTGGCGCGCCTCGGACGGGATGGACGGGGCCCAGGCGTGGACCGAGATCGGGGACCGCGACCAGGACACCGGCGGCCGCGTCGTCCTGAGGTAGGTGGCGGCCCGGGCGTGCTCGTCCGGGACGCGTCACGGCGTGGAGCGCGCCCCTCGGGGACGCGCTCCCCCGCACCAGGGGGTGCGGCCGACCGGCCGCCCCCCTTTCCGTCACTCGGCCAGGCGGGCGACCGCGGCGCCGACCCGTTCGTCGGTGGCGGTGAAGGCCACCCGGACGTGGCGCTCACCGGTCGGACCGTAGAAGGCTCCGGGAGCCACCAGCACACCGCGCTCGGCCAGCGCCGCGACCGCGCCCCACGCGTCGTGGTCGGGGTGGCTGGCCCACAGGTACAGACCCGCGTCGGAGTGCTCCACGCTCCAGCCCGCGCCCTCGAACGCCGCGCGCAGCCGCGTGCGGCGGGCCCGGTAGCGCTCCTTCTGCTCCGCGGCGTGGGCGTCGTCGTCCAACGCCGCCCGCATGGCCGCCTGCACGGGAGCGGGGACGATCATGCCCGCGTGCTTGCGCACCGCGAGCAGCTCGGCCACCAGGTCGGGGTCGCCCGCGACGAAGGCGCCCCGGTACCCGGCCAGGTTCGAGCGCTTGGACAGCGAGTGCAGGGCGAGCAGGTTCGCGTGGGACCCGCCGCACACGTCCGGGTGCAGGATCGAGACGGGCTCGGCGTCCTCCCAGCCCAGGTCCAGGTAGCACTCGTCGGACGCCACGATCGTGCCGCGCTCGCGCGCCCACTCGACCACCTTGCGCAGGTGGTCCCTGCCGAGAACCCGGCCGGTGGGGTTGGCGGGCGAGTTGACCCACAGGAGCTTGACGTCGGCCGGGCCGAGAGCGGTGAGGCTGTCCGAGGCCACCGGGGTGGCGCCCGCGACGCGCGCGCCCGCGTCGTAGGTCGGGTACGCGAGCTCGGGGTGCACGACGGTGTCGCCGGGGCCCAGACCCAACAGGGTCGGCAGCCACGCCACCAGTTCCTTGGAGCCGACCGTGGGCAGCACCGCTCCGTCCGCGACCCGCACGTCGTGTCGGCGCTCCAACCAGTCCTGGATGGACGCGCGCAGTTCGGGCGTGCCCCAGGTCAGCGGATAGCCGGGCGAGTCGGAGGCGTCGGCCAGAGCCGCGCGCAGGTTCGGGGGCACCGGGTCGACGGGGGTACCGACCGACAGGTCGACGATCCCGTCCGGATGGGCGGCGGCCGTTCTCTTGTAGGGCGCCAGTCGGTCCCACGGGAAGGTCGGAAGCCGATCGGTCACCGGTCGACGTTCACCCATCGGTGCACTCTCCATTCGGTTCTCGGGCCGTTCAGGTCTGGGGAGGCCCCGCACGACAGCGTCGCGGGGGGGCCCCGGGGGGGGGGGCCCCCCGGCGGCCCCCCCCCACCCCAACCCCCCCCCCCCCGCCCCCGCGGGGGCCGCCCGCCGACCCCCCGCAGACCCACGCGCTGCCGTG